>PLIU01000002.1 GCA_003140095.1 Verrucomicrobiales bacterium | reverse complement strand
TCAAACCAAATCAAACCGGATCAAACCGGATCAAACCCAGTCAAACCAGTCAAACCAGTCAAACCGGCCAAGCGAAATCGAGTTACGGCTCGACGGAGTCAGAACAAATTAAGAACGGCCCGCTTTGCGGGCTGTCTCGCCCTACCTTTAGTGGTCTTCGCTTCCGCCGCCCGCCAAGGCTTTCGCCGCCGCCAAGCCTCTGGCGGACAAGTCGGCGCGACAAGGACGACCGCGCTCCCCCGCAGAGGCTAATGATTCGGGGCCATGAAACATTGTCGCTTTTCTTGATTGCCCAATGGGGCAAAGGCTCTTATACAAATGGTCCGTTTGCGGTGTCTAGTCCGGTGAATGTATGCCGGTCAATGTGATGTAACTGATGAATTCTAAATCTCGACCGCCTCAGGGCGCGCCGACTAAAGGCGACGCCGCCCCGGCTGCCAAAGCCGCCGCCACCGCGCCCGCCAAACCAGCGCCGTTGGCCCAACCCGCGCAAGGCCCTGTGCCACCGCTCTTTCGGCGGCTGGATTGGCTGACGGCGCTCGCTACGGTTGCGATTGTGTGGGTGATTTATTTTATCTGTCTGGCGCCGCAGGTGACCTTGGAGGATTCCGGGGAGCTATGCACGGCCTCCTATTATGCGGGCATCCCGCATCCGCCGGGGTACCCGTTTTGGACCATTTATACCTGGCTTTGGACGGTGCTGGTGCCCTTCAAGAACATCGCCTGGCGCGTGGCCTTGGCGGAGGCGAGCACGGCGGCGATGTCCTGCGGGGTGCTGTCTTTGATCGTTTCGCGCGGCAGCAGCATGTTGATGGAAGGGATAGAGGAATTGAAAAACATGACCGGCAAATGGGAGGGGGCCATCTGCGTGGTTTCGGGCATTGTCGCCGGGCTAATGATGGGCTTGGGCAGTTCGATGTGGAAAGAGTCGGTAGTCATCAACCGCATCTCCCTTTTCGGGGTGCCGTGGATGCTGCTGGTGCTGGCGTTGATCATGCGGTGGAATTATGCGCCCCACCAGCGACGCTATCTGTTCACCGCGTTTTTCTTCTTGGGAATATGCGCGACCATTCACCAGACGCTGACGATGGCCATCATGGGCATCGAGATTGGCGTGACCGCCCGCCAACCGAAATTGGGCCGGGACATGTTCTTTTTGAATAGCGTTTGCTATCTGCTGGGATTCGCGGCCCACGCCGCCCACATGCAGGGCGCTTTCGACACCACCAATCGCATGGTGTTCCAGATTTTTAACGGCGTAGGCTTGTGCTCGCTGGCTGCGTGCGTCTATCTGACCATCAAAACGAACGGCCTTTTAACGGAATGGAAGTCCACGCTGGCTTCGTTCGGATTGTTGACTGGGGGCGCGTGCTTTTATCTTTACGAGGCCGTCTCCGGCATGACCAACCCGCCCATGGAATGGGGCTACCCGCGCACGGCCGAGGGCTTTTTGCACGCCTTGAGCCGCGGCCAGTACGACAAACTCAATCCGACCGATGTTTTCAAGGATCCCGCGCATTTCATGACTGAATTGAGCATGTTGTTCACGGGTCTGGCCGACGCCTATAGCTTGGTAGCGATGTTCTTTGCGTTGCTGCCGTTGTTTTTCCTGTTCAAAATGCAAAAACGAGAGCGAGCCTGGATCATTTCCGTCGCCGCCATCTATCCTTTCCTGGGCGTCATGCTCTCCATCTTCCTGAACCCGACTCCCGACCGCCAAAGCGCCGATCTGGTGAAAGTGTTCTTCACCGCCTCGCACGCGGTGGTGGCGATCTTGATTGGTTATGGGATGGCCTTGACGGCCGCGTTTATGGCGACCCATTACGAGAAGTTCCGCCGCTGGGGCTTTGTCGGGGCAGGCGTGGCCGTGGCGCTGGCCCTTTACTCGCTATTCTCGGTGACGGCTGTGAATTATTTCGGCCTGGAGGGGAAGGATGAGATGAGCCTGTCCAGCCTGCCGCATTGGATCGCCCAGTCTTTTGCGCCGCATCAGTACGGGTCGGCAGTTATTGCCAGCCTGATGCTGGTAGGCATGACGCTGATTTTTCTGGCGACCCTGTTCATCTACAACCAACGCGCCCCATTGGGGATCACGCTGGCGCTCTTTGCCCTGATGCCGCTTTACTCCGGCATGTCGCATTGGTTCAAGAGCGAGCAGCGCAATCACTGGTTTGGCTACTGGTTCGGCCACGATATGTTTACCCCGCCCTTTGTGGGGCCGGACGGCAAGCTGACATACGACGCCACCTTGCGCGAGGCCGCCGCCACAGGCCCATACGGCAAGATGGTGTATCCGGAGATGGCGCGCGATGCGGTGCTTTTTGGCGGAACGGACCCCGGTCGATTCTGTCCCACCTACACGATTTTCTGCGAAAGTTTCATTCCGCATGATTGCCAACCGGAGCAGGACCAGCATTACGACCGTCGCGATGTCTATATCATCACCCAAAACGCGCTGGCCGACGGCACTTACCTGGATTACATCCGCGCCCAGTATAACCGCTACGCGCAGATCGACCCGCCCTTTTTCCAAAACATCCTCTCCTACACCTTCCCTAGTTTCTTCCACGGCCCGGCCCGGTGGCTCAGATGGCTGGACGGCATTTTTGAGGGCATAGGCGCTCGAGTCGAAAAAGGGCGCCGGACCGGCACGTCCTGGTTCAAGCCCGATCAATTCCTCAACGCGCGCGGTCTGGCCGCCAAATTGTGCCAGGGCGGCCAGCAGGACCCCCTGGCCAAGTACCTTTACGGCAAGTTGAGCCAGCAAACCCAACACGCGGTCGATGCCAAAGCGGATGAGGCCGCCGTGCGGTCCGACCTCTCCAAGGACTTCAATGGCTTGCTGGAAAGGGAGAATATGTACTCGCCCGACCGGTTCAAGGACATCAAGCTTCCGCCGTTGATCCAGGAAGCCGCCGCCGGAGGCAATCTGACCTCCAACAATGTCATTCGCCTCAATCGCCGCATGTTGGAGGAGGCGTATCCGGATGCCATGGTCAAGAGCCTGGGCGGGGTCTATCCCGACACCGAAATTATCACCCCCACGCCCGAGGATTCCTCCCTGTGCTTCAACGAATACTATCTCGACGCGCAACGGCGCATGCAGCACGACCTGGACTTCCCCAATGAACGGCGCCAGATCAAGCCCAACGAAGACGTGCATCCGGATGGGGCCGGGCACCTGCAGATATCCGGCCAGATCGCCGTCATGAGCATCAACGGCCTGCTGACCAAGGTGATTTTTGACCGGAACCCCCGCCATGAATTCTACGTGGAGGAAAGTTTCCCGCTGGATTGGATGTATCCGTATTTGGAGCCGTTCGGGGTCATCATGAGGATCAACCGGCATCCGATCCAGGAACTGCCGCAGGATGTGATTGACAGAGACCATGCTTTTTGGAGCGAGTACTCCCGGCGCACCATCGGCAACTGGATCACCTACGACACAACTGTCAAACAAATTTGCGACTGGGCCGAAGACGTCTATCTGCGGCACGACTTGAGCCACTTCACCGGCGACGCGAAGTTCGTCCGCGATGACGACGCGCAGAAGGCCTTTTCCAAGCTGCGCAGTTCCATTGCCAGCAGCATCTACCAATGGCGCTCCGAGCCGCAGAATTCCCGCAGCGCGATGGAGCGGCCGCGTGTGGCCAAGGAGGCCGAGTTTGCATTGAAACAGGCCTTTGCCTATTGCCCGTTCAGCCCGGAGGCGGTCTTCCACTTCATGAACCTGCTGCTCAACCAACCCCCGCCCCGCGTGGACGAAGCTATTCTCCTTTTGGAAACCTGCCATAAGCTGGACCCTTACAACGAGCAAATCAGCTACTATATTGAGCAATTGAAGAAGAGCAAAACCGCCCTGCCCGCGGCCGAGCAGGTCAGGCAAGCCGTCGCTCAAGTCCAGCAGGACATCACCGCCGGCCAGACCAACGCCGCCGCGCAACTCCTGGACCAGTTGCTGAACGTTGCCGGCGCGGACACGGGCACGCTCATCGCCGTGGCCGAGGGATATTTGCGGTTGCACAATACGGCCAAAAGTGGGCAGGCGATGATGCGCCTGTCCCAAACCCAGCAGGCGCTGTCCCAAGACCAAAGCAAAGCCGCCGAACAAATTTTGGACAAGTTGCTCAACCCTGCCGAGGCGGACCAGGGCGTGCTGATCGCGGTGGCCAATGGGTATTTGCATCTGCACAATCTGGCCAAGAGCGAGCAGGCGGTCGTGCGGCTAACGCAAATCCAACCCACCAGTTCGCAACCATGGTATAATCTGGCCGTCATCCAGAGCTACCGCGGCACAGTGCCGGAGGCGTTGGCCTCGCTCAAAAAATCGCTGGAACTGAACGCGGCGGAAATCGCCAAAGACCCGAAGACCATCAACCTGCGCGAACACTTGTTCCAAGACCCCACGTTTGCGCAACTGCGTCAAACGCCCGCCTTCCAGGCCGCTTTCGGCAGCAAACCTTGATGGAGGGCGCCGACAGTCAAGTATATGTTTTGGATTTATCGCCGCGGTGTTATAGCGCCTGAGATCTACCGGAATTCCTCCCATTCCGGTTCGTTGGCGAAAATCCAGCGATAGTAGTCGGCGGCGGCCAGCTTGCCGGCGGCGGCTTCGTCCACCACTACCGTGCAGCGGGCGTGCAGTTGCAAGGCGGTGGCGGAAATCATCGAGGTGATTGGCCCTTCGACGGCTTTGGCGATGACTTCGGCTTTGTTCTGGCCGGTGGCCAGCAGCAGGCACCTGCGGCATTCCAAAATCGTGCCCACTCCCATGGTGACGGCCCGGCGCGGGACGTTTTGGGCGCCGCCAAAAAAGGCGGCGTTTTGCTCGATGGTGACCGGGCTGAGCGCTTTGACGCGCGTGCGGGAGCGCAAAGCGGAAAGCGGTTCGTTGAAACCGATGTGCCCCGCGTGGCCGAGGCCCAACAGTTGCAAGTCGATTCCGCCGCAACGCTGGATTTTTTGCTCGTATTCGCGGCATTCGGCCTCCAAGTCCGACGCCATGCCGTTGGGCAGATGCGTGTTGCGCTGGTCGAGGTTGACCTGGCTGAAAAAGCGCCGGTTCATGTAATAACGGTAGGAACGCTCGTCTTCCGGGGCCAGGCCGACGTATTCATCCAGGTTGAAAGTGCGGCAGAGGGAAAAATCCAAGTGCTCTTGACGATGCAGGCGGACCAGAATGCGATAGACCGCTTCCATCGTCCGTCCGGTGGCCAAGCCGAGGACCAACGATGGGTTAGCCCTTAATTCCCGCGCCACCAACCGCGCCACCAAGAACGCGGCGCTATCCTCATCTGGACGTATGATCGCTTCCACGGACGCGCTCCCGATCGGTCAACCGGGGTATTCTTTGGCGCTTTCGGGCAGGGAAAAGAGGACTTTGCGCGCGGGCAGTTTCTCCTTTAAGGCCGCGATTTCGTCCATGCCCGCACTCAGTGGCAACGCAATCTGGCCGCCTTCAATGACGGACCGGCAAAAGGCCATCATGATTTCAAAGCCTTCCCAGGCGGTGTGGAAGTTGCAGGCGTGGACTTTTTTGTCGTCGTCCAGCCAATCGGCCATTTCCTGCACGTAAGGGGGCATGTCCAGGTCGTAATTCATCGCCCCTTCGCCACCGGAGGAGCCGGTGTTGGTCACCGCCCGCCAGCCGCCGCCGGTCATCACTTCGGCGAAACCGTCGGCACCCTGCGCGCCGAGGCGGCATTTGCGCCACCAGTAGGGGACTTCCGGCACGTCCGGCGCGCCCGCTCCGCATTCGATGACGCCGTGGACGCCGTTGGAAAAATGAATGAAGCCGGCGATGTAATCGGGCGAAGGATGGGAATCAGCCAGCTTGCCGCGTCCCGCCGCCTGGGCCATGACCCATTGCGCCGTCGCGCCCGGATTGAACCAGAGCGTGTAATCGATCAAATGGCTGAGCATGTGCATCATCCAGCCCGTGGCCGTGCCATAAACGGTATGCACGCGCCCCAACGCGCCGCCCACGATCAGGTCATGCACCTTCCGGTAATGTTCGCCGTAACGATGCTGATGGCTCACGACGGCTTTGATTTGAGCGGCGTCAAGCATGTTTTTAATTTTAAGGCCCTCCGCGCTGGTCAGAGCGACGGGCTTCTCGAAGGCGATCAATTTCGCTCCGCATTCAATCCCGGCCTGGATCAACTCCGAGCGCAGGTTCGGCAGCGTGCAGAAGCAGAAGATGTCCGGCTTGACCGCCCGGGCCAGGGCGCGGGCGTCGGTGCTGATTTGGGGATGCCCCAATTTGGGCGCGGCGGCTTCCAGGCGGGCTTGGTCGATGTCGCAGATGCCGGCGACCTCGAAGCGGTTATTGGCGTGAAAAGCGGCAGCATGATGCAACCCGCGCTTGCCCATGCCGACGACGATGACTTTGTAGCGGTTCATGATTGGCGGTTATTGCGCTTTGTCCCATTGCAGGACTTTCTCGATGACGTAATCGGCCTCCTGGGCGGTCAATTCGGGGAACATGGGCAGGGAGATGCAGGCGGCGGCGTTGTACTCGGCATTGGCCAAAGCGCCGGCGATGCGCGCGGGCTTGCCCCATGGGTACCCGGCCTGCCGATGAATGGCGATGGAATAATGGGTCTTGGCGTCGATGCCGGTATCGTTGAGATATTTTAAAAACCCATCCCGCTTGGCCGCATCCTTGGTTTCGACAACGTAAAGATGAAATATGTGGCGGCCGCCCGGCGCCTCGTACGGCAGCGTGAGGTGTTTGACACCCTTGAGTCCCGCGGTGTAGCGCGCGGACCACTTGCGGCGCAGATCGTTCCAGGCATCGATGTGTTTGAGCTTGGCGCTGAGAATGGCGGCATGGATGTCGTCGAGCCGGCTGTTGAAGCCGAAGCTGTGGACGTTGCGGGCGGTGGAACCGTGGTTGCGCAACTGGCGCAGGCGGGCGTCGAGGGCCGAATTATTCGTGACAACCGCGCCGCCGTCGCCAAAGGTGCCGAGGTTTTTCTGGATGATGAAACTGGTGGCGGTGGCATCGCTCCATTGCGCGATCCTGAAGCCGTCGCCGTGCGCGCCGATGCCCTGGGCGTTGTCCTCCACGACCAACAGTTTGTGTTGGTCGGCGATTTTGCGGATCGCCTTCATGTCGGCGCATTGGCCGTAAAGGTGGACGGGAATGATGGCCTTGGTCTTGGGCGTAATGGCCGCCTCGATTTTGGCCGGGTCGATGCACTTGGTTTTCGGGTCGCAATCGACCAGCACGGTGGTCGCGCCGGCGATCCAGATGGCCTCGGCGGTGGCGAAAAAGGTGTTGGCATTGGTAATGCACTCGTCGCCAGGGCCAACGCCCAGGGCCATCAGCACCAGCCAGATCGCGTCGGTGCCGTTGCCGACGCCGATGGCGTGCTTGGTGCCGCTGTAGGCGGCGAACTCCCCCTCGAACCGTTTGAGCATCGGGCCGGTGACGAATTGCCCGCTTTGAATGACTTCCTGAAGGTTGGCATCAATCTCGTTCTTGATGTTATTGTATTGCCGAACGTGTCCGTAAAAATCTACTTTCATCGGCCCAGATTAGAAAACCGGTCCGCAAATGACAAGGCAATTTCAAGGTTCAAAGGGCAGATCGACAATACGCGCGGGAACTTTTCCGCCGGCCGTCCGCACCTCCAGTTCGGTCCCCGTCTGATTGGCCTCGCGCCGGACATAACCCAAGGCGATGAGCGCTCGCAAGGCCGGAGACCACATGGCGCTGGTGATGCTGCCCACTTCCTTGTCTCCGAGAAAGAGCTTCGCCCCCCTGGCCGGCGCCTCCGGTGCGTCGCCGGCGAGGCGCAACCCGCGCAGCGACTTGGCCACTTGGCCGTAAGTCCGAATGCGCGCAATGACCTCCTGGCCAATGTAGCATCCTTTGGTATAACTGATGGCGCGGGTGTCCAGGGCTTCCGGCGCCAGATTTGTCTCGTCCATGTCCGCGCCGAAACGGGGCACGCCGGCCTCGATGCGCGCCGTTTCCAGGGCCTGCCAGCCGCATAGGCGCCCGCCCCGCGCCAGCAAGCGCGCCGCCACCTCCTTCATCGCGTCCGCCGGCACGAACAAATCTAAACCCTGGCCCCGCAGCCTGGAGAGTGAAGTCAAGTATATGTCTCCCGGCGCCGCCTCTGCCACTTTCGTCCACCCCATCGCCTTGGGCGGAAGGAGGAACCGCGGCGAAAGGCTCCCGACAACCTCCACCGCCTTCGGACCCTGGGCGCTCCACAAACCGTATTGCGCCGCGGCGTCGATCACCTGCGCGTCCTCGGCAATGACGAATTTTTCCAGTCGTTGCGCCACCGACGCGGACAGGCCCGGCTCGAAATCCAGAAGCATTTCGTTTTCCAGGCGGTAGATGTTGAGATCGCTGTGCAACCTGCCCTTGGCGGAAACCAGCGCGGCATAGCAGCCTTCGCCGATCTGAAGGTCCTTCACGTTATTGGTGACCTGACCGTTGAGGAAGCGTTGGGCGTCCGCGCCCAGCACGCACAAGCGCCCGCGGAAACTCAGATCCAGGATGCCCGCCCCAGCGCGCAACGCCTCGTATTCGGCCAGCCAATCGCCATAATGCGCGACGACTTCCTGGCCATTGACCTCGCCAAAGACCGCCCCGGCGGCCCGATGAAATTCGTGCAATGGGAGCGAAGTCATGACAGCCACTTTTACATCGCGACCCCGGTTGGTTTCAATGCTAAAAGCCGGAATGACATTGCAAATCCGCGCCGCTTGCGCGTTAATCATGGGCCAACGATGAAATCAATGACCGGCTACGGACGCGGCGAGTGCTCGCAACGCGGATTCAAAGTGACGGTGGAGGTCAGCTCGGTCAACCGCAAGCAGACCGAAATCGCNNATCGCCGTCAATTTGCCCCGCGAATTGGAAGTGCTCGAAGCGCGCCTGCGCGATGACATCAACCGCCGCGTGGCGCGGGGACGATTGACGGTGCGGGTCTCCGTTCACGCCGCCGCGGGCGCGGCCGGCCAATCGCTCCTCAATACCGCCCTGGCCAAACTCTACCTCCGGGAACTTCGCGCCCTGGCCAAGTCCCTCCATTTGGCCAACGGCATCACGCTGGACCTGCTGGCGCGCGCGCCGGGGGTGATGCAACCGGCGGAAGGAATCACCCAGACAGAGGATCTTTGGCCGTCAATCGCCAAGGCTCTGCACGCCGCCCTGGACGTTATGCTCAAGATGCGGGAACGCGAGGGGGCCTGGCTGGCTAGGGATTTGGTCGCGCGAGCGGCCCGATTGCGCGCCGGAGTGCGACGCGTACGGCGCCGGGCTCCGCGCTCCGCCCAACAGTATCGGGCGCAGTTGCTGGCCCGCATCAAGGCCGCCCGCCTGGATACCCCAGCTCTGGATGACGAGCGCCTGGTCAAAGAGGTCTTCTATTTCGCCGACCGCTCCGACATCTCGGAGGAATTAACTCGCCTGGAGAGCCACTTCCAGCAATTCAACGACTGCGTCAAGTCGAAGGAACCGGTCGGGCGCACGCTTGATTTCCTGGCCCAGGAAATGAACCGCGAAGTCAACACNNCCAAAGCCAACGACAGCGCCATCTCCCGCGAGGTCGTGTTGTTGAAGGCGGAGTTGGAGAAATTCCGCGAACAGGTGCAAAACGTCGAATGAACCCCGTGCCGCCAGAACCGCCGGCCTGGGCCACGACGCCGCTGCTCATTGTCATTTCCGCCCCCTCCGGCGGCGGAAAAACCACGCTGTGCCAGCAACTGTTGGCCCGCCACCCGGAAATGACCCGAGCCATCACCTGCACCACGCGCCCTCCGCGCCTGGGGGAGATTGAGGGACGGGACTACTATTTTATTGACCAGGAGGAGTTTGCGCGGCGGGTCGAGGACGGGGCGTTTTTGGAACACGCCCGTGTCCATGACCAGTGTTACGGCACGCCCAAGCCGCAGGTGCTGGACAAACTGCGCCTGGGCCGGGACGTTCTGCTCAACATCGACGTCCAGGGCGCCGCCACCATCTGCGCCCGCGCGGCGGCCGACGCCGATTTGCGGCACGCGCTGGTGACGGTGTTCCTGACGCCGGCCACCCTGCGGGAATTGGAGGAGCGCCTGCGCCGCCGCGGCACCGATGCCCCGGCGCAATTGGAGAAGCGCCTGGCCGCAGCGCGGGACGAGATCGAGCAATGGACCAACTTCCAGTATTTGATCCTCAGCACCACCATCGCGGAGGACCTGCGCCGCATGGAATCCATAATTGACGCGGAACGGATGCGCCAGGGCCGCGCTAAGTTTACCATTGGCGACTGAAGATGTCCGTCGTCAAAGCGGCAAACTCGTGCCAGCGCCCGCTGGCCGCCTCTGCCGGCCTCCGGGTTTGGCCGCCGCTGGATGGGGATGAAAAGGGTCTTGTCCGCCATGCCGCCCGACAGACGGCGGATTGAACGAAGAATTCCAAGTCAAAAATATCACGCGGGATCGTAATTGAGATTCGGCCCCAGCCATCTCTCCGCCGTGCGCAACTCCATGCCTTTGCGGCGCGCGTAGTCCTGCACCTGGTCGCGGTCAAGCTTGCCGACGCCGAAGTACTTGGATTGCGGGCTGGCAAAATACAGGCCGCTGACGCTGCTGGCGGGCCACATGGCGCAGCTCTCGGTCAATTGAATGCCGGCGCTCTTCTCAGCGTCGAGCAATTTCCATAACGTCCACTTCTCGGTGTGGTCCGGACAGGCCGGATAACCCGCCGCCGGCCGGATGCCGCGGTATTGCTCCTCAATCAACTGCTCGGTGGTGAGGTTCTCGTTCTTCCCGTAACCCCACTCGGCGCGGACCCGCCGGTGCAGGTATTCGGCGAAGGCCTCGGCCAGGCGGTCGGCCAGGGCTTCGGNNGGCGGGCGCGATGAAATCGGCCAGGCAGAGATTGGGCTGGCCGTCGGGCTTTTCGATCTGTTGGCGCAAAAAATGGAACACGGTCAGCACCTTGCGCCGCGTGTCGCCGTCGAAAAGTTCCACGTCATCGCCAACCGATTGGGCCGGGAAAAAGCCATAAACGCCTCGCGCCTCCAGCAATTTCTCGTTGACAATGCGCTGCAGCAGCTTTTGGCCGTCCTCGAACAATTCGGTGGCCTGGGCGCCATGTTTCTCGTGCTTGAGGATGGCCGGGTAACGCCCGCGCAATTCCCAGGTGTGAAAGAAAGGGGACCAATCGATGAACGGAACCAATTCGCCGAGCGGAACCGACAGCGGGCGCACGCCGGTGAACTCTGGCACCGCCAATTCCTCCGGTTTGAATTCATATTGGGGCCGGCGCCGGCGCGCTTCTTCCAGGGAGAGCAGCTTGACGCGCTGGCCGGCATGCTGCTGGCGGGACTTTTCCTGCTCCTGACGGTTTTTCTCGTCGAAGGCGGGTTTCAATTTCGGGTTGGCCAGGTTGCCCACCACGCCGACGGCGCGGGAGGCATCCAGCACATGAACGACGGTCTGGGCGTAATGCGGGGCGATCTTCACCGCGGTGTGCGCCTTGCTGGTCGTCGCGCCGCCAATGAGCAGCGGCAATGAGAAGCCTTCGCGTTGCATTTCGCGGGCTACGTGCGCCATCTCGTCGAGCGAAGGCGTGATCAGGCCGCTCAGCCCGATCATATCGACCTTCAGGTCGCGGGCCGTCTGGAGGATTTTCTCGCACGGCACCATCACGCCGAGGTCGATGATTTCGTAATTGTTGCAGGCCAGCACAACGCCGACGATATTTTTGCCGATGTCATGCACGTCGCCCTTGACGGTGGCCATGAGGATTTTGCCTTGGGCGCGGCTCTCCCCGCCGGCCCGTTTCTCCTCTTCCATGAAGGGCAGCAGCCAGGCGACGGCTTTCTTCATCACGCGCGCACTCTTGACGACCTGCGGCAGGAACATCTTGCCCG
>PLIU01000327.1:6716-14373 GCA_003140095.1 Verrucomicrobiales bacterium | reverse complement strand
ACCTGTCCGAGGGAGAAATTGGCTGAAATTGGACTCTGCTGTGACGAAAGAGACGGCGGAACATCGCATGGTCAAACCCCATCAAACCGGGTCAAACCTAGGTTTTGTTCCAAGAAATCGAGTTACGGCTGGACGGAGACGGAACAAATTAAGAGCGGCCCGCTGTGCGGGCTGTCTCGCCCTACCGTTTCGAGTCAAACCCAGTCAAACCATAACAGGAGTTTTCAACCGGTGGCGCCAGCTTGCCAGGCCTGAGGGCCGATTTTGCCTTTTATTTTATGAAAGCCGCTCTGCCCCAGGTATTTGCATGAATTTCGTGCCGCCCGAATTGGAGGAAATCCTCCGGCGCACGCCGGAATTGCAGCGGGCGTACTTGGTGGGCGGCTGTGTGCGTGATGCCTTGGCCGGGCTGCCGCCGGCCAAGGACTTTGATGTCGAGGTCTTCGGCCTTGATTACGAGCAACTTATCGCCGCGCTCGGGCGCTGGGGAAAGACGGATTTGGTGGGGCGCTCTTTTGGGGTCGTGAAGCTTTCCACCGACAGCGGGCTTAGTTTCGATTTTACGCTGCCGCGCAAGGATTCCAAGGTCGCCCCCGGTCATAAGGGTTTTGAGGTTGAGTTTGATCCGGCCATTTCACCGCGCGAGGCGGCGGCGCGGCGGGATTTTACCATCAACTCGATTATGTACGATCCCCGCGCGGGCCAGGTGTGGGATTTTTTCGGCGGCCAGGCGGATTGGAAGGGACGGATTCTCCGGCACACCAGCGGCGCGTTTGACGAAGATCCGTTGCGGGTTCTGCGCGGGATGCAGTTGGCGGGGCGGTTCGAGTTGCGCGCGGCGCCGGAGACGGTGGAACTGGCGCGGCGGATGAAGGGGAGTTACGCGGAGTTGGCCGTGGAGCGGGTGCGGGAGGAGTGGTTCAAATGGGCCCAGCGCAGCCGGCGGCCGTCGGCCGGGCTGCGTTTTCTGGCCGAGACGGAATGGATCGATCATTTCCCGGAGATCAAAGCGTTGATCGGCACGGAGCAGGAACCGGAATGGCACCCGGAAGGGGATGTCTTCACGCACACCGGCCATTGTTGCGACGCGCTGGCGCGGCTGCCCGACTGGCGGGAGGCCGGGGCGGAGTCAAGAACAGTTTATATGCTGGCGGTGTTGGCGCATGACTTCGGCAAACCGGCCGCGACGCATCGCGCGGTGAAGGAGGGCCGGGAGCGGATCGTTTCGCCCGGACACGAGGCGGCCGGGGTGGAGCCGGCGCGAATTTTTCTGGAGCGCATAGGCGCGCCGCCGGCTGTCGGGCAACGGGTCATTCCGCTGGTGCAAAACCATTTGTTCCACCTGGAAATCATCTCCGACCGGGCCGTGCGGCGGCTGGCCCGGCGGCTGGCGCCGGAGAGCATCGAGGGCCTGTGCCTGGTGATGACGGCCGACAGCATGGGCCGCCCGCCGCGACCGGCGGAAGCGCCGGAGACTGTCAAGACACTTTTAGCGCGCGCGCGCGAGTTGGAGGTCCGGCACAAGCCGCCGCCGCCGATTTTGCAGGGGCGGCATTTGCTGGCGCTAGGGGTGGCGCCCGGCCCGCGGATGGGACATATGCTTGACAACGCCTACGAGGCGCAACTGGAAGGGGCGCTGCGATGGGCGGAGAAGGAAGTCAAGACTAAAGGCTAACGGCTAAAGTGGAAATTGTGGATTACCATTGAATGCTATGAAAAGGAACAAGTTGCCCCCGATCCATCCGGGCCAAATTCTTCGCGAAGAATTTATGAGGTCGCGCGGGCTTTCACAAAACGCGCTGGCACGGGCTTTGAACGTGCCGCCGCGCCGGATCAATGAAATCGTTTTGGAAAAGCGCGCCATCACGGCGGACACGGCGTTGCGTCTGGCGCGATATTTTGGCACGAGCGCGGAAATGTGGACGGGCCCGCAGGCCGATTACGAGTTGCGCTTGGCGCGTTTCGAAAAAGCCCGCGTCATTGAGCGCGAAGTTGAACCGCTGGTGCCGTTGCGGGCGGTAATTGCGTGATTCAGCCTTTCTCCTCAACTACGCTTTGAACTTCTCCGGATTGCAGGCGCGTTTTGAGCTTCTGGCCGGGACGCGTTTGGCGGGCGGCGCGGATGACCGTGCCGCTGCGGGCGTCCAGCGTGATGGAGTAGCCGCGGGCCAGCACCCGCTCGGGGCCGAGCAAGCGCAGGCGCGTCCCCAGCGCGTCGCATTGCTGGCGCAGGGAGCGCAGCCGGTTGCCATCCCTATCGACGATCGCGCAAAACAAATTGTTGCTATGCAGATCGATTGCAGCCATCCACTTCGTTGTCATATAGTTTCCTTTCGGTTCATTGTTATTGTTTACTCACACAACAACGTTTTACCGGAAGGAAACCTTCCTTCCCAGTCCGCCCTTAATGTTTATCAGTCCTCGGAAGTTGGCATTTCCAGCAAGAGGCAACCCATCGCAGACTTTGGACCAGCTTTTCTGAGCGCGGTTCCATGGAGGCCGAAGGGCCGCCTCCCTATTCCTTATCCGTCCGCTTTTGCGCCCGGCGTTTGGCGTCCAGCAGGCGGCTGGTGACGGAGGCTTGCTCTTTGGGCGGCGGTTTGTCGCCCGCCTCGCCAGCCTGGCCGGGTTCGCCTCCTTGCAGCGGCGCGGGCTTGCCGGGCTCGGGCACGGGCACCTGCTTCTCCGGCTCGAACAATGCGGCACTGGGCGCCACGGCCGTGCGCTCGGAACGCACCCGGCCGCGGCGGCTGAGCAGGGCGGAAAGGGATTCGTCGGCCTCCTTGGTGCGGGGGACGCCGCGCCAGGGCAGCAGCCAGCGCCGCAGCTTTTTGGTGGCGCGCAGCCATTCGCCGCGGTCAATCTGGATGCGGCGCACGCCCACGTCCAGGGGGAAAAGCAGAATGGCGAACTTGAGCAGCCAATCGCGCAGGTCCAGCGGCTGGAACGTTTCTTTGCGGTCGTGCGAAAAGGGATTCTCGGTCTCCGGGTTCAGGAGCTTGCCGCCACCCAACTCAGCCAGACGCCGCAGCAGGGACGTGTTCGGGCCGGAATCGTCGAATTCTGGCGAATAGTTGACACTTAAGCCCAGGGCCTGCGATTGGCCGCTGCCGCGGTCCGTCAGATTCATCAAATACGCGCCGACTTCCTTGGTGGGGAACGTGGCGTCGTAATGGCCCGGGCCGGTTTGCTCCAAGGCCAGGATTTGCTTTTCCCCTTTGGGGCTGACGACCAGCAGTTGCAGGTTGAGGAAATTGCGATAATGGCCGTCGGCATCGATGGCTTCGACGCTGACGTGGCCTTCCCCTTTCTCGACGGCCACCTCGGTGGTGAAGTCGGCGGCCTCGACGCGCCGCAAGCTCCACTGGGCCACCTGCTGCCAGAATTGCTGATATTGGCTCCAGCCCAGCCAGTTGGCGGCCCATTTGGCGCGCGCGTCGGAAGTGAAGGCCACGGCGCGCCCCAATCCGTATTGCCAATGGGCCAGCAACGGATCCCCCTTCTGCGTGACCAACGGCACCTCGGCGCGCCCTTTGGGGGTGGTGCAGACGTAGCCCAACAGCGCCGGGTAATCCTGCGCGCCGATGCCTTTGACGATTTCGCTCGTGGACTTCAACTGCGGCTTAAACGGCTCTTCAAAGATGGCGGATTTCAATATGACCGAGGCTTCCTTGATGAAAATCTGCGGCAGATCGGACGCCGAATCCACCGCCCAGAAGCGCCCGTGCCCCTGGACCGCCAGCGTGGTCATCGTGTCCGGCGCGACGTGGCCGCCGATCATGACCGTGCTAATGGTGATTCTATGTGTGACAATGTCCTGCACCAGCGACTTAGTCGGCGCGCCCGGATCGCCGTCGCTGAAAACGATGAGGTGCTTGAGGCTGGCCGTGGATTTGGCCAGGGCTTCGTAGGCCGCTTCCATCGGAGCTTGAAAGCTGGGCATGTCGCCGGGATTCATGCCGCCAATGGCTCGGCCCATGGCGGTTTTGGATCCGACCTTGGCCAGCGGGAAGAGCCAATGATTGTCGCCATCCCAGAGCACGATGCCCATTTCATCCTGCGGCCCAAGGGCCTCCAGGGCGGCGTAAGCGACGTCGCGCGCCCAGGCATTGCCGCCCGGGAACTCCGTCGCATGGCAGACAATGGCCAGCGCGCCGTTGGGCAGCACCTTCTTGCTGTTTAATTCCATTTCCACCGGCAGCATCGCTTCTAAAGGCGTGCCGCGATAGCCGCCGGCCGCGTAAGTCTGATCGCCGCCGACGCACACCACGCCCACGCCGAAATCGCGCACCGCGCTTTCCAGCAGGCGCATGGAATCCAGGCCCAGATCGCCGGCGGACACATTGCACAAAAAAATCGAGTCGTAGCTTTGCAACTCGGCCAGCGTCTGCGGGAATTTGTCCGTCGTCTTGACATCCAGTTTGCCGGTTTGCAGGGCCGCCGCCAGCTCCGCGTCCTTGGGCGGATCGCTGGAAACAATCAGCACGCGCGGATTGCCGCGCACGGTGGCGAAGGAGGTGGCGTGATTGTTCTGCGGGATGGTGTCGCCGGGCGCGTCCAATTGCACGTCGTACTTGTAAAAGCCCGGCTCGCCCAGCGTTTGGGGAAAGGTGAAGAGGTTTTTGCCCGCGTTCAACTGCACCTTTTGTTCGCCCAGGGAGCCATCGTTGAGATAAAGACGGATGGTGGCCGATTGCGCCTGATCGGCCTGCGCGAAAATCTTCACGTCGAAGGTCTGCCCTTTCTTGACTGTCGTGGGCAGCGTCAATTTTCTGATCGAGACGTCGTTGCCGCGGCTGGTGCCCAACGGCACCACGTCCAGGCTCACACCCAGCGGCAACGCCGCCGCCATGGCCGATATCGCGTCGCCGACGTTCTCGTTTCCGTCGGACATCAGCACCAGCCGCTTCTGGCCGGTTTCGGGAAAAGCCGCCGTGCCCAGGCGGATGGCGCTGGCGATGTCGGTGCGCTCGACGCCAACCACGGCCTGGACTTGCCGCAAATCAATCTGGGAATTGGGCCGGGTCTCAATCGCCGCATCGGCGCCGAAGACCAAAACGCCGGCGGTGTCGTTGGCCTTTTTTGTCTTGGAAGCCTGGTTGACGAAAGTCCGGGCCGCCTCTTGTTGCGGCGAAGGAATGCTTTGCGAGCGGTCCAGCATGTAATAAACGGTCATGCCCTCCTGCGGTTTTCGCCATTGCAATCCCGCCGCGGCCAGGCACAAGGCCAGCACCACCAGCAGGCGCAAGACCAGCGCCAGCCAGCGCCGCCACGCTCCAATCTGCACGTCGGATTTCCAGAACAGCCACACCGTCCAGGCCGCCGCCGGCGGCAACGCCAGCAACCAGATGGGATTGGAAAACTGAAAACTCATTTACGAATGAACTTTTGCACGCGATTGTTCAACGCGTCGGCCACATACAGATTGCCCTTGGAGTCCAGCGCAATGCTCCAGGGATTGCTGAATTGCCCCGGCGCGCCGCCGGGTCCGCCGAGCATCTCCAGCGGCTGGTCCTGCGAGTCAAGAATTTGGATGCGGCTGTTGCCGAACTCGCACACGAATTGCAAGCCGGTCGCGTCCAGCCGCACGTCGTAAGGGTAGCTGAATTCCCCCGGCCCGGAGCCGGCCCGGCCATATTGGCGCAGGAACTGGCCCTCGCCGGTAAAGACCTGGATGCGGTGATTGCAGGAATCGGCCACATAGATATCGTCGTGCGCGTCGATGCCAAGCCCCTCCGCGCGGCTGAACTCGCCCGGCTTGTCGCCCAGGTGTCCCCAGGCGCCGAGACATTTCTCGCCGTGCGCGGTGAAACGTTGCACCCGCTCCGAATCCGTGTATTCGCAAACGTACAGTTCGCCCCGCGAATTGACCACCGCCGCCCGTGGCATGCCAAGCTGCCCCACCTCGGTCCCTTTGACGCCGAACTGCGCCACCAGCTTGCCCTCAGGCGAAAAGAAGTTGACGCGCGAGTAATGCGGTTCCACCAGGACAATGTCCCCGGCCTTGTCGCGGCACATGCCCTTGGGTTTGCCTTTCTCGATCTGCGGCATCTGCCACTCCAGGAGGTATTTCCCCTCCGGCGAAAACTTCTGCACCCGTCCAGTCATATCGATGACGTAAAGATTGTCCTGGGCGTCAAGCGCAATCGAGCGCGGCTTGTTCAACTCCCCCACCCCCGCGCCGCGCGTGCCGATGACCTCGACGCGGCTGAAAAACTTGCTCTCGATGGGCGCGCTCTTGCGCTCATCCACCGAGCACGCCGCCCAAAGACAGGGTGCCAAAGCGCAGAGCATGACGCAGGCGGCCAGCCTGGATTTTCGCATTTCGCGCCAGCCCAACCCCGCCCCGGCGACGGCCGCCGCCGCCAGCAACGGCAACAATGCCAGCGCCAGCAGCAACAGGCAGAGCGCGTTGACCTGGGGGTTGTGGCCGTAATGAAGGAGGTTGAAAATTCTTAACGACAAGCTCTCGCCTCCCGGCGGCACGATCAAAACCAGTGTTTCCACGTCCCACAAGCACAGCAGGTAGGTCACATACCAGGCGGCTCCGGCCTGGGCGGAGGCTTGCGGCCAGTGAATGTGGCGCAGAGTCTGCCAAAAACCGGCCCCTTCCAATCGCGCCAGGGCCAGCAGGCTTGGGTCGCCCCCGCGAATGGCCCGCGCCACGATGTTCCAGCCCAACGCGGCGTAGCGAATGACGTAAGCCAGGATGACGATGGCGGCGCTTTGATAAATGCCGTTCAAGCCGCGCCGGTTGAAAATCCAGATCAGCGCGATGCCCAACAAAACGCCGGGTATGAAGAACGGCAGCCACAACACGGAATCCGGCCGCGCCCGCCACGTCCACAACGCCAGCGCGACCACAATGGTGGCGGAAAGGGTGGAGTATCCGAGGGAATGAAGGATGGCCGATTGGCCCGCCAGCCGTGCCGGCCAAAATTCGATCCACGTCTTGGCACTGCCAGCCAACTGCCAGAGCGGAATTCCCAGCGAAAAGCCCGCCAGCGCCAGCGCCGCGACCGCCCCGCCGCGATGCCAGGCGTCCCCCAATTGCCGCCGCAACGCCCGCGCGGTGGCGGCATTGGACTGCCATGACCACGCGTTGTCGCCGCCGCGCAAGCAGAGCACCAATATCAACGGCGCCAGCACCAGCGGCCAACTCAGTTCCAGCGCCGACCGGTAGTCAAAGGTCGTGTTGAACCGCACCCACACCTCCGCCGGAAACACTTTGACCTGGAGAATGGCCGGCACGGAGAAATTGTTCAGCGCCAGAACCAGGATCAAGATCGCGCTTTGCGCCAGCGCCGTCCGCGCCAGCGGCAGCAACAGCCAGCGCAGCAGAAACCGGCCTTCCAGGAGCGGATCGACTTCCAGGTGGGCCGCCTGCACACGGCGCCAGGCGGCGGAAACGAAGAGAAAAGCGATGGGCCAGTTCAACAGCGCCAGGACCCAGATCGCGCCGCCCAGCGTGTAAATATTCACCGGCAGCCAGCGCCGCCAGATTCCGTTTTCTCCCAGCAATTCAATCCAGCAGTTGACAACCAGGAACGGCGGCAGCACCAGCGCGGCCACGGCCGCCGCCAAAAAGAGCCCGCGCCAGCGGTTGGCGCAACCGGCGAACCACAGCGCCGCCAGCGCGCCGCCGGCCACCGCCAGG
>PLIU01000327.1:0-6681 GCA_003140095.1 Verrucomicrobiales bacterium | reverse complement strand
GAATTTGCCCAACTGCAATTCCTGGCGCGGCTTGGTGTTGCTCTCCGCCGCGTCCAGAACATTGACGCAAAAGGCAATGTCGTTGGTGCCGGCCCGCAGGTGGTACGTCCCTTGCCGGTCCGTGTGGCCAAAGATAATTTCCCGGTTCCCGCTGGTCGCAATCGTTTCCTTGGCGCCCCCGGGCAACGTGACCTCGGCGGACGCCACCGGCTGGCTCAACGCGAACCGAAACGGCTCGCCGGCATGCAGCATCAATTGCTGCGATTTGGTCGCGGCGGGATTGAGCCAGTCCATGGCGTTGGCGATGAACATCGGGAAGGAAATCCGCAACGGCCAAGTGCTTTGCAGTGTGTCGAAGCCGATCCAAATGATTCTTTGGTGCGAGATCTCCCCGCCCAGAATCAACGCCGTCTGCTGCGCATCGACCAGCGGCACCGCCCAACTTGGCGTCTTGACCCCGAGCGTTTCGCTGATCTGCACGTTGTCCAGGTTGATGTAGCGCAGCAGCGGATGCGTGTTTTTCCAATCGACGATGGCGGGGGACTCGACGTTGGTCCAGCCGCCTTCGAACCAATTGGTGTTGGCCACGTGAATGGCCAGGAGATTGGGTTTGGGCCACATCGCAGGCGTCACGTCATCGAGCACCACCACGTCCTTGTCCTCCGCGCCGTCCGTGGTGTCCTGCGCCACGGTCAGTTCGATATTGGCCGCGGCATGCAGGGCTTTTTCCATGAACCGATTGCCGCGCGAGACCAGCAACACCTTGGTCGGCTGCGGCAGCAAGCTGACCATCGAGGCCTGGTTGTCGGCGGCCAAGTCATCCTTGGCATCGATGCGCACGGTGAAAATGCCGTCGCGCTGCTGCAAAGCGGAGAAAACCTGCGGGGAGGTTTCCCCGGCCGGTATTTGCAAGGGCCGCGTGTCCACGACCTCGTTGTCAAATAGCAATTCGAGCAAGGTGGATTGCGCGTTGGTGGAGAAATTGACGACGCTGGTGTAGATGGCGCGCTCCTTGTGATCTTCCGGATTCTCCCGAATGTCCAAGGTTGTGATGCCGACATTGTCGCACCGCAGGCCGATGCGATGGTAAATGACGTGCAATCCTTTGTTCTCGAATTCGCTCAGGTCCCCCGCCGCGCCGTCGCTGAACAGATGAATTTCCGGGTCATGTTTGTCGCGGATGAGAGTGTCGGCCAGTTTGAGGGCCTCCGTCAGGCGCGTGGAGGAATCGGTCACTTGGCAGTTCTGGAGCGCGCGCCGGAGGGCCGTCTTGTCGGCGGTGGCCGATTGTTTGACTTCGGTGTTGCCCGCCGCCAGCAAAATGAGCATCTGCTCCTGGTCCTTCAAGCCGTCCACCAGCTTGAGCGCCTCGGCGCGGGCTTTTTCGAAGCGGGAAGGGGCTTCGTCGGTGCTTTGCATCGAAGCAGAGGCATCGAGGATGATCACGCGCAAACCGCTGGAGGTGGTATGTCCGGCGAAATAAGGACGGCTCAAGGCCAGGATCGCCAGCAAGAGCAGGAGCAACTGCAGGATGAGCAGCCAATTATGGCGCAGCCGTTGGAAAGGGGCGTTGGCCTGGGTTTCGGCCAGGAATTTCTGCCACAACATCGTGCTGGAAATCAACTTGACAACACGCCGGCGTTTCAACAGGTAAAACACCACCACCACCGGCAATGTGGCGGCGAACCAAAACGCGGCTGGCGATAAGAACCTCACGGGCAGGGGAGAGACTAAGCCGCCGAGCTCAAAGTTCAAAGTTTATTATCGATCAACAGGCGCCATGGGCCGAAGCGCGGCGTTCCGCCGCGCGCCAAAAGAAACCGGTAAAACCGGTGCCTTGAGGGTCTTGGCACTTGCATTCGGAAATGAACGGGCATACTTTACAGCCTTGAAGATTTTTGCGCAAGTATTGGATTCGGCCGACGAATTGGGCGTCGAGGAACAAGAATCCCTTGTGGAAGTTTTGCAGCGTCGTCTGGCAGAATGCCGCCGTGACGCTCTGCTCGAAGCCGTGAAATTAGCGTAGCGAGAATTTGAGGGGGGCCGCTGCCGTCCGGCTACGCCCAAACAAATCATTAAGCGCATCGTTGCTTGAAACGGCACATGTGACTCCGACGGTCTGTCCCTGGCTAGCTACTGGCTTAACGCCGAGAATTTCATGGCCAGTTTTGCATTTTCCAGCATTTGGTCCTCATACCGCGGAAATATTCCCACAATCACGGCGTCGCTGCGCTTGATATTCCGGAAAGCGTACTCGAAAGCGTTGGCCACTTGATCCGCGCGCTCGCAATTTCGTCCGGCGGCCAAAATCTTAAAAGCCAGGCAGGGACGCTTGGCCTCTCGAACGGCCTCGCACATGAGCGGCGGGTCACTCGCCAGAAAGACCTCGCCCAGCGGCGCCTCGTTAAGTTGCGCCTTTAACTCCTCGCGTGAACGAGAATCACGATAGAACGATGTCATGTAGAAATCGACTTTCCACCCATGGCTCTCGGCGTGACGAACGACCGCCGGATTGTGCGACGACAGGCCTCCCATTATTCCCAAATCCTGGACCCGCTTGACAAAATCATGCGCCTTCTCAACCTGGCCTTCGCGCCAAAGCCGGTCGGTTACCTGGCCATGATGCACGACCGCAATCGGCTTATTCTGCTGGATCACTTCTTTTAATGCCTCGGCATCCTGGAGGTGCGCATTATTGGCAAGAAAGATCCACTGAATATCGCGTCCGCGACTGCGCAGCCCCTCCAACGTTTTATCCACCTTCTCGTGCGCCGATGTTTGCCATGTATTGATCCCAAGTTCAAGGCCTCGTTCCAAAACTTTGCCCATATTCTCCAGCGTGTAGTATTCCATCATCAGCCGGCTCAAAAGCCCGCTCGTGTGCGAGTACCCCAGCATCGGATTGGACCCAACAATCAGCCGGCTGACGCGATGCGACCCGAGTTGCACCATCGGCATCTCAGGTTTCGCCGCTGAGTCCTGCGAGAATGCCGCCGTCCCAGCCGCAGCCAGACCCACACCCGCGACAGTTTGCTTAAGAAACTCCCGCCGATTGCAGTCTTTATCAATGACCCGATCAGATCGTTCCACATTCATCAGTTCGCAGGGCAGGCGTCGTGCCTTCCGGTTCTGGTGGCTTCCAGCGCCATTTTGAATTTCTCGCGGTATTTATGCGCCCACTCTTACCATCGATTTCCTTGTGGTCAATCCTTTTACTCTTGGGTTTTACGCTTGGGGCGCTTTCGCATGAGGGCCGCTTTAAAGTCTTGCAAATTCGCCGAGACCGCCGACTGCGGAGCGAAACTGCGGGACAATTGACGCGGGCAGCCTTACAGGCACGGTTCCAGGAGGAGTGAGGTTGCGCTTTACAAGGACCTTCATTTGTCTCGCATTGACCGCGCGGCCTGAAGTTGGTGGGCCTGAAGATGGAGGTTTTTGACGTTGTAGCAGCCAGACTACAATGAGTGCGCAAAAAACAACGCCAATCCGCAAAACCCACTTTTATCTCGTCCACCCGCAACAAGGGAGATTCTTGAACACGCTGGCTGGTCCATATATGGTGCGTCCATGACGAAACATCGCATTGGTTTGATCGGCGGCAGCGGGCTTTATCACATCGAAGGGCTGACCCGGCAGAAATGGGTCAAGGTGAAAACGCCCTTCGGATCGCCTTCGGATGATTTCCTGACCGGCGAGCTGGCCGGGCGCGAAGTGGTTTTTCTCCCGCGCCACGCCCGCGGCCATCGCATCATGCCGAGCGAATTGAACCATCGCGCCAACATTTTCGGCCTGAAAAAGCTCGGCGCGGCCTGGATTCTGAGCGTCAGCGCCGTCGGCTCGTTACAGGAGCGCTACCGGCCTTGCGACATCGTGCTGCCGGATCAATTTATTGACAAGACCAAGCGTTCATTCGAGCACACGTTTTTCGGCCGCGGCATCGTGGCGCACGTGGCGTTCGCGGACCCGATTTGCGGGGAGCTACGGGGATTGCTCTTCCAAAGCTGCAAGGGCGAAGGCGCGCGCGTTCACAACGGCGGCGCTTACGTCAACATGGAAGGGCCGGCATTCAGCACGCGGGCGGAATCGATCACCCATCACCAGCTCGGCTACGACGTGATCGGCATGACCAATCTCGGCGAGGCCAAATGCGCGCGCGAGGCGGAGATCGCCTACGCGACGATGGCGATGATTACCGATTATGATTGCTGGAAGGCGGACGAGGCGCCCGTGACGGTGGAAATGATTGTGGCCAACTTGATGAAGAATGCCAGCCAAGCCAAGGCGATCCTCAAGAGGGTCATCGCGCGCATCCCCCGCGAGCCGAACTGGCCCTGCCACGACGCGTTGAAAAACGCCATCTTGACCGACAAGAAGCTGTGGCCGCGGAAGACCAAGGCGGATTTGGCGCCGTTGCTGAAGAAATATATGTGACGACGATGTGTTGGAACCGCAAGTTGGCTACCTGCTTTTTACTTGGTGAGCGCGGGAATCGTGGCTTATGTTTAGCGGATGGACTAGACCCAAATGACGCCTCGTTACAAAGCCCTTCTTCCCAGTTTGTTAGATACCGGAACAAACACGAACTTCGAATAAAGGAAAGGACTGAGGATGATCTGGTGGTGTAATCAAAGCGAGTGCTGGCAACAGGAAAGGCAAGCAGGCGTCGTCTGCTCGTCGGAGACCCAGAATAATACGTACAGAAGAACCGTAGGAAATGCCCAACTTGGTGATATCACAGTCCACTATTGTCGGCCTTACATCGTGGCATTCAGTCAAGCCATAGAACACGGAAGCCACTTCGATCAACTCCCGTCGGTCGCCGGAGTCAACTACGAGAGTGGGTGGCGGTTCGAAACCGAATACTGGGATCTCCAGAATCGGATTCACCGTGATGATTTTCGGCAAGAGTTGATCCTCCCTAATCGCCCCACATACTATCCGATCACAATGGCTGGTAATGTCATGCAAGGTTACTTCTTTCCTTTTGACGATGCCGGCTTACGCATCGTGCTTAATCACCTGCATGTCCAGGACCAGGAGGGAATTCCAGAATGGCTTAGAGGACTTGTCCAATGAATCAGCGACTCCAATTAAGCCCTGTCGATTCAATAATAGGGGTACACCAATCCGTTAGTACACGACCCCAAAACACGCTGTGAGCGAAAAGAATTTGCGCCTCCTGAGAATGTGGCCTACTATGGTATTTGTTGGAGAAGCTGTTCTTTGACAATTTGGGAACCACGAGTGCCCGTTTGAGCCAGCAAGCTAAGCGGCGAGACGCAATGCCGCCTCAACAGGTTGCGGCGTGTCCCGACCTTCTGATTGCCCGCGAAAGACTGTATGGCATGTTGAATTTCCGGTTATCGTTAAGGAAGGAAGCCACGAACGGGCCATCAAAACGGGTCAAAACCAGGTTTTGTTCCAAGAAATCGAGTTACGGCTCGACGGAGTCTCGTCCTGCCGCCACCGGGCAAGGATGAAGTATGAATTATGAAGGAAGAAGCGGCGAGGACACTTCATGGCGGCATAGTCAAATCGGGTCAAACCCGGTCAAACCGGATCAAACCAAATCAAACCTGCGTGCGGGTCTTTCCTCCGCCTCCTTACGTCGGCGGCTACGCGTAGAAGGTCTTGTGGTTGTGCGACTTTTGCGCCATATCGCGGATATGCCCTTGGCCTTTTGTGAATCAAAGCCAGTCAAACCGGATCAAATCGGGCGTGGCGATTGCTTGAACGACGAGAAAGGGACGCAAACGACCAAAGGGTCGAAAGGGACGAATTTGGCCGGATCAAGCCTTGTCAAAGTAAATCAAACCAAATCAAACGGCGGGGGTTGTGGGATAGCCGAAATTGGCCTTGTCAGTAGCGAAACCAAACGTCACAACGGCACAGTCAAACTCAGTCCGACCGGTGTGACTCAGGTTCGAGCGGAAAACAATACTATCATAAGCGAGATGCTTATGTTAGGGCCAGAGCCGAAATTGCACTCGGTCGGGCTAATCAAACCGAATCAAACCAAATCAAACCTGCGGGGAGGAAAAAAGTGCAGATTTCAAGGTTCATGGTTCAAAATTCAATGGTCAAATCACCAGAATACGCGGAGAAGGCAAATTCAGGATGATCACTCATTCAGGGAAAGTACACTTGTACGATAGAGATTATCCACGTAAAATGTGGTAAAGATTATGATTATGAAAGAAGGAAGCGGACGGCGGAATACCGCCTGGTCAAACCCGGTCAAATTCAATCCTGGGCGGCGAGACGGCGCCTCCACAATGTCAAACACGGTCAAAACGGATAAAAGCGAATCAAACCAAATCAAACCTGTGAGGGGGAAGTATCTATCGAACACGGAGTTGCACGGGTGCGAAATGGGTGTTCGGCGGGGATTAGGATTACGATTATGAATGACTTAGCCAAACCGTGTCAAACTGGTCAAACTGGTCAAACTGGTCAAACTCAGTCAAACAATAATTTTTCAGTTTTCAGGTTTGACCGGACGGGAACGCAAAGGCCTGGTTACTCAGGGTGCGTTGCAATAAAGTTACATTGGCTTTAGGCCGCGCGGGGCAAAGGCTGACTCCACAGATGATTCCAACCGCCGGCCGAGAGCAAGGCGCAGCGGAGATGGAGCACGGCGGTGGCTCCCGCTTCGGTCCAAAACATGCCCGATTGTTTGAG
>PLIU01000343.1 GCA_003140095.1 Verrucomicrobiales bacterium | reverse complement strand
ACTCTACCACGTTCTGGTTTAAATTCAAAAATTGTGTGGATGGACTTAACGAATCCTGAGCGACTGCAACCGGGCCGGCAGACATCCTGCTTGACGGAATGGGCGCGAGGCTCAGTCTATTGAGATGCGAACTTTCCTTTGTGGCCGCTTACGTTGCCGTGCCGCCACAGTGACTTTGCTTTTCTTTGGAATCGTCCTGGCCGCGCGCTGGAGCGCAGGCGCGAATGCGCTGGCGGACTATGTGAGGCGGCCAGATGACTCCTTCGCCTGGAAAAAGGCCGACCAGCACGAGGCCGATTCAAACAACGCCGTCCGGCTGGATTGCACCTCGCAAATCTGGCGCGGCCTGGCCTGGCATCATCAGTTGCTCGTGGTGCGGCCGGCCAAACTGCGCAACCCCGACATTGCCTTCTTGTTCATCACCGGCGATGACGACGTGGGACGACTGTTCGATTTGTTGGACACATTGGCAGAGCGCGCGGGGTGCATTGCCGCCGTCATCAACCATGTTCCCAATCAACCGCTGTATGACGGGCTTAAAGAGGACGATTTGATCGCCTACACGTTTGAACAGTTTCTCGAATCCGGCGATTCCACCTGGCCGCTGCTCTTTCCGATGGTGAAGTCGTCCGTCAGGGGAATGGATGCGGTGCAGGCCGAGGCGCAACAGGAGTCCGGGCAAAAAATAAAGTGCTTCGTGGTGGGGGGCGCGTCCAAACGCGGCTGGACCACCTGGCTGACGGCCGCCGTGGACGCGCGGGTCAAAGCGATGGCGCCGATGGTCATTGACATGCTGAACATGAAAGCCCAAGCGCGATGGGCACAACTCATGTATGGCGGGCAGAGCGAGGAGATCAACGCCTACACCAAGCTCCGTTTGACCGAGCGCATGGACGAACCAGGGATGGTAAAGCTGCGAAGCTGGGTCGACCCCTACAGTTATCGCAAACGCTACAAGCTGCCCAAACTGCTGTTGTTGGGCACCGACGATCCTTACTGGGTGGTGGATTCCCTGCGCAATTATTGGAATGACCTTCCCAATCCAAAACTGGTATTTCAAACCCCCAACGCCGGGCACGATCTGGCGGGCGGGCGCGAGGCGATTCCGGTGCTGGCCGCGTTTTTCCAAATGATTGCGGACCGGGAGACACTCCCGCGAATGACCTGGCAGTTTGGTTCCAATTCGCCCGCTTCCGCGACCATGGACGTGAACTTGAGCAAGCCCGCGCAATCATTCCTGTTATGGACGGCCACTTCCACCAACCGCGACTTCCGCCGCGCCAAATGGTCCAGCGCCGCATTGACCGCCGCTTCAGGGACCCATGTTACGGCCAAAGTGGAGAAGCCGGGGAGTGGTTTCCGGGCCTATTTGGTGGAGGCGGAGATGAAGGCGTCCACCGGCCAGGATTACAAGCTCTCAACCGAAGCGCGGGTCATACCGGATGGACCGCCGCCATCTAACCACGAGGCCGCGAAATGACCAGCGCGGCGCGGTCGTCTCGACCGCCGCCGTTGGCGTCACAGCCCGCAAAGCGGGCCGCTCTTATGTTGTTCCGTTTCCGATGGCATCCCTCGTCTGGAGCAAGCATCCACAAGTCCCCGCTCATGATTCGTGGACAAAACTAAAGGGACGAATTCGCCGGAGCCAACGGAGCTTTGCGGCCTTTAAAAACGATTAGAGGGCGCAGCCTGATTCTATTATCCACTGACCATTCCCGTTCACGATCATGCGCCGACCGATCCGATTCTCAAGGAAGGCTTGGCGAATTTGAAATTGCCGGATAAAGAACAATGGCATAAATGTCCATGGGCTTGGACACAAAAGGGGGAGTGACGACCGGACCTCGCCCTCCGCGCCGACGGCTCTACTGGTTGGGATCAACAGCCAGGGGCAGAGCGGGCTTGTCTCGCCGAAATTGGATGGAGAGTAGTCTGCGATTTTGTCAGCGCAGAAACATTCTCGCTTGCGCGCGTATCGACAGCGAAGTAGTCTGAACATAGCCCGATGGGAACACTTCGAGCAATCCAAGCAGCCGAACGACGCCGGCAGCGTGAAGCTCAAAAGCGAGTTCGCGAACTGGAGCGTCAGGCCAAAGGGCAAGCCAAACTCTCGGCTATCGAGCAGGCGCGGCTGGAGGTTGAGACCTATGAAAACCGAGTCGAGTTACTTCGGTCGGTTCACAAGGAACGAGGTGAAGCTTGGGACTGGCCAGCGGTTTCAGCTTCTTTGCCTCCGCCTCGGCCGCAAAAAAATTCGTATCACGAACAGAGAGCAAATCAACGATTTGCCGTCCTGGCAGCCGAAAAGAAAGAAACCGCACAATTTATGTTTGAACAAGCCCGCTTGCAGGACGAGCAGGATTTTCAGACTGCAATGCAATCCTATGCCGAACAAATTGCGGAATGGGAAAAGCTCAAAAAAATGGCACGGAGAATCCTTGCAGGGGAACACAAAGCATACACCGAGGCTTTGGTTGAGTTTAATCCTTTTGCTGAAATTTCTGACCTTGGTTCCTCGATTAACTTTACGGTTCACAACGCCGAGTTGGTCGAGTGTGCGCTGAAAGTGCGCGGCCGAGAGATTATTCCTACGGAGATCAAGACGCTTACGGTGAGTGAACAGGTTTCTGTTAAGGCAATGCCAAAGGGACGCTTTCACGAAATCTACCTCGACTACCTGTGCGGTTGCGTTCTTCGTGTGGCGCGTGAGGTTTTTGCACTGTTGCCAGTGGATACGATCTTGGTAACAGCGGCAGCAGATACGCTGGACCCGCGCACCGGTCAGAAGCTTGAGCAGCCGGTTTTGTCAGTTGCCACGCAACGCGCCGGTATTGCCCAGCTTGATTTCGACCGACTCAGTCCTCCTGACGCGATGGAAAACTTTCAGCATCGCGCTGAAATAAAGGCGTCGCGCAAGACCGAAGCGTTTCAGCCGATCACACCACTCACACCGGCAGACATCCCGCATCCTTCCAGTGAGGAATTGAGCTTCCAAAACCTCCTCACCGGCGTTCAGAAGATGCGCGACGAGTTGAAAACCAAGATTGCCGAATTAAAATCATCTTCAGCCGCACCTAGTCCCCAAACCAATCCGACAGTATGACCATCGTTTTCGCCATAATAGCAATAGTTTGTATTGGCCTGCTCATTGCGGCGATGTTGAACATTAAGAAACTAGAGGGCCTAGTCGCGGCAGCAAATCAGGAATCCGAGCGATTGCGGCAGTATTACGAGTCCGAAACTCAACGCGTTTACAGCGAAGCACAAGCTTCCGTTGCCGAAGCTCAAAAGCAGATTGACCAGCAATTCGCCGAAATGAGACAAGAGTCGGAGCGGGTTCGGCAGCACTACGAGACCGAAGCTCGCAAGTCACAGGATGCAGCTGACGCGCTGGTTGCCAAAACCATCAAGGATTTTGAACCACTTCGGAAATTTGAAAAATTCGGGGACGCCGAAGCCGAGGCGCAACGCCAGCTTGCCGACGCGCTAACGGAGGCGACCAATCTGCGGACGGAGGCGCAGAGTTTACTGTTGCAAGCCAAGCATGCAGCAGCAGACGAGCGGGAAGTGTCAGTTCAAAAAGCCAAAGCGTTACGAGATCAGGCGGATGCATTGCTGAATCAGGCGACGCGGGATGCTGGTCGTATCATGGCAGAGGCGGAAAAGCGGGCGGAGCGGATTGGCGGCGATGCCTACCGCGCATTGCGCGAGAAGGAACTGCTGGAGCAGGCTGCCGAAGCCATGCGAAACATCATCGAAGGTTATGGAGACCGCTACCTCATTCCAACACACAGCCTTCTCGATGACTTGTCAGTAGAATTTGGTTATGCTGCGGCTGGCGCATCGCTCAAATCCGCACTTGATCTTTCTCGCCGCATGGTTGAACAGGGTGAGGCGGCAACTTGCGATTATGTCGAGGCAGAGCGACGAAAAACCGCAATACAATTTGTGATTCATGCCTTTAACGGCGATGTGGCCTCGATGCTTGCGGGAGTCAAATCCGACAACTATGGAACACTTGCGCAGGAAATCCGAGATGCCTTCAGCACAGTCAACAAAGATGGCGGCGCATTCCGAAATGCGCGTATCCTCCCAGCCTATCTTGAGGCACGACTGGCAGAATTGAAATGGGCGGTCATTCTGCAGGAGATGGCTCGGCAACGCCAGGAACAACAGCGTGTCGAAAGAGAAAAAATGCGCGACGAGGCGTTGGCGAAGCGGGAGCAAGCGGAGAAATTACGCGAAGCAGAAAAATTAGAGGAGTTGAAAAAACTGGCCGTCGAGGAAAATGAAAGGGATCTTGCGGAGGCAAAACAGAAGCTTGCGGCGGCAGTCGCGGAAGACAAGGTGAAATGGGCGCAAAGGGTATCGGAATTGGAACAGCGATATCAGGGAGCGGCCGAAGACCTTGCTGTTGCCACTGAACAAAAGCTCCAAGTATCCCAGCAAACTAAAGTGGGAAGCGTTTACATTCTTTCCAACGAGGGATCGTTTGGGCCGAGCGTCTATAAAATTGGTGAAACACAAAGGGAAGCAGATGTCCGCGTATATGAGCTTGGTGGGGCGAGTGTGCCATTTGAATTCGACATACATGCGGTGATTAAAACGGAAGCCTCCCGCGAGCTTGAACACAAATTGCACAAAAAATTCATCGACCAGCGTGTCAACAAGCGGAACCCCCGCAAGGAGTATTTCCGCGTGAGCCTGAAGGAGATTCGTCAAGAGGTCGAAAAGTTAAAACAGGATGAAGATTACACTGGCGAAATAAAATGGACGGAGGAAGCTGCAGCCACACAGTGGCGTGAAAGCCAAAAGATTGACCAGGATCCGCAAGAATTGGCGAAGTGGCGGAGAATCGAGCAAGCGAAAGCTAATCGTTCAAAGGAATTTGATAGCCTTTCCAGTTTTGACGAAACTTGAGCCACAAATGTGGGCGAGTGCTCGGTGACCGTGCAGCTTGACCGACAAAACGATTGATGAGACGGCGAGATTGATTTTAAGCCACGCTTTTCAATGCAGCAATTCCACTAGACCCGTTTCATCCGCAAAACTTCTTGCCAACGGTTGATCGAGAGTTGCCAGACTAAATCCATGCTGTCGGGCGAGCGCCACAAAATAGCGGTCGGTGATCTGATTTGCACCAGCCCACGTTTTACGTGGCAGGGCTGAATGATACAATCCATTCGGGATTCAATTCCCGCCCTGGCTTAGTAGTTTGCCGGGTGTGAGCATCCTCTGCGCCCAGCCGAAATAATGGCAAGGGGCAACCTTCGCTTTTTGACTTGTCTCGCGGTCTCCGATCTCTTATCATTGTGGGCAGAAGCACGGAAAAGTCAGAATAAGGACCATTTTTGGATGAGCTGTAGGTGGGCCAATGAGATTTAAATTATTGAAGATCAATGGCTTAGTGTGATTGCGGACTCAAAGGCATTTTATGATGATTAACAGCCAATCTCGCACCGATCGCGGTTTCACTTTAATTGAATTGTTGGTGGTCATCGCCATCATCGCGATTTTGGCGGCCCTGCTGCTGCCAGCGTTGACCAAGGCGAAAATCCAGTCGCAGGGCATTCTGTGCATGAGCAACACCCGCCAACTGGCGCTGGCTTGGATTAGTTATTCTCATGATTTTGGCGACCGTCTTACTGTCAATGATAATTCTGAGAACTCAGGTGACGAAATTGGCGGGCCCACCAGTTGGTGCGATGGCTGGTTGGACTGGACCAGCTCCCCGGACAACACCAATTTTATGTTACTCATCTCCCCAAAGAGGTCTCTGCTGGCGCCTTACTACGCCAACGGATGGAAGATCTACAAATGTCCGGCCGACGTTTTTCTGAGCAACCCACAGCGCGCGGCTCGTTTTCAAGAGCGTGTTCGCAGCGTCTCCATGGATGCATGGCTGGGCGCAGGGGACAAATATTATGATTGGGCGCCCCCCGTTAAAAAAATGAGCGATTTGAACATTCCAGGACCAAGTATGTCATGGGTGTTCGTGGACGAAGACCCTGACAGCATCAACGACCCGATGCTTTATGTGAACCCAATCTTGCCGCTCGACGCAGGCGAATTTGTGGATATACCGGCCAGTTATCACAACCAAGCCTGCGGGTTCAGTTTTGCGGATGGCCATTCCGAAATCCATAAATGGGCCAATTCCCAGCGCTGGATTATGCCGTGCACCTACATTGACGGCCCATACGACAGGCCCAACAGCCCGACGGATTATACCTGGATAGCGCAGCATACCCCAGGGTATCCTCAACCAAAATAGGAGCGCGGCGCCGCCAAAACGCTGTCTGAGTGACGCCCGGAGAGCTCTATGCGAAAGCTTCCGTGGCCGGATGAGGCTGATATAGCTCTTGGAGCCGGCTGATTTCCGCGTCCGAAAGCTTGACCGAGAGCGCCGCCACGGCGTCTTCCAGATGATGGGGCTTGGTCGCCCCCACAATCGGCGAGGTGACCGCCGGTTTGTGGAGCAGCCACGCCAGCGCGATTTGCGAAGGCGGCAACTCGCGCTGACGCGCGATTTCATTGACGCGGTCGATGATGGGTTTGTCCATATCCACGGTCTTGCCGAACAGTGTCTTGGCGAAATTGTCGCTCTTGGCGCGCGCGGTTGGCGGCTCTTCGGACCACGGGCGCGCCAGCCTGCCGCGAGCCAGTGGCGACCACGGGGTCGCACCCACGCCTTCGGACACACACAAGGGCAGCATTTCCCGCTCCTCCTCGCGATAGAGCAGATTGTAATAGTTCTGCATGGAGACGAACTTGGCCCAACCATGGGCGCGCTGAAGGCCGATCGCTTTCATCAGCTGCCATGCGTGCATGGAGGACGCGCCGAGATAACGAACCTTGCCCGCTCGAACGACATCATTGAGCGCCTCGAGCGTTTCCTCCAGTGGCGTTTCATAATCGAAGCGATGGATGATGTAGAGATCGATGTAATCGGTGCCAAGGCGCTGCAAGCTCTGGTTAACTTCGGACAGAATCGCTTTGCGCGAAAGGCCGCGGCCGTTGGGACCCGGCCGCATAGGGCCGTTGACTTTGGTGGCGAGAACCAGTTCGTCGCGATGGGCGAAATCGCGGACGGCGCGCCCGAGCACTGCTTCACTCTCGCCATTGGAATAGACGTTGGCCGTATCGAAAAAGTTCACGCCCAGTTCCACGGCCCGCTTGATGAAGGGGCGGCTGTCCTCTTCACTCAAAGTCCAGGGCCAATGGAGTATTCCGGGCGTTTTCGGTTGGCCATAGCTCATGCAGCCGAGGCAAAAGCGCGATACTTGCAGGCCGGTATTTCCTAGTTTGATGTAGTTCATGCCAAATTCTTAATTCAAATTCAACCGGCGAACGCATTGCCGCCTTTGTTGCAAAGGCCACAATCGGGCAGAATCCAAAAATTTCAAGCACAGTTTTCCGCGCGCTTTCCGCGTAAATTCACAAAGCTGGATTGGAAATAAATCTTTGCGCGGGGCTGGTTTTGCGCCACAAAGGCGGGGTGCATGCGCGCTTTTTGCTCGGTCCGGCCGGGGCGGGGAAGACCTTCCGCTGCCTGGCGGAAATTCGCCAGTCGTTGCTGGCGGAACCGGACGGGCCTCCTCTCATTTTGCTGGCGCCCAAACAGGCCACCTTCCAGTTGGAACGGCAACTCCTGGCGGATGCGAATTTGCAAGGTTACACGCGCTTGCAGATTCTTTCCTTTGAGCGTCTGGCCAAATTCGTGCTGGCATGGGCCGGCGCGCCGGAGCCGTCGCTCCTGTCCGAAGACGGACGCATCATGGTGTTGCACGCGCTGCTGGCGCGGCGGCGCAAGGAGTTGCAAATCTTTCACGCCAGCGCGGGGCTGCCGGGCTTCGCGCGCCAATTGAGCCTGGAATTGCGCCAGTTGCAACAAAGGCAGCTCTCTCCCGAAATGCTCCGCCAACTCGCCGCGCAGGCCGATTTGTCCGAAGCCTTGCGCCGCAAGCTGCATGATCTTTCCGTTTTGCTGGGAGATTATCTGGAGTGGCTGCAACGGCGCTCCTTGCAGGACGCCGAGTGTCTGCTAGACCTCGCCGCCGCCGCGCTCAAACGCGCCCAGTCGCCGGCGCCGCTGGTCTCGGCGCTGTGGCTGGACGGCTTCGCGGAAATGACGCCGCCGGAATTGGATTTGCTGGCGGCGGTGGCGGCGCGCGGCGACAAGGCCACGCTGGCCTTTTGCCTGCCAGGGCCGCCGGCGCAAACGCCCGGATCGTGGCTCTCAATCTGGACGGGCATCGGCGAGACGTTCCGTCAATGCCTGGCCCGTTTTTCCGGGCTGCCGGGTGCGCGCGTCACGGTGGATGTTTTGGAACGCGACGCATCACGCGGCAGATTTTCCGGGAATCCAGTGCTACGGCATCTGGAGGAAAAATGGATGCAGCCGGCGGATTTTCCCGATGACGCCAGCGTGGCGGCGGGCGATTCCCTTCGCCTGGCGGAGTGCCTGAATCCGGCGGCGGAAGCGGTCCTGGCGGCGCGGGAGATTTTGCGGTTTGTGCGCGCGGGCGGGCGGTTCCGCGAGGCGGCGGTGCTGCTGCGGCAAATGGACGGTTACCATGACCACTTGCGCCGCGTCTTTTCGCGGTACGAGATTCCGTTTTTTCTGGACCGCCGCCGCCTGGTCGCGCAGCACCCGCTGGCCGAGTTGACGCGCAGCGCCTTGCGCGCGGCGGCCTTCGGCTGGCAGCATGACGATTGGTTCGGCGCGCTCAAAACGGGCCTGGCCGCCTCCGAGCAGGAAGACCTCGACCGCCTGGAAAACGAAGCGCTGGCGCACGGTTGGAAGGGCGAAACATGGTTCGCGCCGCTGCCGCCCGACGCTGGGAAATCGGAGTGGGCCGAACGGCTGCGCCGGAAATTGATCGGGCCGTTTTCCGATTTCAGGAATCTCCTGTCGGCGCAACAGTTTCGACCTGACGGTCCCCAATTGATCCAGGCGGCGCGGCAGTTGTGGCGGGACCTCAACGTGGAAAAGACGCTCCAGGAGTGGAGCCTGGAAGAAAGCCCTGATCGCGCCGTCCACGCCACGATCTGGCAGCAGATGAACCAGTGGCTGGAGGATTTGGGGCTGGCGTTCGCGGGGGAGGCGATGGCTCTGCGGGACTGGCTGCCCCTCCTGGAGGCGGCCCTGGCGAGATTGACCGTGGGCGTGATTCCACCGGTGCTGGACCAGGTGCTCATCGGCGCCATCGACCGCTCGCGCAACCCGGAGTTGAAGCTGGCCCTGCTGCTGGGTGTCAACGAAACTGTCTTTCCGGCCACGCCGCCGGCGGGGCATTTGCTGGGCGAGGCGGACCGGGAGGAATTGGCAACGCACGAGGTTCGACTGGGATACGCGCGGCGGGAGTTTTTGAGCCGCGAACGTTTTCTCGGATACATCGCCTGCACGCGCGCGCGCCAGCGGCTGGTGGTCACGTGTGCGCAACAGGACAACGACGGCGGCGCTCTGAATCCATCGCCGTTTTTCGCCCACCTGCACCGGCTGTCCTCGAAATTGCCCGTCGAAAAATTCGCCCCGCCGGATTGGCGGGAGGCCGAACACCTGAGCGAGTTGGCCGGCCAACTGGCGCGCGCCGGCGATGGCGCGCCCGTCCTGAGCGAACTGCTGCGGCGGCCGGTGTTTGCCTCGCTGCGGGAGCAGATGGACTCCTTCGCGTGCGTGACTGAACCGCGACGGCTGGAGCCGGAGCAGGCCGCGCGGCTGTACGGGCCGGCGTTGCGCGCGTCGGTCAGCCGCCTGGAGGAATTCGCGGCCTGTTCCTTCAAGTTCTTTGTGCGCTCGGGTTTGCGGGCGGAGGAACGGAAGCGATTTGAACTGGACGTGCGGGAACGGGGCAGTTTTCAACACGAGGTGCTGGCGCGATTTCATCAAGGCTTGCAACGGGAAAATAAAAAGTGGCGTGACATCACGCCCGCCGAGGCCCGGTGCCGCGTGCAGGAGAGCGCCGCCGAAGTTCTGCCGCAATTTCGCGAGGGACTCCTGGGCGCGAGCGCGCCGGCCCGCTTCGCCGCGCGGACGGTCACGGAGTCGTTGCAGGATTTTGTCGCCGCGACGGTCGAATGGATGGCGCACTACGAATTCGATCCGTGGGCGGTGGAATTGGGATTCGGCGTGGAGAACGGGCCGTTGCCGGCGTGGGAGATCGACTTGGGCGCGGGCCGGCGGCTGGTCTTTCGCGGGATCATCGACCGCGTGGATTTGTGCCGTGCCGGACGGGGGGATGAGGCGCTGGCGGTGGTTGTCGATTATAAATCCAGCGCCCGCAAGCTGGACAAAATCATGATGGCGCACGGCTTGCAATTGCAATTGCCCGCCTACCTGAGCGTGTTGCGGCATCTGGGCGACGCGCGGAAAATTTTCGGCGTCGGGCGCCTGACGCCGGCGGGGGTGTTCTATGTCAATTTGCGCGGCCAATTCGAGCGCGGCGCCACTCGGCGGGAGATTTTGCCAAAGCAGGAGCAATTCCGGCAACGGCGCTATCAGCACTTGGGGCGGTTTGATTTGGAGGCGTTGCCGTATCTAGACGATCGCCAGGCCAGCGAGGGCACGCAATTCAAGTTCAAGCTCAACGCCGACGGCGAGCCGCACGCGCGCAACACCGACCTGATGCGTCCGGCGGCGTTCGCCGAAATGCTCGATCACGTCGAAGCTGAACTGGTGCGGATGGGAGGCGAGATTTACGGCGGGGCCATTGGTCTGAATCCGTATCAGAAAGGCAGCGAACGGGCCTGCGACAAGTGCCAGTACCAGGGCATCTGCCGGTTTGATCCCTGGGTGAATTCCTTCCGCCCGCTGCGATAGGTATCTCACGGAGACGGATGTTTGGCGGCGGCTTCCTTTTGCTTTTTTTCCCAGTCCTGGATGTCTTTTTTGGTGAGCGCGCAACCGCCCTTGCCTTTGCAGGCGTT
>PLIU01000117.1 GCA_003140095.1 Verrucomicrobiales bacterium | reverse complement strand
GACCCCTGCTATGGGGAGAATTGTCAAGCGCGTCCGAAAATCCTGTGTTTTTATTAAAAGCTTCTTCTCTTTGTTTTCTTCTTTCTCTTTGTCTTTTTGTCGCTGACTTATTGGATCGTCTCCTCTGTTGGAGCGCCGGTCGAGAGACCTGGCTTAACCTGCTATCCGTACAACCAAAAGGCGTACACTATATCGTTTCCAAGTCCAGAGGAGCGCGCGGACCCACACTTTAAAACGGGCCATCCAAGACCCAGGGGTCAAAACGGGTCCGCTACGCTCCAAAATTGTCGGTGGCAAAGTCATGCCTTCAGTGGTTCATCAGGACGAGGGACCGATTCATGGGGCCGGTGTTATGGGCGGCGGCAACGGCTGGAGTTTCAGTCCCAAGTCCTGGGCTTTGCAGCGGCCGGTGCGCACGCGCCACCAGTCCACCGCGAAGATGCGCGCGATGGCAATGATGATCTTCTTGCGACGCCCGGAGCCGCTCTTTTTGTCCAGCAAGGCCGCCCGCCACTTCTTGACCGGGCGGTATTCAGGCTGGAACACCACCAGCCGCCAGACCGCTTCCACCAGGACCGGTCGCAAGCGCCGGTTGCCGTGCTTGTTGATGGAGCCTTGAAAGCGCCGGTCGCTGGAGGTGTCCTCGCGGGGACAAAGTCCGGTGTAGCTGGCGACCTGCCGCCGGTTCTGGAATCGGTGCCAGTCGGCCACTTCGCGCTCCAGGATTTGGCTGGTCATCTCGCCCAGGCCCATCGGCAATCCCTCCGGGGCGGCGGCCTCCAGTTCCTGGGTGCGGGCTTTTAACTCCACTTCCACCGCCGCCAGCAACCGGCGCAAGGGCTCCAGCAAATTGACCACGATGGCCGGCAGTTGTGGCAACGTCCTTTGCCAGGCTGCCTCCTGCCACCAGGCCCCGTGCAGGTGGCCGCCGTAATAGAGGGCATGACTGCGCCCCTGCGCGGCCAGTCGTTGTTTCTCCTGCTGGAAAACCTCGCGCTGGCGCGCCACGCTGCGTTTCTGCTCCTCCGCTGGGCTGGGCACGCGCACCACGCAAAAGGCCTGGCGGTTGCCGCTGACGTAGCGATCCAGACACAAGGCCATGGCCAAAGCGTCGCGCTTGTCCGTCTTGACCTTCTTGCCGTATTCGTCCCAATCCCGGGGCCGGATGACGTAATTGGTCACCCCCATCCTCTCCAGCCGGCGATGCAAACTGTAGCCGAAGGGGCCGGCCTCATAACAGGTGAAGACTTTCTCGGCCAGCGACAGTTGCTTGGCGCACCACAGCATGAATTCCATCGGCTTGAAACGTTGCGGCGGCTGGGGCGTGCCGCCGTCGATCACGCGCACCACCACGTAAAGATCCAGATGCACGTCGACCCCCAGTTTGATCGTCTGGGCTTTCTTGGGCGCGGGCGCAGGGGTGTCACGGGCGGGCGGTTGTGATTGCGGTTGCGGTTGCTTTTTGCTATTAACTTTTTTCTTAGGTGTAATCATAGGGCGTCAGGTGTAGCGGCTTTTCCCTCACCTGACGACCCCACGTTAACTTTGAATATTTCGTGGCAGGCAAGCTTGAGATACCTCACTATGGTTAATACCCATTATAAACCTCGAAGAAGCCTTTTTATTTGGTTAAACGATGTGTTTAATGTGGAGGTTACCCCATCGGCGTTGGAGATACTCGACGACCAAGCGGCGGTGGCATTGGAGGGGCTTGTCTTCGCTACACAGTAAACAGCCGCCGGCCAAGATTGCAGGGTCAATCTTCTCTTCGATGTGGCGCTCTTCCATGAGGCGGAGGAAGTCGCGCTCGTAATCCTCCCATCGGCCCTTGTTCTTTTTGTAAGCGTCGAGCAGGTCCTGGGTGGGGGCAAGTAACGGAGCTTCAACGTAATCCACATGCAGAATTTCTCTCAGAAAATATTGGAGGTCGTCGCGCTTACTGAAGCCGGCGAGTTGCGAAACCTTGTTCAGTCGAACATCGACCACGCGCTTAATTCCAGCTGCCCGCAACTTCTCGAAAACTCGCCGGCGGTTTTTTGGTGAAACCGACCGTGAAAACAGGGATGGGTTCGGAGGTCATAAGATCAGGGTTGCACGGCGGGTTCGGCGCACTCGTGGTAGGCAATCTTACCGCCGCGTCGGTCGTAGGCTTTGGCAATCAACTCCTCGTGCGGGGTAAACATATCGTCGCCGGGGACTTTTTCCTCGGCGAGCAGCCGGTTTTCGGCATCCGCGTGCGTTTCCATGCTCCCGTCAACCAGGATGTGGCGGATATCCAAGTCATTGCGGAACTGGCGGCAAACCAAGATGGCGCGGTGACATTCCAGCGGGTCCTTTTCCGCACACATCAAAGCCAGACGATAACGAGCGACACCGGTTTGCACGCGTTCCAGGCCAGCGCGAAATGCCAACGTCCGCGCAATGCGTTCGTAGCGGGCGACGCCATCAACGTAACACTCGCGCTCGGTACGACGCGCGCCAAGTTCGTCGCCAAGAAACGCATAACGAATGTTGGCCCCCCGCAACGCGCGAGCCAGAACGTCCCGATTGTATTGGCGAAAACGGGCGCTGTAAGGAGTGCTCCGCACGTCGCCTATGGCTTCGATACGATTCCGCAACAGCAGTTCCAGGAACTGCTCCCACGACTGCGTCGAATGGCCGATGGTGAAAAGTTTCACGGTTCAAAGATTGTTGCACATATTTTATAGTGGTGGCTAACGAAATCCGGTGGCGTTAGGCCTGTCAGGCTCAGGCCCCAGAGAATCATCTTTACCTTTGGCGATGAAAATCTTTTGAGCGCACTGCATATCAAGAATCAAACGGTGTGTTCCGACCCCAAATCGCATCGGCGTCAATAACCCCGCGTGGCCGCTGTTGGGAAGATTTTTGATAACATGATGCGCGGTGAGTATTGCTTTGACCCCACCTGCTAAAACGAGGGTTCCCGAACCTCCAAGAACTACTTCGTTCGGATCGTTCGGCGACTGTTTAATCGGTAACATCGCCGAAAGCATCCTTTGCCACTGGCATGAATTCCGATTTTGAGAGTGCTCCAATCATTTTGTATTATACAGGAGCGTTCCGCTAAATCAAAGCAATTCCCACGGGCAACCGAGCTTCTTTACAAGTTCAATATCGGGGTGCAAAAGTTCGTTGGCGGGCCAGCCGTGCTCAAGCCTGGACCGTTGGATGATCCCGAGCAACTGCGTTGCACTTGCCCGTCGCCTTACATCCAGATAGGCAATGTCAAGGAGTCGTTTTTTAAGGTCTGCTGCCTTGCGCGGCTTTATGTAGTAAGAGCTTCCCCCTGCGGGCACCTTTTCCGTAATAGCCGCTTCAACCAGATGCTCCGCAGGATACCCCATCGGAAATTCATCGTTCATTAAGTCGCAAAGGCAAGCTGCTGTTTCCAGTCCTTCAACTTCGCTCAGAATGTGGAGCAGGACATGCCGCTCATGGTTTGACTGAGGTTTTGCACAGCGGCGTTTTATTTCCTCCCAAAGCTTTCCACCGGCTTTAGCAGCGCGAGCTAAGGCTCGCGGCAGATGGGAGTGCGCATTGTTGAAATTCAATTCGCCGGTGCAGAATTTGTCCAAGAGTGTGATGAGGCCGCTTTCGGCTGTAGGATTGCGGCTGTTGCACAAAACTGTTGCCACCTCGTAGAGGTAATGTTCATTGATTTCGGGCTTCAGCGCTAATTCGATGATCAAAGCGACGGCGTCAGGAAGCTGGGAGGCACCAAGGAGCATCAGCAACTCGCGAATATAGTAGTTCTTGAGTCGGTATTCCGGCAATTTGCGAATCCGCTCAATTCCAAGATTCGGCTTGTCGCTGAAGAGGAGAATTGCGAGCGCACGCACCACCATATACCAGTTATCGTTATTTGAGCCCCATTGAGGTGCTTCATGTTCAGCAATGAACGGTTCCAAAATGGCCGTCACGGTATCGCCTGGCAGAGCGGCTGGGCGCGAGTGCCAAACAACGCTGACGCGTCACGCTTGGTTCAAGTCCAGCGTCAACGGCCGCTGCCGCCACTCGCTCTACGTCTGGTGTCTTCATTTTGCGAGTGTAATGCGTGAAGGGCTCCCACCAAAATCGCCCTTGAGTAAACATTTCTGCCGCGAAAGTCGCGACCCATTCAGGCTCCTTCGCATCAAGCGCCGTCAAGAGTTCTATCAAATACGGGCTGGCGTCTGGCCTCGGAGCTTGGCGGGGCGGATTATGGTATTCATTGACGCGACGAAATTCCAACGCTCCGTTTCCGAGCAAACGCTCGATCTCGTGTTTCATTAACGCAGGCCATTCGGAGTCTTCGGCTCGTTTGAGCGTCATTATTATTGCGTGCCTCGTGCTCAATGACTCGACGGACGGAAGGGCTGTCTTGGCTTTCGCAAGCAGCGTTGCAAGGAAACGTCGCGGCAGTCGGAACAGGATGTGTTCTGCGAAACTAGAGGGCCACTCGTTAAATGCAGAACTCTCTGAATGGGCGAGTATGAGTTCGTAAGCCCCGGCATGAAGCAGCACCTCAAAACATGCCAACTTCACCTCGGGAGATTCAGGCATTTTGAGCATGTCAACTGCTAAGGCGACGTGCTCTCTGTCTGGCTCCCAAGAAAATTCATGCAAGAATTCGATCTTTCGCTTGGTGTCCCATTTGAAAAATCTTTCCCGCCACTTGGACCCCAAGCACGAAAAGGAAAACGGACGCCGCGCCCGATACGCAATAAGCCTAGTATTTTGATCTGGTGATTCGATGAGAGGCCAGACTAGGTCTTGAAAATCGGAAGCCTTCGTAGCGAGCATTGCAGCTAACGCCGCTTCACGAGGGTCCCTGCCATTTTTTTCATACCACTTACGAAGTGCCTGTCCCAATTCGTTGCGGACATGAGCCCATACCTTTTCGCCAGCGACGCCGGCCAACTCAGAAGCGACGGATAGGTTCACTAGCATTACCCAGCCGATTATCTTTGCGGCGAGTGAAAATTCTGCATCGTTTCCACTGGACAACCGCTCCATCAAAAATGACAACGGTTCCTGCCACTGCATGTGATTTAAGAAATCGCGCTGGAAGGCGAACAATTCCTCCGTTTTTTCACTGGCTCCAATGGCAACAACGCGGCGGTGCAACGACTCGGCTGCAAACCATTCCTGAAATTGTTGATGGATAAAGCGATAAGAAGGATTGGAGCCGAGCGGGAGCACCAGGAGATGATGCTTTACCAGACATTCCAGCACCTCTCCAGAATTTGGAACATTCTCGAAATGACCCTCCGCGCGAAGCAATCCGTTGCACTGAGCGATGACCGCTACTGCCTCATCAAAAGTGAGGGTGGTGCCTCCAGCTTGCGTCATTTTGAGCGCGATGGATTCGAGGTAACTCCTGTGAAACGAGTTGCACGGCGAGGCTTTCAAAGCCGTCGAGTGGTCACTGCCCCTTTCAAAATCTTCGATCACTTGCGCCAAGAGGCCATATCGCGTTTGCAAAAGTTTTTCGCCGGAACGAGAAATTGAAATCGCGGCACTAAGAAAGAACGGCGTGTTGGTGATTGTGGAAAGAGCGTTGTTTGTTTCGAGTTCTATCCCGAACGCAGCCGGGTCCTCATGGCCTGATTTTTTGACCATCACCATTTTCTGTTCGTTGGAAAGTGGTGCGACAAAAATGTCAGATTGCGTCGAAATCGGCGGAGACGTTCTCGTATTGCGAGTTGAGATGAAAATCGACAGCGCGGGGTTATGGAGGGCAAGTGCCTTCAACTCAGAGCTGATTCGTTCGACGGAAGCGTCCGGCACTTCATTCCAGCCATTCACCAAAAGTGCCAACTGACCGAGCGCAAATAACTTTGCCAAGTCTCCAGATTTCACCCCGCTTCCGGTAAATTGAGTCTCAATGAACTCAAGCAGGGACTTCCCCGAACCCGCCCAAACAGGAAGGGGGATGAGAAAAGGAATTGGCGCAGATGGTTTCTCTAACAAAGCGTCCGCCAGTTGTATCAATGTGAAAGTTTTGCCAGCGCCGGGTTCGCCATACAACGTGGCACTGCGCCGTTCCGTGGCGATCTGACAGAGATCTTCAATCGTGAGCCGCCTAGCATCACCCCTTGATTTGCGGGACGTCCCGGTGGGTTCTTCGATGAGGGTGAGCCGAATCGTTTTTGCGTCCTCGTAACGATTTGCAGTCTTCCAGCCATGAATCACTTGACCAGAAACTTTCCTAGTGCTCGCGAGAAGTTGAGCGACTGGCAACTCGACTTCTAGTTCGAGGTCCAAGTATTCGTTGCATAGCCAACGGTTCTCCGGCTGCTCCAACAGGGTAATAATTTCGGCCTGCTGAATGACGTGAAGGGGATGCCCGAATTCCTTGGAAATCACTTCCGCCCACTCGGCCACAGTAAGGTTGTTGATTGCAACAGGGGTGATGAACACGAGCGCACCAAGCTTAACGCCGCGTCCTCTTATGCGACCGGCGTCCTCTTTGACCTTTGCAATCGTGCCGGTGAGGGAAGCAGCAACACTCCTTCGAACACCGTCGGCTCCCGCCAAGAATGATGTAGCGTCTTCGCCTCCGTCATTCTGCTCCTCAGTGGCTTGCAATTCTGGCCATTGTCGCTTTGCAAGATGGACGGCAAGGCGTTGAAAGTCCCGATGGCGCTGCACCTCAACCAAGGCTTCCAATGCCTGCTTAATTTTATTCCGTTGCGCATTCACTTGAAGCGATCCAATGATTCGCGGCATGCATTATGGACCGAATCGCAAAAAGTGCGAGCCGAAATCCCGATAACACCAAATATCTCCAAAATTGACGCGAACTTACCCCCTAAAAGGGACGACCTAGCGGCTAAGCGATGATGCTCCAAGGATTTTTGGCGGGACGCCAAAAATGCGGCCGGGACGACAGCGCTCCTAAGCATGCTGAACCCAGGTGTTGCCTAACGCACGCGTTGCGCCTGAATGCTTCAATAGGAATGATATATGTCCTGAAAGAAGCGGTCGGCGGGGCGCCGACCGCGACACGCGGGGGCGCGTGTGCTCCCCAAAGCCACGAAGATTGTCGCATGAGGCGAGGTTTTGGGCTGGACCAACCTTAGGGCGCCAACGAACCCAAAACGTCGATATAATTTTCGGGATTATCTCTTCATGGCATGTAACGCCTTAAAATTTTCATAAATCTTTTGGTTGGACAGCGGATGTCCAAGTGCCTTTGGTAAATTGCTCGCGTGAAAGTGAAAGACACGATCAAAGATTTTGAAGAGCCGTTCCAAATGGCGACGCTCGCTGGCAATACCTGTTCGATTCCAATGAGCGTTCAAGATGAGATTAATTCGCTTGTCTTCCAGGCTGCCGGCTTCGTTGCTCGCTCGTTGCAGATCGCTGCGGATATGCGCCTTGCTCGAGCCAGAACAGATAAGAGCGGCCCGCCTTTGCGGGCTGCCTCGCCAACAGCCCGGAATCCATCGCGCCTTAGTCTCATCTTGAACGCTCATTGGAATGACCAGCAGTTCATGCCGTCAAGGGATAATCCCGTTCATTTTTATTTACTTGCAAATGATGATTATATTACATTATGTTAAACATTAGATCACAGCGAAAGAGGTTTGGTGAAGGCAATTGCCATGATCTGCCGACATGGCGGCATGGATGGATAATTTCGCTTATTTCCGGGTTTTCCAATTCGGGGATGTTCGAGGAAATTCGAGAACTCGGCGAAAAAATGGCGGGGTGCGCGCGCAAGGTCATTTTAATCTTACGTCAAAATATCATTGACGACCCGGCCGAAAACATCGGTCAGACGATATTGGCGGCCTTGGAAACGGTAGGTCAGCCGTTCGTGATCAAGGCCGAGGCAGGCCAGGATGGTGGCTTGCAGGTCGTGGACATCCACGGGGTTTTCCGCGATGTTGAAGGAGAAATCGTCGGTCTTGCCGTAAGTCAGGCCCGCCTTGACGCCGCCGCCGGCCATCCAGACCGAGAAGGCCCGGCCATGATGGTCGCGGCCGTAATCCTCCTTGGTCAGACGGCCCTGGCAGTAAACCGTCCGTCCGAATTCCCCGCCCCAAACCACCAGCGTGTCCTCAAGCAAGCCTCGTTGTTTCAAGTCCATGACCAGCGCGGCGGAAGGCTGATCGACGTCTCCCGCCTGAACTTTGATCCGCTCCGGCAACGTGCCGTGCTGGTCCCAACCCCGATGATAAAGTTGGATAAACCGAACGCCCCGCTCGGCCATGCGGCGGGCCTGGAGGCAATTGGCTGCGAAGGAACCGGGTTGACGAGCGGACTCACCGTAAAGTTTGAAGGTGGATTCCGGCTCCTTGGAAAGGTCCATCAATTCCGGCATGGAGGTCTGCATCCGGCAGGCCATTTCATACTGGGCGATGCGCGCCTCGATTTCGGGGTCCTGGGAATGCGTGAAGGCTTCCTTGTTCAAAACATCCAACGTGTCAAGCCATTGGCGGCGGCCGGCGCGATCCAGACCGGGGGGATTGTTCAAGAACAGGACTGGCTCGGCGCCGCTGCGCATTTGCACGCCTTGAAAACGGCTGGGCAGAAAGCCGCTGCCCCACAGCCGCGACAACAGCCCTTGATCGCCCGTGCCGGAACTGGGAACCGAAATCAGCACGACGAACGAAGGCAGGTTCTCGTTTTCCGAGCCTAAGCCGTAATCCACCCATGAACCCATGCTGGGCCGTCCGGGCTGCTGGCTGCCGGTCTGGAGAAAGGTAATCGCGGGATCATGATTGATCGCCTCGGTGCGCATCGTATTGATCAGGCAAATCTCGTCGGCGATTTTTTGCGTGTAGGGCAGAAGATTGCCCAACCTCATGCCGTTGCGCCCACATGGGCTGAATCCGAACTGGCTCGGGGCGATCGGCAGGCGGGCCTGGCCGGAAACCATTCCGGTAATGCGCTGGCCCATGCGCACCGAGTCGGGCAAGTCCTCATTGAATTTTGCTTCCAGGCCAGGCTTGGGATCGAACAGCTCAATCTGGGACGGGCCTCCCGACTGAAACAAATAAATCACCCGTTTGGCCCGCGGTTTAAAGTCAGCGCCCGTGGGCCGCAAGACCGCCCCTTCGGAGACGCCGCCCATCAAACGGCCCAGGGCGAGAGCGCCCAAGCCCAGCGTGGAACGTCGGAGAAAACTTCGGCGGTTCAGAATGACAGGAGTTGGCATGGCTTAATCACGGGTGATGGTTTCATCGAGGTTCAAAATCAGGCTGGCCAAGTTGGCGTAAGATGCCAGTTCCACCGCATCCAGCGCCGCGTTGGGTTTGGAGTCGCCCACAGAAATGAACGCTTTAGCGGCTGCGGGGTCCTCACGATAGGCAGCCAGGCGCTTTTCCAGAAGCGCCAAGACCGCTTGCCGCTCCTCGGGCTGCGGCTTTCGGGCCGTGGCGATTTCAAAGGCAAAATCGAGCCGCTCTTGGGGAGTTGTCCCGGCCTCCAGCAACATCCGCTCGGCCAACTTGCGCGCCGCTTCCAACTGGACGGGATCGTTCATTAACGCCAGGGCTTGCAGGGGAGTATCTGTCTTGGACCGCTGCACCACGCAAACCTCGCGGTCCGGCACGTCAAAAATGGACAAAGCCGGATAAGGCACGGTCCGTTTCCAAAAAGTGTAGAGGCTGCGGCGATAAAGGTCCTGCCCGCGGGATTCGGTGTAAGAGGTTCCGGGATAGTTGGCCGCCACCACAATGCCCTTATAGAGGTTGGTTGGCTGATAGGGAAAAACGGGCGGGCCGCCAAGTTTGTCATACAAAAGTCCGCTGACAAACAACGCTTGATCGCGCAGCATCTCCGCCGTCAGACGCTGGCGGGGGCCGCGCGCCACCAACAGGTTTTCCGGGTCGCGCTCATTCAGATCAGGCGAAGAATCGGACGATTGGGCATAGGTGGCCGAGGTGACCATAAGCCGGATAAGTTGCTTCACATTCCATCCACTGTCAATAAAGCGCGTGGCCAGCCAGTCCAGCAGTTCAGGATGCGAGGGGTAATCGCCCTGATAGCCGAAATCGCCGGAGCTTTTGACGATGCCGTGGCCAAAAATGCTCTGCCAAAATCGGTTGACCACGACACGGGCAGTCAAAGGGTTGCGCGGATCCGTCAGCCACTGCGCCAATCCCAGACGAGTGCGCGGCGCCGAGGCGGGAAACGGAAACAAAAACTCCGGCACGTCCGGCTGGACTTCATCCCGAGGCTGATCGTATTGGCCGCGGAAAAGAAGATGGGTGGGCCGGCGATTAGGCAACTCGCGCATGACCATGGTATCCGGCGCCGCCGCTTCCAGCTTCAGGAGGGCCGAACGCGCCTGGCGTTCCTTCTCGGCCTCGCGGGCAAATGGGATATTTTTGGCTTCCAGCCACGCGCGATGCAACCGGTCGTTCTGCTCTTCATGGCGCGCGGCGGGCGGCGTCCCGGCGTCGAGGCGCAGCGTCTCCCGTCGCCATTGCGCGGCCAGGCCGTCGAGATGCGCCGCATCTGTCCACACTTCGATTGCCGCCAGAGCGCCGGCAAATCGGCTCGCGCCTTTTTCGTCCGAAGCGCCAATTCGGGCGGCGCCTGAGAAGCCGACTCCAGAAGTCAGGTCGTCACGGATGATTTCTGAAAAACATGCCTGGCCGTTCAAAAACACGCGCAGCCCCGCCGACTTGGTGGAACCGTCCCAAGCCACCGCCACCCGCTGCCATTGACCCAATGGCAATCTTTCGCGCGTGACGACATTGGCCGCATAACCCGGCCAGCGAACCGCGCTTCGCACTTCAATCGCCCCGGAAGCGGTCACAAGAATTTGGACGCCATGGCCGTAATCACCCGATGACTCCGGCACCGTGAAGGTCGCGGTGGAAAACAAAGGGACTTGTTCGGCCCGGTCACGGCGAACCCAGGCGGCGAACACCCAGCCCTGGCCGGAATGGTTCGTCAATCCTTCCGTTTTCAAATCGCTTTGGCCGTCGAAGACCAAAGCCGTTTCTCCAAGAGGTCCCGGGGCCGAAGTCACACTCCCCTCGAGCTGGAAGGGTTGTCCGCCACCGGCATTGGTGATGGTTTTGAGCGATGGATCCCACGAGCGCAGATCGAGGCAAACCACCCGGTTGGAGGCGGCAATTGTGTTAGTTGGCACCGGCGTTTGAAAAAGTTTGTCATACTTGACATTGCGCCACTTCTGCTTGGCCAAAGACTTTTGCATCTTTTCGCGAGCATTTTCGATTTGGAGCCTCAGCGCGGCAATTTCCCGCTGTTGTTCGTCCGTGGGCGCCGTAATAATTGGCGCCGCATTGGCTACTCGGCCATCCTCGCCCGTTTCATCAATGTTGTTGAAAAAAGCAAAGAATTTGTAGTAGTCATGCTGGGTGGTTGGATCAAACTTGTGGTCGTGACAACGGGCGCACTCCATGGTCAATCCCATCCACGCCATCGAAGTGGTCCGGACGCGGTCATGCACATAGGAGACACGATATTCCTCGTCAATAATGCCGCCTTCGGAATTGATCCCGTGATTGCGGTTGAATCCGGTGGCGATCTGTTGATTCAGGGTGGGGTTTTTTTCCAAGTCCCCTGCCAGTTGATCGGTGATAAAACGGTCATAGGGCATATTCTGGTTGAAGGCCTCCACCACCCAATCGCGCCAGCGCCACATGCTGCGCGCCGCGTCATTGTTAAAGCCGTGCGTGTCCGCATAGCGGGCCACGTCCAGCCAATCCGAGGCCATGCGTTCCCCGAAATGAGGACTGTTGAGCAATTCATCCACCGCGGCGCCAACCGGATCGGCGCCGGCGGACCAAGCCGCCAATTGGCCGGGCGTGGCCGGCAGCCCCGTCAAATCCAGACTCACGCGCCGAAGCAACGTCTGCTCTCTGGCTCGCGGCGAAGGCTCAATCCCTTCCCGCTCCAGCCGCGCCAAAATGAAGGTGTCGATGGCGTTGCGCGGCCATGCTTCATTCTTGAACGGAGGTAATGGCGGATGGTTTGGGGCCACAAACGACCAATGAGGCTCCCATTTGGCGCCCTCGCTGATCCAGCGTTGCAACAGGTCAATTTGCGGCCGGGTCAGTTTCCGGCCCGAAGCGGGCGGCGGCATCTGGTCGTTGGGATCGGCGGCCGTGACACGGCGCACCAACTGGCTATGGGCCAGGTTGCCGGGCACGATGGCAAATTTCCCGTCCTTCAATTCCTTGAAGGCGCCTTCTTTGCGGTCAAAGCGCAAATTGGCTTTGCGCTTGTTTTCATCCGGGCCGTGGCAGGGGTAACAACTCTCTGAAAAAATGGGGCGAATCTCGCGGTCAAAATCAATCGCTTTCCCGTTCTCGGCGGCGCAAAGCCGGCTTCCGGCCGACAGCAGGCCCATCACCACCAGCCACTCCAATACCGTCCGCAACGACCCTCTTGCGTCTTTCAAGCAAAACGGATTTTTGTCAAACATGGCTTCTTGATGATACTCGCTCGACTCCCTCAGCGCAATGAAATACAGGGCGGAGATGTGTTGCGCCATCCACCCAAGTTCAATATGCTTTTAGGGTTCATGAAACTTTTTCACACCAGCGCGGCGTGGCGGGGAGCGCCCGGCGACCGCAACCGGAGGAGAGAAAATGCCATTAGTTTCGATGAATGAGTTGCTGGCCGGCGCCAAGGCGGGAGGCTACGCCGTGTGCTATTGCGAGTCCTGGAATCTTGAGTCGCTGCAAGCTGTCATCGAGGCGGCAGAGGAGCTAAACGCCCCGATCGTGGCCGGTTTCAACGGGGGCTTTCTGATGCATCCGGAGCGGCCGCAGCCCGAACGGCTGGTGTATTATATCTGCCTCGCGGCCGCGGTGCGCGCCAGTTCGGCGCCCGTCGCTTTTCTGCTCAACGAGACCGACGACCTGGCCCAGATTGATGAGGGCATTCGCGCCGGCTTCAACTCGGTGATGGTGGAAAACGCCCGCCTTGGGCCAATGGAGTACCGGCAGCGGGTCAAAGAAGTGGTGCTCATGGCCCACGCAAACGACGTTTCGGTCGAGGCGCAAATCGGACATTTGCCCAACGGCTGGGACATCGGCCATGGCGGAAGCGAATTGACGAATCCGAAGCGGGCGCGGGCGTTAGTCGAGGAAACCGGAATTGACGCCTTGGGAGTGGCCATCGGGAACGTCCATGTTCTCACTCGAGGGAAAGCGAAGATTGATCTGGACTCACTGCGGGAGATTCACCGCGCAGTGGATATTCCCCTGGTCATCCACGGCGGAACGGGTTTTCCACTCGAACACGCCCACGAAGTCATTGCGCTGGGCGTGGCCAAATTCAACTTCGGCACCAACCTCAAACAGGCCTATCTGGCTGCCGTAAGCGCGGCGCTGGGCGCCTACGCCGAGCCGATGAATCCGCATCATTTCCTGGGTATGGGCGGGGACCGGGACATCATGGTGGCCGGCCGCAATGCCGTGAAACAAAAAGTGAAGGAACTCGTTCTCGCCTGCGGTTACGCAGGCCGGCCGCGCCGGGCGGAAGTCCAATCCGCTCGGGCCGGCCCGGGTTCGCAGGTGGAGGATTCCGGCCCGCGCTGTGTGCGCGGAAGCGCGACGTAACTGCTGCGATGACTCAGCCCGTTCGCCAGGAAAGATCATCGTCCTGCGGCCTTCGACCCGCTGGCCGCTCTTTTCCGGTCTGGGTGGCCGCGATGGTCTGTTTGCTGTGGTTGACATCGTCCGATCTGGCTCTGGGGGAT
>PLIU01000386.1 GCA_003140095.1 Verrucomicrobiales bacterium | reverse complement strand
ACCATCGCGACATGCCGCCGATGGGCGCCCAGGAGTCGCTATCCGTGTAGAGATCGGTGGGCGGCGTATCCGTCATGCTTGGCCACCCGTCCACCCACTGCTGATCAGCGAAGACAGGCGTTTGTGTCATGTGGACAACGTCGGCCCCGGTCACGAAAGCGCCCTCGTAGCCGCTATCCGAGTAAAAATAGCCGTTCAGCCCATAACTGCCTTGGTAAGTATGGTTAAGGTCATCCGGTCCGTACACCCAGGGCTTGTCCGCCGTCCCATAACCGCTATTGTCCGATGGAGTCCCGGTGTCACGCCCGGTTATCTCCGGAGTCATGGGGCAAAGGCGCACGCTATTGGAGTAGGGCCCCAAGTAAGGAACCAGCACGAGCATCCACAAACCGTAACCTTCTCCGGTCGGCCCATTCATCGCAAATAAACTCCGGTCGTCGTCGAAATACATATGACAGCCGACGGAGATTTGCCGTTCATTGCTGATACAGGCCGCCTCCTTCGCCTGCAACTTGGCCTTGGCCAGGGCCGGCAGCAGCAACGCCGCCANNATGACCACCAGCAATTCAATCAGCGTGAAAGCCCTGCTCAAACACCAGCGCCGGCAGCCGGCGGGCTTCGCGCGCTCGGATTTCCGGCGCGACTGTTTGCGGGGCAGGTTGTCGCAAACCGGATGCACACCCGCGCGCCAATATCGATTCGCATCCGGCTCCTCTGTTACTTCGTTCATAGTATGTCTTTCTGCTCGCACTTTTTACGTTCTTCTCTTTGCCTGATCTACGCGCTTTCACTTCCGACTTCTCATTCATGGATCGTTCTGCTGAACCGTTTTTGTCCGCCCACCGGGATTTTAAACAAAAACGGAACCCACCCTTAGCGATGCACCGGACTTGATTATCTCGCACATTATCGGGTTTTGTCTATTCCACATTTTAGGGGGCGGGTCATAGTCACATCGGCGGGCTGGCGAACTGACGGCCACGGTCTTCACTGCTGCGGGCTGCGCCTGGTGGAGGCGTTTCTTTTCGTTTGGTTGCTTGGGCGTGGATTGCCTGGGATTGGCGTCAAATTTTCCACGGCCCGCGCATGGGTTGGTGGATGTACTTATTGGCGTCCTTGTCATTGATAAAGCGCTGTTTTTTTGGATCAAAATGCAGCACGCGTCCGGTTTGCCAGGCGGTCTTGGCCAAGTTCACGAGTGTGCAGGAGCGGTGCCCGTTTTGTTCATTGAGGGCAAATTTCTTTCGCGTCCGCACCGCTTCCACAAAATCGGTCAATTGCGGTTCGGGATCTTTAAAGCTGGCGAGCTTTTTTTCAAAATCGGGGATATCCGACTCCATGCCTTTTTTGATATACCCGTTCGGACCTTGGATGAAGGCGGCATCCGTATCGCGGTTTTCGCCATCGAGGATGATTTCGCAGCCGTCCTTGAAGGCAACGCGGATGCGGCGAAAAGTGCTCACGGCGTCCAAGTCCTGCTTCGGCGCTTCCGCTTCGACCTCGATCGGACTCTCCTCGTCCTTGCCGAGTATGTACTGGACCGGATCAAGGTAATGCTGGCCCATGTCGCCCAGTCCGCCGCCATCGTAGTCCCAATAACCGCGGAAGGTCTGGTGAACACGGTGCGGGTGATAGAATTTGTATGGCGCCGGGCCGAGCCACATGTCGTAGTCAAGATTCGGCGGAACCGCCTGCGGCGTGAGGTCGGTTCGGCCAACCCAGTTGAATTTCCAATCGAAACCGGTTGTGGCATTCAACGTGACTTTCAGTGGCCAGCCCAGCATGCCATTCATGACCGCTTTCTTAATGGGTTGGACGCGTGTTTCCATGCCGTAGAAATTGCTCTGAAAGCGGAACCAGGTGTTGAGCCTGAAAATGCGCTTGTACTCTTTGATGGCGGCGACGACGGCTTCGCCTTCACCGATCGTCCGGCTCATCGGCTTTTCACACCAGATGTCCTTGCCGGCCTTGGCGGCGGCGATGGAAATAAGCGCGTGCCAATGAGGAGGCGTGGGTATGTGGACGATGTCGATGTCTTTCCGCGCCAGAACTTCGCGGAAATCACGGTAACCTTTGACGTCCGGTGAAGCCTTGCGCGCGGCCTCGAGCGCTTGATCGAGATGGAGTTGGTCCACGTCGCAAACAGCGAGCAGTTTGCAAGTGGTGTTGATGCCAGTGACGTGTCCCATGCCCATGCCTCCAGTGCCGATCACGGCGCGGGTGAGGACTTCGCTTGGCGGATCGAACCCCGGTCCACCCAGGACGCGCCGCGGCACGATCATCAGTGTGGTCAGCGATGCAATGGAGGTCTTTAGAAAGTCACGTCGGGTGAAGAGATGCCGTTTGTTCATGGTGTATCAAGACGTCTAATCGTCAAAGTTTATCCGACCGATTTCGCGGCGTCCACATTCAATTAAACGAGCTTTTCCTTCCCCCCTTCCGCGCCGGCGTAAAAATTGGTCATGCATAGGATATGCAGGTTGACGCGCCGCGTTGAATCTGTACACACTTGCTGCCGACGCATGCTCCGCGCCCATCGAAATAAACTCATCTGGTTGGTGTTAGTGTGGTTGGCGGTTGGCTCGCGGCTTGCCGGCGCGGAGGGCGTCCTGAGCTACAATATCGCCGAGTGGCCGGTGGCCGGCCTGGGCAACGCGCGCGTCCGCCTGGCCGTTTCCAATAACGCCGAGGTCGTGTGGGCTCATGTGCCCTGGCGCCGGCGCGACGCCAATCCCGAGCGGAAAGCCACTTTGCTGGTGGACGCCGCCACAGGCCGCCAGGTAACGAATGTGATCCGCGTCAAGATTTTGCGCGAATCCGGCGATTTGCTGTTCCAGCCCCCCACCGCGCCCGGTGAATATTACTTGTATTACCTGCCTTTCCAGAGCGTCGGTGAGTGGTACTTTCCCACCACGCAGTATCTGGCCCCGTCCAACACGGCGGATGCGGCTTGGACGGCGTCGTGCGCCCCCGCCATTCAGCGCATCAAAGAGGGCAAACCGCCGGAGGTTCCCATCGCCCGCGTGCTCGATTTGCAGGTGATCGACGATTTTCATCGATTCGACCCGATGGAGATCACGGCGACATCTGCCGAGCTGAAAAAATTCTTTACTGCGCAAGCCAGCCGGCCCTATCTCCTTTTCCCCGAGGATCGCCGCCATCCCATTCGCATGACGGATGATTTGCCTCTGCGTTGGGTGCAAGCCGGGCCGGGCGACTCGTTCAAGGGTGAAGCGTGTCGCGGCGAGTTCTACGCTTTCCAAGTCGGTCTCTATGCCAGCCGGCAAGCCCTCGAGGATGTGAGCGTCTCTTTCGGAGACTTGCTCGGTACGGACGGCACGCGCATTCCCGCCGCGGCCCTGCGGTGCTTCAATCTCAGCGGCACGAATTGGCTCGGACAACCGATCCACAAAACGGTCAACGTTCCCAAGGGAAAGATCCAGGCGCTCTGGGTGGGGGTTGCTGTTCCACAAGAGGCCGCGGCGCAATCCTACCGAGGCACGCTGACGGTTGGGGCCGGCAACGCGCCGTCCACGTCGGTGGCGCTGGAACTCTCAGTGTCCAACCAATTCCTTGCCGATGCTGGGGACAGCGAGATCTGGCGCCAATCGCGGTTGCGCTGGCTGGACTCGACGATCGGCTTGGATGACGAGGTCTTTGCGCCATATACGCCCGTGCAAGTGGAAGACAAGACGGTGGCCGTCTTGGGCCGCGGCGTTCATTTCAATAATACGGGCCTGCTGGATAGCATCCGCGGCACATTTTCGCGGAACGTCGATGACGTGGCTGCACCCGCGCGAGAGTTGTTGGCAGCGCCGATGCGGTTCGTGGTGGAGACGCCCTCGGAGCGTTTGAACTGGGCTGGAACGACACCACAAATTGTAAGCCGGAGCAGTGGGGCGTTGGTTTGGGACGCGAGGAGCACCGCCGGACCACTGCGGCTGGACTGCTGGGCCAAACTGGAATGCGACGGCTACGTGAACTTTAAATTGACACTACGGGCGGACCAAGCCACCGCGCTTAAGGACGTGCGTCTGGAGATTCCGCTTCGCCGGGCAGAGGCGGTTTACATGATGGGCATGGGCTGCAAAGGGGGTTATCGTCCGAACTCATGGCAGTGGAAATGGGACCCATCGCGGGCGAACAGCCAATTGTGGATCGGCGATGTCAATGCCGGCCTGAGTTGCAAACTCAAAGACCTCCAGGACCGCTGGGACTTGTACAATCTTAAAGAGTCCGGCCCGTACCGGGATTGGAGCAATGACGGCCGCGGCGGCTGCAACGTGGAGGAGCAGGGCGATCAAGTCGTCATCCGCGCTTACACCGGCGCGCGCCAGATCGCGGCGGGCGAGGCCTTGCACTTCAATTTCGGTTTGCTCATGACGCCAGTTAAAGTTCTGGACAAGGCGCATTGGTCTTGGCGTTATTACCATCGCCCGCCATCACCCTCCGTTGCCGAGATCGCCCAGACCGGAGCCTCGATCATCAACCTCCATCAAGGTGACCCGCTGAATCCTTATATAAATTACCCCTTCCTGTCGGTGGACAAGCTCTCCGCCTACACCCGCGAGGCGAACGCCCGGCAGATGAAAGTTAAGCTCTACTACACCATCCGCGAGTTGAGCGATTACACCGGCGAGTTCTGGGCCTTGCGCAGTCTGGGCAACGAAGTCTTCACCGACGGGCCTGGCTTCCAACTGGCCGACCAGTTCCAGCAGCAGAAGTCCGGCGCGCCGCCCAAGACCGGCGACTCCTGGCTCTGTGAGCACGTTCTCAGCGGTTACGTTCCCGCCTGGCATACCCCGCTGGAACACGGACGCGTGGATGCCGCCATCGCCACCGCCGGGCTGTCGCGCTGGCACAACTACTATATCGAAGGCCTCAACTGGCTTATACGCAACACCGGCATCCAGGGGCTTTACTTGGACGGCATCGGCTACGACCGGGAGATTATGAAACGGGTGCGCAAGGTGATGCAGCGCAGCGGACGGGACTGCCTGATCGATTTTCATAGCGGCAACAACTTTCATCCCGAATACGGCCTGAACAACTGCGCCAACCAATACATGGAACTATTCCCGTGCATCGACAGCTTGTGGTTTGGCGAAGGCTTCGACTACAACGAGACGCCCGATTACTGGCTGGTCGAGATTGCGGGCATCCCCTACGGCTTGTTCGGCGAGATGCTAGGCGCGGGAAATCCGTGGCGCGGCATGTTGTTCGGCATGACCAGCCGCGGCGACTCGCAAGCGATATGGAAGGTCTGGGATGAGTTTGGCATCAACGAGGCGAAGATGATCGGCTTTTGGGACACCCAATGTCCGGCGCAGACGGGCCGCAAGGATGTGCTGGCCACCGCCTACGTCAAGAACGGGAAAGCCTTGATCGCCGTGGCCAGTTGGGCCACCAACTCCGTCACGGTGCCGCTGCGGATCGACAGCGCGGCGATGGGAATGGATCCAGCGATGATGAATCTGTATGCGCCCCCCATCCAAGGCTTCCAGCCCGAAGCCCTGTTCAAACCCGGCGAAGGCATCCCGGTGCAACCGGGCAAAGGCTGGCTGCTGCTGGCCGATCAAAAGCCACGCAAGCAGTGACGCCGCTGTATCCCCCCAAAGGGACTGGTGAAATGCGGCCTGCAAACAAACCGCAGCCAATTCTACTCGTAGGGAGCAAGCACTCGCCATTCACACGGTCAGGGCGCGGCGAGGCGATAAAAGGCCGCAGCGGAAGATGGTGTGATCGAGATTTCGTAGGAACCGCCGATGAGAGTTGGCGTGTCTGGGGCGGGTTTCCATCCGTTGGAATTTGAAAGGTCGGAATTGATCTGGAGCTGAAGCGCGACGGCAGAGGCCGGCCAGGCTAATTGCAGGGTCTTGCCCACCACTTGAAGGTTGAGGACCAGCTCGGCAATTTCGAGAATCTGCAAGCGGGCGTTATCGAACTCAGTTTGAGCCGTCACAACGTTGGTCTGATTGGAGCCATCTACCACGGGGTTTCCCGCGCTATGAGTGTTGGCGTAGAGAACATCGGCGGAATATACTTGGAGGTAGTTGAGCGGCAGGTTGCCCGGAGTTACGCCGTAGGAGCCTCCAACGCTCGTGCCGTCGAAGTAAACCTGCAAGACATTGTAAAAAGCTTGCTCCGGCAAGATCGTTGACTCATTAGTGGGACAGCCGTTCGTCAGGCTGCGGGTGAGGGAAGATGGCTGAGCGGCCCGCGCCTGTCCACTGCCAAGTTCCGCCGGATTCAGGTCGGTTTTGGCAGCGGCACGGCCACAACCGGCAGCCACGCCCGGAACCAAGTGATATTACCTCGCGGAGATTTCTTCCTGCCATCCGGATCCCACGGTTCCATTTTCGGATGAAACGCGTTAAAGGTTGCCAAATTTGAGCCGGTCAACTACAAAGGCCGCCATCGATGGCAATAATTGAGCAGACAGCCGGAACCAAAACAGACGTGAAGACCGCGCGCCAAGATCGAACAATGAAATCGAAATCCGCCGTTTCGCGCCGCCGTTTTCTGCGCGCCACCGCCTTCGGCGGCACGGGACTGCTCCTGCTTCCCCACAGCCGGAGCGCCTTTGCCTATGACGCCAATAGCAAGCTCAACGTGGCCGCCATCGGCGTCGGCGGCCGGGGCGGCGATGATCTTGCCGGAGTGGCCAAGTTGGGGGAAAACATTGTTGCTCTTTGCGATGTGGACCAGCATCGCGCTGAGGACAGCATCAAGAAATACCCGGCGGCCAAAATCTTCACGGACTTCCGCCGGATGTTCGACGAAATGGGCCACCGCATTGATGCCGTCCTCGTTTGCACACCGGATCATACTCATGCCCTCGCCGCTGCCACTGCCATCCAGCGCGGCAAGCACGTTTATTGCGAAAAGCCCCTGACGCGCACCGTGCATGAAGCGCGCCTGCTGCGCTTCCTTGCGCAAAAACACAAGGTGGTGACGCAAATGGGCAATCAAGGTTCCTCTTCGGACGCTCTGCGCCGCGCGGTCGAATTGGCTTGGAGCGGCATGATCGGGGAGATCCGCCAAGCCTACGTTTGGTTTCCCAGCGGCAATGAACCGATGACGCGTCCCGCGGATCGCCCGCCCATCCCCGCAACCTTGAATTGGGATTTGTGGCTAGGTCCGGCGGAGTGGCGTCCGTATAGCCCCGTCTATGTTCCTGAAAAATGGCGTGCCTGGCGCGCTTTTGGCAGCGGCGTCATTGGCGACATGGGCTGTCATACGGGCAATCTTATGTTTCGCGCGCTCAAGCTCGATCAGTTGTGGAGTCCGCCCAAGGAATTCGCTGCCAAGCGGGTCGTTATTCGCGTCGAAACTTTGCCCTCCGAACGCGACGATGAAGGGTATCCGCGCTCGATGGACGCGCTGGTGGAGTTGCCGGCGCGCGGTGAGTTGCCGCCCGTGCAATTGACAGTGCAAACCTCCTGCTTGCCTTCGCCTGACTTGATGCTCGGCTACACCCAGGACAAATGGGGCGATTTGCTCGTCGGTTCGAAAGGCTCGATCTACTCACGCGATCCGTGGAACACGAATTTTGTATTGCTGCCGGAGGAGAAGTTCAAGGATGTGAAACACGGTCCACCGCAGACGATCCCCGCTAATGACGATCATTACCGCGAATGGATCGAGGCCTGCAAAGGCAATGGCAAGACCTTTTCCAGCTTCGAGATGGGCGGCCCGATGACCGAACTGATGCAACTGATCAATCTGGCAACCTTGTTTGAAGAGGCCTTGGAATATGACACTCAGAGCGGTCGCATTCTCAACTCAAAACGCGCCAACCAGCTGCTTGGGCGCGAGTATCGCCGGGGTTGGTCCATATAAACCACCCCGTGCTCCTGTCCAAAAACTCGAACGAACTCAAGCGAATTGCCTGTTCGACTTGGATTCGAACCAATCCACTATGGAAGCATTTGCCCTGCACCCGCCACGACCGCGCCCCGCTTTTTAGTTGCCTATTGGTCGATTGGGTGCATGATTGACGGCATTCTTGGTCTAATATGCGACCGAGGAACTTAATATCAACAAACACAATGTCAGATTTAGCAAAACAAATGAAAATGTCGTTTCTCGAAAACAACTCAGTTCAAATTCCCGCCGTCCAACTGGCCCGGCTCTCCGGCCCGCATGGCTACCGATTTGAAGGTGACACGGTCCATCTCAACGCGATGTTCGCGCTCCTCGATCCTGCCGCTCACCAACGCTTGTGGGCTCTGCAACTCTGGGCCTGTCCCTCCGCGCCCGTTTCCGCTCAAGACCTCGACGGCCACCTCGTCGCCGAGGTTGCCCTGCCGCCGATGGTCGAACTGGCCGACGAAATCGAACACTTCGAAGTCAGCGCCTTTGCGCGCCCGCCTGCCGGCGTCGGTGAACACGTCATGGTGCTGCTGCTTGTGGCGGGCCGCCCTGGGCAATTCAATGACGTTCACGACTTCGCCGTCTATGCGCGCCGCCAGCTCTTCATCCAGCCGCTGTTGAGTGGAAACGTCGGTTACAGCATTGACGGCGCTTGTGTGCAAATCTCGTTGGATCGCATCCAAAATCCGCGCGACGAGGCCAACCGCAGCGGCTCATTATCGCTGGAACTATGGGCGTTGCCGGCGCCATTCGCAGGCGGATTTTTCCATGGTCATCACCTTGCGGGCGTGGAAATCGGATCCGTCAACGGCCAGAGCGAATTGGATTTGCGGCCGATTGACCTGGCCTTCACACAGCCGCCGGCCGGCACCTGGCAAATCGTTCTCATGCTTCGCGAATGGACTGCGGCCGGTTTCGTGACTCGCGACTTTACCAACTTCGCCACTCCGTTCCTCTCCGCGCGGGAAGTCGATAAACCCTGCGTCGCGCTTGTGGCCGTGAAGCCCGTCGCGCCTGTGGCTGCGAAAGCGCCGGCTGCTGTGGTGCCGAGCATCCCCGCGGCGGTGGCCGCCAAAGCGCCGGCTCCTGTCATTGCACCTGTGACCGCCAAAGCGTCCGCCTCGGAAGTTACGAAAGCTGTCGCGTCTGTCGCGCCAGCCAGGAAGTCTGGCGTTACGTCCGCAAAGGGCGTGTCCGTCAATACGGCGCGTGTCGAGGAATTGGCCGCCGTCAAGGGCCTTTCCAGCAAACTGGCCGAGAGCATTGTCAAGCAACGTCCTTTCGTCTCGCTCGACGATCTTCGCCGAGTCAAGGGCCTCGGCGCCAAAATCCTGGCCAAAGTCCGTTCCGGCCTCAAACTCTGACCAGTCCCGCGCGCATCATTCACGGCGGGACGCGCTTGGCAGCGCCTCCCGCCGCTCGCAAGGCGCCAGGCGTTCTCGTCACAATTAATTCCAGCGGCAAATCCAACCGCGCGCGGCGACGGTCAAAGTCTCCCCATTCAAAATGACGGTGACCGGCTCATTATTGAAATTCTCCACCACCCAGCCGTTGGGGCTGAACAAATAGAGCGCTACTTGGTCGGGCGCGCGGAAGCTGACATGAAGTGCGTCCAGCAGCGGCGCACGCAACTCGTCCAACCGAGGCTGCGGCTGAACCAGCAAATAATCCGGCGGTCGCGGCAGCGATACGACCCGGACGTTCGGCGCCGGAATATTGAGCCGGGGCGATAATATCTTGGCCAGCACTTCCGTCAACAACACCGGGCGCCCGGTCTTGATGTAATCGTTGATCTCGGTGGCCACGTTTGGGTCTTCAAACGCGTGGATGGAGAAGAAGGCCGCCGGAGCGTTGGTCGGGAATTGATGGCATGGCGCCAGCGGCAGGCCCACCATCCCCAAATAATCGAAGATGCGCGATTCGGTGCCGCCTCCGCTGTTGATCGGTTTGTAGGCGGCGATTCCCACGGGCCGCCTCCGTTGCACCTCTCGCGCGGTGGCCAGCAATTCGGGCATGTTGACGCGCAAAGCCGCCATGTCCCCCTGGCCGGTGGCGGTTGGCCAGGGAATGGAACTGGGAAAACTGGATTGCGCGGCCGGATTGAGGCCGCCGTAACAAAAGAGCAGGCTCTCCCGCGCCCCAGCCAGAATGGTTTGGCGGGCTTGTTCGACGTAATTCGACTCCGTGGTGCCGAGCCAGTCGTACCAACCGCCGCCGCACTTGTCCCCGCCGATTTCCCCGAGCCATCGCATCAGGAAATAGCCCTCGTACTGCACCGTCTGGCCCCAATGCACTTCATTGGTGTAATTTCTCGTTTCGGTTCCGACCCAAATCCGGTCGAAAGCGGCGGTTTCGCGTCCCACGTCGTAGCCCCGCTCTTGGTACATTTCGTACCATTGTGGGTACTTGATGATCAGCCGGACCTTTGGGTTGACTTTCTTCGCGGGCGCCAGCACTCGGTCCTGGGATACATGCAGCATCAAGGTGCAATGATAATCCGCCCAACTGTCGCTCTCAACCGGGTAGGTTTTGTCGCCGACGGTGACCCGTCGCGCCTGGCGGGCCGCGTCGCACTCCGGGCACCTGCAATCCTCAAGGAAAAAATCATCAATCATGATCTCATCGAACATGCTGGCGGCGTACTCAAAGACGGCCTGAAGCTTCGCTTGTGTCGGCTGATCCGTGTAACAACAGACCAGCGGTCCCCACCCGCTCGAGGGCTTGCCGAAGGAGGTCGTTGTCACGCAGCCGGAAACCAGGAACCCCGCCGCCCTGAAACGATCTCGCGCGTGCTGGAGCGTTTCCCGCTCGGCTTGGTAATCGTCGCGAAACTCCTCCAGGAAGACATGGGTGATGCCGGACTTTTTGCACCAGTCCACCGCCGCGTCAATGCCGGCGTCGGTGGACAAACAGTGAAGCACGTCCTGCGCGGAGAAGAGCGTCGAGAAGCGGTGGACAGTGGCGGAATCTTGGGCCAATTGCCAAAGGTTGGTTTGAGCGTGGGTTGGCGCGGCCAGAAATCCGGCCAGCCATGCGATCATGAAGCAATTGCGCATATAAGGGGGGCTGATTCCCCTCCCTGAGACTACCGGCGAGGCCCGTCTCAGTTCAAGCCTTCTTTGATCTCGTTCGCGGACGGGGGTGTGCCTTGAATGGACTCCTCAACGCAGTCGCCAAGGGACGGTCGCGCAACACAGGGATTCTTCGTCTCCCTCGTCGAATTGGCTGTCCGACATGGATTCGAACCATGACAAAGGCCTCCAAAGGGCCTTGTGCTACCGTTACACCATCGGACAGACGCACGTTAAAGTAACCCTTCCCATTGCGACTGCAATTCCAATTTGTCGGTTGACAGTTTTGGGGTTTGGCTGATGCTATGGGCACGATGACAAGACAATCATTCATATTCACGCTCACCACCGCGCTGGCGGGGGCGTCGGCTTGCGAGGTGGGTGCGGCGGATTGGTCGCAGTTCCGCGGCCCCAATCACGACGGGACCTCAGCGGAAAAGATTCTCACCGTCTGGCCGGGCACCGGACCGCAGGCGATTTGGAAAGAACCGATGACGGACGGCTTTAGTGCCATCACCCTCGGCGACGGCAAGGCCTTCACCCAGGAAGCGCGCGAGGTCAACGGCGCGACCCAGGAAGTCTGCGTGGCTTTGGACGCCAACACCGGCCGCGAGTTGTGGGCTGTGCCATTGGGCATCGCTAAATATGACGGCGGCGGCAACAAGGGAACGCCGGACAATAGCGGCGGCGATGGACCGCGTTCGACTCCGACCTACGACGGCGGCAAGGTCTATACGTATTCTTCCCAGATGATTTTGAAGTGCATGAATGCCAACAACGGCCAGCAGATTTGGGCCTGCGACATGAAGGCAGAACACACGGGCGCCAACATTACCTGGGAAAGCGCGGCCTCGCCTTTGATCGACGGCGATTTAGTCTTCGTGGCCGGAGGCGGTTCAGGCGAAGCGCTCCTGGCGTTTGATAAGAACAACGGGCACGTGGTCTGGAAAAGCCAGGACGACCGAATGACACAATCCACTCCGGTGGCGGCGACCATCTTGGGAGTGAGGCAGGTGATTTTCTTCACTCAGAACGGACTGGTTTCGGTTGTGCCAGACACCGGCGCCGTGCTGTGGCGTTTTCCATTCCACTTCCAGACTTCCACTGCGATCTCGCCGGTCGTGTGCGGAGATATCGTGTATTGTTCGGCGGCCTACGGTGTCGGCACCAGCGCCTGCAAGATCAGCAAGTCGGCCGACGGCTTTGCCGCGGAGCAACTCTGGCATCAGCCGGCCAACGTGCTGGCCAACCATTGGAGCACGCCGGTTTACACTCAGGGCTATCTTTACGGAATTGCCGGCCAAGCCAAATTCGGCAAGGCGCCTCTGGTCTGCGTGGAGGCCGCCACCGGCAAAGTGATGTGGTCGCAAGCGGGATTTGGTCCGGGCGGATGTACGCTGGTGGACGGAAGGGTGCTGGTTCTGAGCGACGCGGGCGACTTGGTTTTGGTCAAGGCAACGTGCGACAGTTACCAGGAGGTGGCGCGCAGCCACGTGCTGGGGGGCAAATGCTGGAACGCTGCCAGCGTGAGCAATGGACGGATTTACGCCCGCAGCACTCGGGAAGGCGCCAGCTTGGATGTCTCCGTGCGTTGACAGGGCGCCGGCGGCGGCAGTAAGGCTGTCAATTCAACAGGCGATGCTGATGGCGCGAGGGTTGCGCGCAAAAACGCCGGACATTGGACCTGGCATGTCATAGAAGCTACCCCTCCTTCCGAAATCAAAATGTCTGATTTAAGGGACTGGGGAGAATACCGAATAGCGCCCGAAAGATTAACACACGTATAGTTTGTTCCGTAGTAGGACTCTTCGGAAGGAATACTCGGAACAGGCTAAATTATGCGTGTGTGGACGGTGACATGGATGGCTGCGGTGGCGTGCTGGATTGGGCTTCTTGCGCAACGTTGCGGCGCTCAGATAACACTGGCCTGGAGCCCTTCCCACGGTCCCGGCTTGGCAGGCTATAATCTGTGCTGGGGCACCAATAGTGGAATCTACCTTTACACCAATTATTGCCTCTATACACTAACCAACTTAACCATATCAAACCTCGCTCCTAATAAGGTCTGTTTCTTCGTCGTCCAAGCTGTGGAAAGCAACGGCATGGTCAGCGCGTTTTCCAACGAGGCGGATTACACCAACGGGACGCCTGTCTTTACCAACTCGCCTCCTGTCTCGACCAATGCGCCTCCTGTCTCGACCAATGCGCCTCCTGTCTCGACCAACGCGCCTCCTGTCTCGACCAACGCGCCTCCTGTCTCGACCAACGCGCCTCCTGTCTCCACTAATGTACCGCCCGTCTCCACCAACGGGTCTCCTGTCGTCATCCCCGGCCCATTTTCTCCGCCCGCAACCAATGCACCACCTCCACAGAGCAACACTAATATTCCTGTCGTAGGCGGCAGCACTAGCTCAAGCACCAACATCACGCAGGCCACTTTTTGGGGCATGCCGCCCTTTCTGGGCATGGTCGTGAGCAATGGGCAAGCCAATCTGGCCATTAACGGAACCGTCGGGGCCATGCTGACGATCATGGGCACCACCAATGAATTGTCCATGAATTCTTGGAGCGCGGTGACCAATGTTACCATGAGCAACATTGCCTCCATCGCCACGACCAATGTGCCGGGCCAGCCGCAGGACTTACTGGACGTGGCGTTCGTGCCCGGAACGCTGACGCTGGCGCTGGGCACGCCCAATACCGCGCATTTTCAATACTTCCAGGTGGTCATGCCGTACGATTACATCATCCTGGCCTCCCAAGTGCTGCCGGGCAAAGGTTATACCCCGCGGCTGATTGTAGTCAACATGCCTGGGATCGTATGCGATGACGCCTGCTATGTGAATGAAACCAGCAGCTTCATCCATTACACCCACACCAACTACGTTCTGCAACTGATCTCCTCCAGTACCTCCATTCGCGCTATTGCGACCTCGCTGGCGAATTCGTTGGAGTTGGATTGGACATCCGCCTCGGAGTTTACCTACTCCAACGGCATGGGCCAATTACTGGCCACGGTCATTGAAACAGAATCGCCATCTTCTGATCCGGTGGCTGGACAAAACCCGCCCGGCCCGCCGGTCGTCATCGATTTTTAACAACCCTGCCCATCGCCTGCTATGAAAGAGAATATTGAAAAGCGAGTTGTCGGTCTTTTTATACTGATGCTGGCCATCTTGGTTTATGTGGCCTGGTCGTCGGTGCGGAACATCAAGGAGAACATCAAAGACAACGACTGGGTCAACCACACGCATGATGTCATCATCCACGCGGGGGACATTCTTTCCTACCTGCACGCCGGCGACGCCGCCTTGCGCACGTATTTGATCACCGGCGACGAACGGGACAAGCAAGGTTACCGCGTGGCCTACTCGACCATGAAGGAGCGCCTGGACGAAGCCGAAGCCCTGACCCGCACCGGGGATGATGAGCAATCGTTGCACCAGAGTTTTCTGAGCCTTCAGAACCTCATCAGCGATCGCATCGACGTCGCCCGTTCCCTCGTCAAGGCGCGCGAAGAAGGCGGTTTGGAAGGCGTTCGCCGGCAATTTGGCTCCCACCCCGACATCGAGTCCATCAATAAGATCGAACGATCTGTCAACCACGTCGTTGAGGTGGCCAGAGGGCTTCTGAGGGACCGAGACAAGCGGCAGCATTTGCAGGCGCTGACGACCAAAATGACCGTTTACACAGGATTGGCGGTCGATTTCGTGCTCCTGGCCTTGGTGCTCTGGCTGATCAAGGACGACCTGGCGGCGCGACGCACAGCCGCCCAGGCCCTGGAAGAGGCGAACGCACAATTGGAAATCAAAGTCCAGGCTCGCACCGTGGAACTGGTCGTGAGCAATCAGTCCCTGAAGCAGGAGAATCTGGAACGGCGCTGGTCCCACCACGCTCTGGACCATCAATTGCGCTACAATCAGCTTATCATCAATTCCATCGCCGAATTGGTCATTGTCGTCACCCGCGCGCTCAACGTCAGCCGGATCAATCCGGCGGTCGTCCAACAAACCGGTTGGGAACCGCAGGAATTGATCGCCCAATCGGTGGACTGGGTCCCGCAGTTCGCCCCTGACCCCTCCGGTGGAGTAGCCACAAACCCTCTGACGCTGGCTTTGCGAGACGGCCGTCAAATCCTGGATCATCCGGCCCAATTGCTGGCCCGTTCCGGCAAAGCCATGCCGGTCCTTTACAGCCTTTTTCCCCTGCATGACCAGGACAAAATCGTCGGCGGCGTCGTGACCGTGCGTGTGCAGGACGGCGCCCAACCGATAAGTCAATCATAAACCGACATGCCATGAAAAAACACATTCTTGCCATCGACGACGAAGCGGACATCCGTGAATTGTTGCGGGAAGTATTGACCATCAAAGGCCACCGCGTTTCCACCGCGGCGGATCCAGAGCAGGCCAAGAAAATCATCAAAGAAGACCCGCCCCAACTCATCATCCTGGATTTCCAAATCGAGCAAGGAGACGGCTTCACCCTGATTGAGGACCTCAAGCGCCTGGGACCAAAGATTCCCATTCTGCTCCTGACCGGCGCACTTTTCGATCGCCATGTCGTGCGCGACGCGATTGAGAAAAGGGTATCGCGTTACCTGGACAAAACCGCGTCGTTAAGCACGATTGTATCCGAAATCGAACTGCTGCTGGCGGATGCTCCGGCGTCCCACGCGCGCCTTTGACCCCATTGGCCGGGCGCGGGCGGATCTCGGTTTTAGTAGCGCAACTTCCATCCTGCGCCACGAACTGCGCACGCCCTGGAAGTCAGATGCGCCCACGGCGCTCTGCCATCCAATTCTTCTTGTCCATCCGATTATTCCATCCGATTTTTCTTGCTTTGCGCTTGCGTTCTGCGTTAGAGCACGGACTTGCCATAAATTCCTTTATGAGAAAGCCAAGTTGCATTGGAAATCGTTGCCGTTGGTTTGCCCTCACTGCGCTGCTGTTGCCGCTCTTTTGCTGCAGGACGCTCGGCGGTCCCCCGACGAAGTCGCCAGTCATTCTTGCGGCGCAACAACAGACCAATCGCATCACCGTTTCCTGGGATAGCACTGCCGGCTCCCTTTACATGCTTCAAACCGCCACTGATTTGGTTTCCATTTCATGGAGCAACGTGCTGCCAGCCATCCCGGCGGTTTCGACTAACACGGCGTTGGATGTGTTCGATGTGTCCGATCCGGCGCGTTTTTATCGTCTCCTTCTGCCCGGCGCGCAAATCACGGCCGTGGAACCGGCGGTTCTCCTCACCAATTGCGACTCTACCATTTATATTGTCGGCCAGTCTTTCGACTTCGGTTACTCGGCGGAGGTCAACGGGCAGTCCGTCTCCAACTTGGTCGTCCTCAGCCCGGCTCTCCTGCAAGGCACGCTGCCCTGTTTGCCAACGGGCGTGTACGATGTGCAAGTTTTCAACGTTTTCCATCAGCAGGTCGCGGTCCTTTCCAATAGCGTTCAGGTCGTCTCTTCGCTGCCCGCCCTGTCGCTGGTCGAGCCGCCCGAACGCCCTGCGGCCGAGCCGTCCGATAACTCCAGCACCGGCAGTCCCGTGGCGGCGCCCCTTTCCCTTTATCTGTTCTCCGGGGAATTCTGCCATTCGGCGGTGGATATGCGCATCAAAGGCCGCGGGTTGGACTTTATCTGGGCGCGCAAATACCGCTCGCGCCTCGGCCCCACCAATACCGCCATGGGCGTAGATTGGGATTTCAGCTACAATATCTATATCCAGCCGCCCAGCAACGGAGCCATCGTCCTCCATGATGGCAATACCCGTGCGGATTCCTACACACTTCAAGCCGACGGGACCTACACCTGCGCTGGATTCTTCCGCGTGCTCACGACCAATTCCAACGGCGCTTATTCGCTGGTTTTCCCTGACACCAGCACTTGGAACTTCCTTCCCTTTGACGCCGCCAGCGCTCCCGGCAAGATTGCCACCATTCAGGATCGCAACGGCAATACCCTGGCCTTTTCCTACGACGCCAACGGCAGACTCACCAACATCCTTGACACCCTCAACCGCAACATTGTTGTCGGCTATAATCCCGACGGTTTCATCGCATCCGTTACGGATTTCACCGACCGCCAGGTCACGTATAATTATAGCGCGGCCAACGACCTGACCAGCGCCACGTCTCCCATCGTGACTGGCACACCAAACGGCAATGATTTCCCGAACGGCAAGACCACCGCCTACACCTATTCCAGCGGGTTTGCCGATCCCGTTCTGAACCACAACCTGCTGACCATCACGGACCCCAAGAACCAAACCTGGCTGACGAACGGCTACGACACCACTGCGGGCGATTACAGCTACGCGCGCGTCACCGCGCAAGCCTGGGGTTACAACACTAATTTGCTCGAAGTCGTTTATCTCCCGCTCACTCCGGCCCCTTCCAACCAGTTCGCTGTCCAGAAGGCCATTCTCAACGACCGTGTGGGGGATGTGAAGGAGTTCTTTTACGACGTCTCCAACCGGTGCGTGCTCATCAACGAATACACCGGCCGCGCTGTGCCAGGCCAGCCGGTTACCGATACCGCAAACAGGCCCGTCAATCCCCTCCGCCCCAGCGACCCCGCCTTATTCCAAACCGCCTATTCCTGGAACTCCGATTTTCTGCCCACCCAGATGGTCTATCCCAATGGCAACGTGGGCCAAAATTTTTATGCCCCCAACTTCAATCCTGCCGCGGGGCGGTTAAGCTGCGGCAATCTGCGCCTGGCCCGCCGCCTGCCCGGTCCGTTGGGGGGAGATCAGGCCGTGCTGACGAGGCAAAACGCCTTCGATACCGATGGCGGCGGTCCTGGCTTCAATTTCATCATGCAGACCACCGATGCGCGCGGCAATACCACCAGCTACGCCTACGATGACCAAGGCAACCGCACCAACATGATCGGCCGCATTCCAACCATCGTTGATAATTACACCTACAATCAGTTCGGCCAGCTCACCAGCCACACCTGGCCCGACAACGGCAGCGGTTCCAGTCGCCTCGATCTCTTTAATTACTACGCTGCCCCGAGCGCGCAATATGGATACCTCTCCAACAGCATGGTCGATGCCGCAGGCTTCGCCCTGACCACCACTTTCCAACCCGACGCCCGTGGCAATGTCATGGTCACCATCGACCCGCGCGGCAATCCCTCCACGAATATCTTCAACCAACTCGATCAGGTTGTCCGCTTTGTTTCCCGCCCTGTCAATCTCGCTGGCAACCTTGTCAGTTACTGGACCGACACCTATTACGACTCGGACGACAACGTCGTGCAAGTGAACACGCAAAACCTTAACGATCAGGGCCAAGCGGAATACCCAGGCTGGTTGACCAACACCACCGCTTACGAAATTCTGAACTTCCCGATCATGACCAGCCGGGCAGTCAACGCTTCCCACAGTATCGAGCGACGATTCGCCTACGACGCCAATCTCAATCAGGTGCTAGCCGTTTCGGGCGAGGCGGTCAATGGCGACCAACCCAACAACACCATCCAGACCCTTTATGACGAGCGCGATTTGGTTTTCCAATCCATCCGCGCACCCAATGATGCCGGGCATTCCACCTTGGAAATGGATTTTGACGGCAACCGCAACACCATCCGCACCTTGCAGGGGCTGGAAGACACCGGCGCCGTCCGCACCAATCTTTTCGCCTATGACGGCTATGACCGCCGAGTGTCGTCCACCGATCCGATGGGGAACGTGACCACCGCCCAATACGACCCCAATGGCAATATCCTCGTGAGCGCCTATTACGGCCGATTGACCAACGGTTCCAGTGGCGGCGCGAACGTCCTGTTGGCGCAAACCGGCTATACTTATGATGCGATGGATCGACGCGTCCTACGCACCGATTCCATCTTTAACGCCAGCACCGGGCAGGCGATTTCTCCCGGCCAAGCCCAGTATCAGACGGTTTATAGCGACAACTCGCAGGTCCTGGAGTCCATCGACGCCAACCAACACGTCACCACCACCGCCTATGACACGGAGAATCGAGTCTCGGTTGTGACCGATGCTTTCGGTGACACGCGGACCTACTCTTATGACGCGAACAACAACGTCATCCTCACCGTCGAAGCAGATCGCTCGGGCCTGGGCAATGCCACGCAATTATACCGTACGACCCACCTTTACGATGGCATGGACCGCCTGACACAAAGTGAGGACAACGCCGGCAACATCAACAGCTATACCTACGATTCGCGCAATAACGAATTGCTTTTCACCGACGCCCGCGGTTTTGAGACACTCTTTCAGCCCGATGGCCTGAATCGGCAAATCGGCAAAATTACCGGCTACAGCTTGACGAATGCCATCACCAACAGCCAGGTTTGGGACGACAATTCCCGGCTGATCGCGCAGGTGGACGCTAAGCAGAACGCCACGCGTTATGCCTATGACGCGTTGGACCGGCAAATCGCCACCAGCATGGCCGACGGCACACTGGCCCAGACCGGGACTGGGTTGACCGCCGATCAATGGCTGAATCCACAACCGAATTTAACGGACTTCGTCTCCGGCTACGACGTGCATGACAATGCGCTGGTGACTCTCGATGCCAATCAGACGGAGTTGAACAACTCATACGATTTGCTTGACCGGCTCACGAGCCGCGCCATTACCCCAGGCTCGCTCGTGGCCGGTTCCACCGAGGAAACCTATCAGTATGACGGCCTCTCCCGGATGGTATCCGCCCAGGACACGTTTTCCTCCGTCACAAGGGGTTACGATTCGCTTTCGCGTCTTACCGAGGAAATCAATAATCTCAGCCCGCCCGAGTTTCCCGCCGCCAGCAACCGCGCCATTGCCAGCACCTACGATGCCGTGGGCAACCAACTTAGCTGCGCCTACCCTGGCGGACGGGTTGTCTATTACACGTATGACCCTCTTAACCGCAAATCAAGCGTAGCGGATACAAATCTTCTTGCCAGCTATTATTACCTGGGCGCCAGCCGGGTCGAACGCGAGGTCTCCGGCAATGGGGTTACAAACGATTACTACTACGACAACCTGCGCCGCACGACCGGCGTCATTCACTACACGGTGCGGGGTACGAGTAACAATGTGCTGGACGAGCATGTCTTCGGGTGGGATCCGGAGGACAACAAGACCAACCGCGCCAACGTCACGCCGGGGTATCCGGGCTTGGCTTTCAACTATGCGAGCGATTTCGCCAACCGGCTCACCGTCAGCGCCGCCACCGCGGCCGCCCCAGCCGTCAGTAATCTTCTTAATTACATTCTCGATGGCGATAACGACCGGATCGAGGTCATGAGCAATGCCGTGGCCGAGAACTACGCCCTGCCCGGAGCCGACGCGGCGGTGGACGAATATTCCAACACCCCATTTGCCACTTCAATTCAATATGACGCCGAGGGCAATCTTCTTGGCAGTCTCAGCGGCACGAATCCGCCTCACGCATTCCGCTATGATTACCGCGATCTGATGATCATGGCGGCCACCAGTGGCACTTTCGCAACCGACTACACTTACGATGTCCTTGGCCGGCGAGTGCAGAAGCAGACGGGCACGAATATCACCCAATATTTCTACGACGGCTGGCAGGAGCTGGAGGAGGAGATGGGCGGTGCGACCGCGGCCACTTACGTGTACGGCAACGGCATCGACGAAGCCATCACGATGAACCGCAATGACACCGACTATTATTATCACGCGGACGATCTTGGCAACGTAACGGCCCTGACCGATGAATCGGGCGCGGTGGTGGAACGTTACGAGTATGACGACTTCGGCCAGTTAGTGGACACTAATTTGAATCCGGTAGCCGGCAACCCCTCCAGCGTCGGCAATCCTCTTTTGTTCAACGGCCGCCGCTTTGACCTTGAAACCGGGCTGTATTACTATCGCACACGCTATTTGGACCCGGAAGCCGGCCGCTTCACCACGCGCGACAGCATCGGCGTGTGGGGGGACGATGATAATTATGGAAACGGTTACAACTTCGCCGACTCGTCACCCGGTTCGTTCACGGACCCTTTTGGCCTTGGAGAAGAGGAAGACCCAATCGTAACGGACGATGCCAATCGGAAATGCCGCAAGAGCGAAATGGGACGGATCGTCCTAGCCGTCGAGGCCCCTAGAGCCAGCGTGTTCACGCAGTTGACCGAGAAATATAAGCAGGCCAAGGACATGAAGCCAGGGGATGAGGCTAATTCTTTTTTGGTTGTCGCTTGGGCGATTGAGACCCAGCCTGACGTCCCGACGACAGGCCATACGTTTCTCGCGATAGAAAACGCGGCCAAGGAGAGAAGCGCTTGGGGATTTTACCCAAATAACACTTGGTTTGGAATTAAGAAGGAGGATACCGGCACAATTAAAGATGACTTAGGACACGGCGCCACGCACCTCATAGAATTCAAAGCAAGCCCGGAGACCCTTAAAATAGTTGAAGATAAAATCAAGGCCGCCCAAGAAACCCCCCCCATTTATAATCTTCTGGACAAGAATTGCGCGACGTTCGCCGTGTCCACGCTTAAGGAGGCCAACTTTACTGTTCCGAGCGCCAGTGAGCCGTTTGGATTCGTGGGACGGCCGGGCATGGAGGCTTGGATCCCAGCCATGACGAAAGACGGCAACTTTAGGACGAGCGCGGGCAAACCAGAAGGTTTTTGGTCGCTGACCAAAGGGAGGCCGCAAAAAGGAGAAGGCGGCCAGGGCAAAGACAGAGGGCGCGGCGCGGACAAAGCGGCGGAAGGCAAACCCCGGGGCGACCGTTTCACGCCCGGCGAAAACAAGCCCGGACCAGCACCGGCGAATACTGATTGAGCAATCTTGACCTTCTGCGCGCCTCCGCCTTAAAATGAACCATAAGCCATGCGAAAAGTTGCGCTGGTATTTGTGGTGGCTGTGCTCGCGCCGAGCCTGGTGCTGGCGTGGCTGGCGGTGCGTTCCCTGCGCGACCAGCAATTGATCCTCGAACGCCAGCGCTACCTGCTCTGTCAAGGCGTGGCGGACAAACTGGCCGACATGGCCGGCAATTTTCTGGCCGACCAGCAAGCCGGGTTCCGCAATCAAGTCGAAGCCCTGCTCGCTCAACAAAACACCACCGTCGCGCCCCAATCTTTCGACCAGGAATTGCGCGCGCACTGGCCGCTGGCGCAAATCGGATTTGTGGTGACGATGAACGGAATCCTTCTCTGTCCATCGCCCGCCAGCAGTCCGGCCGCGCAAAGTTTTTGCCTGCTCAATGCCAAGTTTCTCGGCAATCAGGAAAGCGCCCAGGTCTATCTCAACAGCAAAATGCAGATCAACTCTGCCTCGCAGCAGTTCCGCAACGTCGTGCCACAACAACAGGGTCTCTCGCAACCAGCCGAACCGCAGGCCCCCTCCAAAGTTTCCTGGTCGCAAACGGAATTCCGCCAATTGATGGGCGACGCCATGGAAGGCGCCCTGGCTCGATTCCTCGACAACCAATTGAACGTCATGTTCTGGTATCGCTCGCCGCGCAATCCGCAACTGGTCTTCGGCGCGCAACTGGATCCCGCCCGCCTGCGGGAGAGCCTGGGCCGGCTGCCCGCCGCCGTGGAACTGGCGCCGCCGCTGCAACAGGAAATCGGCCTGGCCATCCTGAACGACGCCGCCAAGCCGGTGGGCCTTTCCACTCCCGGCTTTGCCGCCAATTGGAAAAAGCCGTTCGTGGCCACCGAGATCGGCGAAACGCTGCCCCATTGGGAAGCGGCCGTTTATCTTATTGACACAGCCGCGCTCTCCAAATCCGCCGCCGCTCTGAAGTTGACCCTCGGCCTGCTCATCGCCGTGCTGGTCATTGCCATCGGCGTCGGCGGCTGGCTGATCCTGCGCGACGTGGCCTCTCAGCTCATTCTGGCCCGGCAGAAGACCGATTTCGTGAGCAACGTCTCGCACGAATTGAAAACCCCGCTCACCGCCATACGCATGTTTGCCGAATTGCTGGCCGAGGGCCGTGTTCCCGACGCCGCCAAGCAACGCTCCTATCTGGCCATCATCACCGCCGAAGCTTCGCGCCTGACGCGCCTGATCAACAATGTGCTCGATTTCTCCTGCCTGGAGCGCGGCGAAAAGAAATACCATCTCCAGCCCTGCGACCTGGCCGAAGTGGCCCGCGCCGCCGCCCTGACCTTCCGCCCGCATCTGGAAACCGCCGGCTTGGCCTTCGATTGCTCTTTGCCGGAAACCGCCTTGCCCGTGCGGGGAGACCCCGACGCGCTGGCGCAAATCATTGTCAACCTGTTGTCGAACGCGGAAAAATATTCCAACGGGCGCAAAGAAATTCAAATCCGCGTCCGTCGCACCGACGCCCCCGCGCCGCTGGCGGAGGTCATGGTGCTCGACCGCGGCGCGGGCGTGCCGCGCGGCGGCGAGGAAAAAATCTTCGAGAAATTTTATCGCGCCCATGATTCCCTTGGCAGCGGCATCGAAGGCTCCGGGTTGGGCCTGACCCTTGCGCGCCAGATGGCCCGCGCCCACGGCGGGGATGTCGTGTACGAACCTCGCGAAGGGGGCGGAAGCTGTTTCAGTTTGCGCTTGCCCTTGGCCGCGCCCCCGCCATGAAAACGAAAATTCTGCTTGTCGAGGACGACCCGCACATTTTGCTGGGCCTGGAAGTACTGCTCAAGAGCGAGGGTTATGAGGTCGCTTCCTGCCCCCGCGGCGACCAAGCCCTGGCGGCCGCCGCCAAACAGCGCCCGGCTCTCATCGTGCTGGACGTGATGCTGCCCGGCGCCAGCGGATACGACGTTTGCAAACAACTGCGCGCCAAAAATTGGACCGGCCCCATTCTCATGCTCACGGCCAAGAGCCAGGAGATCGACAAGGTCATCGGCCTGGAGTTGGGCGCGGACGACTACGTGACCAAGCCCTTCGGCGTGCGCGAATTGCTGGCGCGCATCCAGGCCGCGTTGCGCCGCGCTCCGGCGGCGGCGGCCAAAACGGAAGCGCAGGGGGAGCGCGCCTTTGAAATCGGAGCGGCGACGATTGACCCAAAGACCTTCCAACTCAAGCGCGGCCGGGTAGTGGAGGAGTTGACCGCCAGGGAATTGAAGCTGCTCCAATTTTTTCACGCCCACGCCGGCGCAGTGTTGTCGCGCGAAAAATTGCTCAATGAAGTCTGGGGCTGCCATTACTACGGCACCACCCGCACGCTGGATCAGGTCATCGTCCAACTGCGCAAGAAGCTTGGCGACAGCGGCGGCGAACCGCGCCTGCTGTTGACCATTCACGGCGTCGGCTACAAATTGCTGGCGTGATTGACTTTCTCTTCGCGCGCGCAAATGGCGATGTCCTTAGATTCCTATTGCCTCCGACTCCCTTGCCACCGCCCA
>PLIU01000284.1 GCA_003140095.1 Verrucomicrobiales bacterium | reverse complement strand
GACGGCCCCATGCCCCAGACCCGCGAGCACATTTTGCTGGCGCGCCAGGTCGGCGTCCCGGCCGTCGTCGTCTTCCTCAACAAGGTCGATCTGGTGGATGATCCTGAATTGATCGAACTGGTCGAGATGGAAATCCGCGACCTGCTCAACAANNCGCGGCAGCGCCACCGCCGCCCTGGCCGGCGAGCCTGCGGGCCTCAAAGCCATCGAGGAGTTGCTGGCTGCGGTGGACAGCTTCATCCCCCTGCCGCCGCGGGAGATCGACAAGCCGTTTCTCATGTGCATCGAAGACGTGTTTAACATTGAAGGCCGCGGAACGGTCGTCACGGGCCGTGTCGAGCGCGGCGAGTTGAACAAGATGTCCGACGTCGAAATCGTCGGTTTGAAGGAAACGCGCAAAACGGTGGCCACTGACATTGAAATGTTCCGCAAGCTCCTGGACAAGGCCAGCGCCGGGGATAACGTCGGCGTCCTGTTGCGCGGCACTAGGAAAGAGGAAGTCGAGCGTGGCATGGTTCTGGCCAAGCCGGGTACCATCACCCCTCACAACCAGTTCAAGGCCGAGGTTTACGTCCTCTCCAAGGATGAAGGTGGCCGGCATACGCCTTTTTTCACCAATTACCGTCCCCAGTTCTACTTCCGCACTACCGATGTCACAGGCACCGTCAAACTGGCCCAAGGCGTCGAAATGGTAATGCCGGGTGACAATGTCTCGGTGGACATCGAGCTGATCGCCCCGGTGGCGATGGAGAAAGGACAGAGGTTCGCCATCCGCGAAGGGGGTCGAACGATTGGAGCCGGTCGCGTGTCTGACATCGTGGCCTGATTTTAACGGCAGGAACGCACAGTCGTTCCTGCTCTATGGAACGAGGGACTGCTCGAAGGCAAAGGGCGGTAGCTCAATTGGTAGAGTAGCGGTCTCCAAAACCGTCGGTTGGGGGTTCGAGTCCCTCCCGCCCTGCCACTCGANNTCGAATCCCTCCCCCTCCGCCAAAAGCAGCAATTTGTATGAGTGATTATTGGCTGATTATAGGGCTGATCGTGGCCGCCATGGTGGTGTTCACGTACTTCTGGCGCCAAGGTGCCTTCCTGCGCTTGTCCACCTATTGGGACGAGACTTTGGAAGAGCTTCGGAAATGCACCTGGCCGACTTGGGACGAGTTGACAGGCTCGACCGTGGTCGTGATCATCTCGGTGGCGTTGCTGGGCGGCTTTACCGTGATTGTGGATTTGGTGGTGGCCAGTATCGTTCGCTATATCGTTTAAGGATAACCTGATGCCTAAAAGCCAATGGTTCGTCATACATACTTTGTCCGGGCAGGAGCAGAAGGTCAAGGACAACATCGAAAAGCGCGTCAAAGCTGAGGAAATGGCCGACTACATCAAAGAAGTCCTGGTCCCGGTGGAGAAGGTGGTCGATGTGCGCGGGGGCAAGAAGACGGTCACCAGCCGCAAGCTCCATCCGGGCTACGTCTATATCGAGATGGTCCTGCTGGACGAGCAGAACCGCATTTTGGAGAAACCGTGGTACTTTATCCAGGACACGCCGGGCAAAATTGGCATTGTCGGGGGCGATCGGCCCATTCCGGTCACGCCGGACGAGATTGCGACCATCAAAGCGCAAATCTCCGAAAGCGAGGAGACCGAGAAGCCGAAGGTGCATTTTGACGTCGGCGAAACCGTCAAGATCAATGACGGGCCGTTCTTGAATTTCAGCGGCGTGATTGAGGAAATCGAGCCGGATCGTGGCAAACTCAAGGTCACGGTCAACATTTTCGGGCGCAATACTCCCGTCGAACTGGAGTATTGGCAAGTGGAGAAAGCTTAAGCGCAGCGCGAATTTTTATGGCCAAGAAGATTATCGGACAGATCAAATTGCAGATTCCGGCCGGGCAGGCCAACCCGGCCCCGCCAGTGGGGCCCGCCTTGGGCCAGCAAGGCGTCAACATCATGGCCTTTTGCAAGGAATTCAACGCCACCACCAAGGATCAGGCCGGCATCATCATCCCGGTGGTCATCACCGTTTATCAGGACAAGTCATTTACTTTCATCACCAAGTCGCCCCCGGCCGCCATTCTGCTCAAAAAGGCCGCCGGCATCGCTTCCGGTTCCAAGGTCCCGAACAAGGACAAAGTCGGCAAAGTCACGCGCAAACAGGTCTTGGAAATTGTGAAACTCAAAGTCAAGGATCTCAACGCCGCCTCCGAAGAGGCGGGCTTCCGGATTATTGCGGGCACCGCTCGCAGTATGGGGATCGACGTCATCGATTAAGCAACCGCGGAAGAGTCTCCGCTTTGGCGGCGGCTCGTTTGTACCGCTTACAAACATGCCAAGCAAACGATATAAAAAAGGGCTGGAACTGGTGGCAGGGCACAAGCTCTACCCGCTTAAATCAGCCGTGGAAGTTCTCACCAAGTTTCCCAAGGCCAAGTTCAATGAATCCATTGACATGGCTTTCAAACTCGGTGTCGATCCCAAGCAATCCGACCAAATGGTCCGCGGCACGGTGCCCTTGCCCCACGGCAGCGGCAACACTGTCCGCGTCCTGGTCTTCGCCAAGCCGGGCGCGGCTGCCGAAGCCGCCCGCGCCGCCGGGGCCGAATACGTCGGCTTCGATGATTTGATCAAGCGGTGCAACGAAGGCTGGACTGATTTCGACGTCGCCATTGCCACCCCCGAAGCCATGTCCGAAGTGCGCAAATTGGGCAAGGCGCTCGGCCCGCGCGGGCTGATGCCCAACCCCAAAACCGGCACCGTGACCGACGACACCGCCAAGGCGATCAAGGAAGTCAAGGCCGGTCGTGTTGAGTTCAAAGTGGATAAGGGCGGGAACGTCCATGTGCCCATCGGCAAGATTTCCTTCACCCCTGAGCACATCGTGGAAAACGCGCGGGCGGTGATTGAGGCGGTTTTCAAGGCCAAGCCCAGCAGCGCCAAGGGTGTGTTCGTTCATACCTGCACCATTTCCGCCACCATGAGTCCGCCAGTGCGGGTGGATATCCGCGAATTCCTGGCCGCCGCCTAATCCCAAAGGAAACCCATCATGCGCATCGAAAAGCAAATTATCAGCCAGGAATATGTGGCCCGGCTCAACGCCTCGCCCTTTTTCATCGTCGTCGATTACCGGGGCTTGAAAGTCGGCCCCATTACCGAGCTGCGCAAGCGCCTGCACAAGGCGGGAGCGGAAATGCATGTCGTCAAAAACTCCCTTTTCCGTCTGGCCGTCAAGGAAGCCGGCGTGGCGGACTTGGGCGCCTCCTTGGCCGGCCAATTGGCCGTCGTCACGGGCCAGCGCGACGTTTCCTCCGCCGCCAAGGTCGTCAAGACCTTCAGCGCGGAGTTCGACAAACCGAAATTCCGCTTTGGTTATTTGAAGAACCAGCGCCTGGAAAGCGCCGACATCCTGGCCCTGGCCGATTTGCCGGCCATCGAGGTGTTGCGTGCCAGATTGCTGGGCGTGATCATGGCCCCGGCCACCAAACTGGCCGCCGTCATCAGCACCCCGGCCACGCAACTCGTGCGCGTACTGAAGGCGCGCGTGGACAAGGGAGAATAAACAATTTCATATCCGTTCGCGGATATGAAGCACACAACATAAACAAAGTAAATCGTCGGCTCGCAGGCTTGCGAGCGCAATCCATCCGCAGCCGCGGACGGCAACGAAACTGAAAGGAAACATGGCTGACATTGCAGCATTAGTCGATCAATTGGGCAAGTTAACGGTCATTGAAGCCGCCGACTTGGTCAAACAACTGGAAACCGCCTGGGGCGTTACCGCCGCCGCCCCGGTCGCCATGGCCGCGCCCGGCGCCGCCGCCGGAGCTGCCGCCCCGGTCGCCGAAGTCAAAACGAGCTTCGACGTCATTCTGGTTTCCGTCCCGGCGGACAAAAAGATCTCCGCCATCAAGGCGGTGCGTGAAATCAAAGCCGGGCTGGGCCTGGCCGATGCCAAAGCCCTGGTGGAGGGCGCGCCCAAGCCTGTTTTGGAAGGGGCCAACAAGGCCGATTCCGATGCCGCCAAGAAAAAATTGGAGGATGTCGGGGCCAAGGTTGAAATAAAGTAATCATGGTGTAGATTTAGCGCGGCGGAATCTTCCGCCGCTCTAACTGAACCGCTCACAGAGCGATTTCTAAAACGAGAATCGTCATTGCAAAAAGAGGACATTTGAACCGGCACGTTTTCCGCTGCCTGAGAACGCGCCTGCTGCCGTTGTGCCTAAAAAGAACCTGGCCGGTGCCAGACATTGATTAAAGGTTAAAATGCCATTGAAAACTACTGACCGCGTACACTTCGGAAAGATCAAAGAAGTCATCGCCCCGCCCAATCTGATCGAATTGCAGACCAATTCCTATCGTGAATTCCTGCAAATCGACGCCCCGCCTTCCAAGCGCAAGAACACCGGGCTGCAAGCCGTTTTCACCGAAGTTTTTCCCATCGAAAGTTACGATGGCAAATGCGTGCTCGGTTATGACAGCTTCGAGATCGGCGAACCCAAGCACGACTGGCTGGAGTGCCTGCGCGAAGGCATCACCTTTGGCGCCCCGCTCCACGTCACCTTCAAGCTCAAGGAGGAAAAGTCGGCCAAGGAAGAGAAGGTCTTCATGGGCGAACTGCCGCTGATGACTCCCCAGGGCACCTTTGTCATCAATGGCGCCGAGCGCGTCATCGTCAGCCAACTCCACCGTTCCCCAGGCCTGGCTTTTGAGAAAAGCATCCATCCCAACGGCAAGGAATTGTATTCCTTTCGCATCATTCCCGACCGGGGCTCCTGGTACGAGGCCCAGTTTGACACCAGCGATCTCCTCTACGTCTATCTGGACCGCAAAAAGCGCCGCCGCAAATTCCTCACCACCACTTTCTTCCGCGCCTTGGGCTACGGCTCGGACGCCGACATCCTCAAGCTCTTCTACGACATCGAAGAACTGGGCGTCAAGGAGGCGGAGAAACTCGAAGACATCCAAAACAAAGTGTTGATCGAGGACGCCACCGATGCCGACAAAGGCATCGTCGTCGCCCGCGCCTTCGAGCCTTTGTCCAAGGCTGTTGTCAAACAGATCGCCGAACTGGGCATCAGCAAGATCCGCGTGGTCGATACCACCATCGACGACGGCGTCGTCATCAAGTGCCTCAAAAAGGACCCGACCAAAAATGAGGAAGAGGCCCTCAAGGACATTTACCGCCGCCTGAGGCCGGGCGACCCGCCGACCGCCGCCAACGCCCGCGCGCTGATCAAACGGCTCTTTTTCGACTCCAAGCGTTATGACCTCGGCCGCGTCGGCCGCTACAAGATCAACCAGAAGTTGGGCATCAAAGGCGGCGATTCGCGCATTTTGACCAAGGAAGACCTCGTGGCTGCCACCAAGTACCTCCTGCGCCTCAAAAAGGGCGAAGGCAGTCTCGACGACATCGATCACCTCGGCAGCCGCCGCATCCGCACGGTGGGCGAATTGCTGGCCAACCAGTGCCGGGTCGGCTTGGCTCGCACCGAGCGTTTGGTCAAGGAGCGCATGACCCTCTTCGATCAAAGCCTGGAGAGCATGTCTCCGCAAAAGCTCATCAATCCCAAGGCCCTTTCCGCTGTCATCCGCGATTTCTTCGGGCGCAGCCAGCTTTCCCAGTTCATGGACCAGATCAATCCGCTGGCCGAATTGACCCACAAACGCCGCCTTTCCGCCCTCGGGCCTGGCGGACTTTCCCGCGACCGCGCCGGCTTCGAGGTGCGCGACGTTCATCCTTCTCATTATGGCCGCATTTGCCCGGTGGAAACACCCGAAGGGCCCAACATCGGCTTGATTGCTTCCCTAGCCACCTTCGCCCAAGTCAACGACTTCGGCTTCCTGGAAACCCCTTATCGCAAGGTCGAGAAGGGCCGCGTTACCACTCACCTCGAATACCTCACCGCCGATCGCGAGGAAGCCTTCATCATCGCCCAGGCCAACGCCCCCATCGACGACAAAGGCAACTTCACCGTCGATCACGTCCCTTGCCGTTGCAAAGGCGACTTCATCGACGTCGAACCGGCGCGGGTGGACTACATGGACGTTTCGCCCAAGCAATTGGTTTCCGTGGCCGCCAGTTTGATTCCGTTTTTGGAGCATGACGACGCCAACCGCGCCTTAATGGGATCGAACATGCAACGCCAGGCCGTGCCGCTATTGGTGACCGAGGCGCCCCTGGTCGCCACCGGCTTGGAAGAGCGGGTCGCGCGCGATTCCCGCGCCGTGCTGGTGGCCGAAGAGGCCGGCAAAGTCGCCTCTGTCAACGGCAACTTGGTCATGGTCACTTCTGACGGCAAGATACCCGATTCCAAAAAGAAATTGAAAACGGACGCGGCGGCCGGCGTGTGGATTTATCCCATCCGCAAATTCATGCGTTCCAACGCCGCCACCTGCATCAATCAAAAGATTGTCGTGGCCAGGGGCGACAGCATCAAGAAAGGCCAAGTCATCGCTGATGGCCCTTGCACCCAAGGCGGCGAACTGGCCCTGGGCCGCAATGTCCTCTGCGCCTTCATGCCTTGGAACGGTTACAACTTCGAGGATGCCATCCTCATCAGCGAACGCATCGTCAAGGACGACGTGTTCACCTCCATTCACATTGACGAATTCGAAGTCGGCGCCCGCGATACCAAGCTGGGCCCGGAGGAAATCACCCGCGACATTCCCAATTTGGGCGATGAAGCCTTGAAAAACCTCGGCTCCGATGGCGTCATTCGCATCGGCGCTGAAGTTAAGCCCGGTGACATCCTGGTGGGCAAGATCACCCCCAAGAGCGAGACGGAACTGGCGCCCGAGGAGCGTCTGTTGCGCGCCATTTTCGGCGAAAAAGCCGCCGACGTCAAAGACACTTCCCTCAAAGTGCCCTCTGGCACCTACGGTATCGTCATGGATGTCAAAGTCTCCTCCAAAAAGGAACGCGAACTGGAACCCAAGGCCGTGCCGGAGACCCGGCGTCATGCCAAGGAAGTCCAGGACGAGCACAAGGCCAAGACCGACGAGTTGCGGGAGCAATTGACCGAGGCCCTGAGCAACATCCTGCTGGGCGAAAAAATTCCGCTCGACGTCGTCAATTCCGAGACCGGCGAAATCATCATACCGGCCAATCGCAAGATTACCAAGACCCTCTTGCGCAAACTGGCCCAGGTCTATGACCGCATTGAGATCGACCCCTCGCCCATTCGCAACAAGATCAACGAAATCATCGGCAGCTTCAAAAAGAAGTTCGACGACTTGCAGATGCAGCATGACGAGGAACTCGAACGCGCCGAAGCCGGCGAGGAAGTCGATAGCGGCGTCATCAAATCCGTCAAAGTCTATATCGCCTCCAAGCGCAAGCTCTCTGTAGGCGACAAAATGGCCGGACGCCACGGCAACAAGGGCGTCGTGGCCAAGATCGTGCCAGAGGAAGACATGCCCTTCCTGTCCGACGGCACGCCGGTGGACATCGTCTTGAACCCGTTGGGAGTGCCTTCGCGCATGAACGTCGGGCAGGTGCTGGAAACGCATCTGGGGTGGGCCGCCCGATTGCTGGGCCTGCGATTTGCCACGCCCGTCTTCGACGGCATCAAAGAGAAGAACATCCGCAGCTACCTCAAAGAGGCCAAATTGCCCGAACACGGCAAGACCATCCTGCATGACGGTCGCACCGGCGAAGCCTTCGACCAGGAAATCGTAGTCGGCTACATCTACATGATGAAGCTGGGCCATTTGGTGGCGGACAAAATTCACGCCCGCGCTGTCGGCCCGTATTCGCTGGTCACCCAGCAACCCCTGGGCGGCAAGGCTCAATACGGCGGCCAGCGCTTCGGCGAAATGGAAGTCTGGGCCATGGAAGCCTACGGCGCCGCTTACAGTCTGCAGGAATTACTCACCGTCAAATCCGATGACGTCCAGGGCCGCACCCGCATTTACGAGAGCATCGTCAAAGGCGACAATTGCCTGGAAGCCGGTGTGCCGGAATCCTTCAACGTCCTGGTCAAGGAAATGCAGTCCTTGGCCATGGATGTCAAAGTGGGCTACTCGAACCCGGTGGAGCAGGCCGCCGCCGCGCAAGCCACCGCCTTGAGCAGTCTCAAATAACGCCACCAACATTTCCGTTACACAACGGCATAAGCATGATGAATACTAAAGAAACCGCCCGCGAATTGCTCGGCTTGGACAAAGTCAACCAGGTCGAGTACGTGGCCATTTCCGTCGCCTCCCCCGAGGCCATCCGGGCCTGGTCCAAAGGCGAAGTCAAGAACCCTGAAACCATCAACTACCGCACTTTCAAGCCCGAAAAGGGCGGCCTCTTCTGCGAACGCATTTTCGGCCCCGTCAAGGACTGGGAATGCTCTTGCGGCAAGTACAAACGCATCAAGCATCGTGGCGTCGTCTGCGATCGTTGCGGCGTCGAGGTCACACTGGCCCGCGTCCGCCGCGAGCGCATGGGGCACATCGAACTGGCCGTGCCCGTCTCCCATATCTGGTTTTTCAAGTGCATGCCCTCACGCTTGGGTCTGGTCCTGGACATGACCGCGCGCAACCTCGAACGCGTCATTTACTACGAGGATTACATGGTCATCGATCCGGGTTCGACTCCCCTCAAATTGCATCAACTGCTCAGCGAGAACGAGTATCGCGAGGCACGCGAAACCTACGGCCCGGAAGCGTTCATCGCCAAAATGGGAGCCGAAGCCGTCCGGGAAGGCTTGGGCAACGTCGATCTCCAGAAGCAAATCGACCATCTGGCTGTCGCCATGGGCGAAACCAAGAGCAAACAGATTCGCAAAAAAATCGCCAAGCGCATCAAGCTCCTGACCGCCTTTCAATCTTCCAAGGCCCGCCCCGAATGGATGATCCTCACCGTCCTGCCGGTCATCCCGCCGGACCTGCGCCCATTGGTGCCGTTGGAAGGTGGCCGCTTCGCCACCTCCGACCTCAACGATCTTTACCGCCGCGTCATCAACCGGAACAACCGGCTCAAGAACCTGCTCCAGCTCAAGACCCCGGAAGTGATCATCCGCAACGAAAAACGCATGTTGCAGGAGGCCGTCGATGCTTTGTTTGACAACGGCCGCCACGGCCGCGCCGTCACCGGCGCCGGCAACCGCGCTTTGAAATCCCTGAGCGACATGCTCAAGGGCAAAAGCGGGCGTTTCCGCCAGAATCTGCTGGGCAAACGCGTCGATTATTCCGGCCGTTCCGTCATCGTCATCGGGCCGGAGCTTAAGCTCCATCAATGTGGTTTGCCCAAGAAAATGGCGCTGGTGCTCTTTGAACCCTTCATCATTCGCCGTTTGAAGGAATTGGGCTACGTCCACACTGTCCGCTCGGCCAAGAAAATGATCGAGCGGCAGTCGCCCGAAGTGTGGGACATCCTGGAGGAAGTGACCAAGGGCCACCCGGTTCTGCTCAACCGCGCCCCCACCCTCCACCGTTTGTCCATCCAGGCTTTCGAGCCGATCCTCATCGAGGGCGAAGCCATCCGCATTCATCCCCTGGTCTGCACCGCTTACAATGCCGACTTCGACGGCGATCAGATGGCCGTCCACGTCCCACTGTCCGTCGAGGCGCAGTTGGAGGCGCGCCTGCTGATGATGGCGCCCAACAACATTTTCAGCCCGTCCAGCGGGCGGCCCATCATGACGCCGACGCAGGACATCACGCTCGGATGCTACTACTTGACGGCCGAGCCGCGCGCCAAGCGCGACAGCAAGCCTCTCATGCTCTTCGGTTCCAAATCGGAGGTTATTTTCGCCTACACCGACGGCGGGGTCACCATGCATCATCGCATCCGCCTGGCCAACCCGGACCGGGGCCACAAGACCCTCTACGGCAATGCCGAGCAAAGCGCCATCGAAACCACGGTGGGCCGCGTCATCTTCAGCGAGATTTGGCCCGAGGAATTGGGCTTCCTCAACAAGGTCGCCGGCAAGTCGCAACTGGGCGATCTCATCTGGACTTGTTACAAGCAGTGCGGCCACGAGAAGACCGTCATTATGCTCGACAAGCTCAAAGAATTGGGCTTCCGCTCCGCCACCCGTTCCGGCTGCTCCATCGGCATCGATGACATGATCATCCCCAAGGAAAAGGACCAGGAAATTCACAACGCCCAGAAGCAGATTTCCGAAGTCGAGAAACAATATCGCAAAGGCGTCATCACCCCCGGCGAACGCTACAACAAAGTCATCGACATCTGGACCCATTGCACCGACCAGATCGCCGCCGTCATGTTGCGCACGCTCGAAACCAACCAGGGCAAGCTGGAATACAACCCCGTCTCCCTGATGGTCGATTCCGGCGCGCGCGGCAATCGCCAGCAGGTCCGCCAGTTGGCCGGTGTCCGCGGCTTGATGGCCAAGCCCAGCGGCGACATCATCGAGAAACCGATTCTGTCCAATTTCCGCGAGGGCCTGACCGTGCTGGAATACTTTATCTCCACCCACGGCGCCCGCAAAGGGTTGGCCGACACCGCCCTTAAGACCGCCGACTCCGGCTACATGACCCGCAAACTGGTCGATGTCGCCCAGGACGTCATCATCCGCATGGAAGATTGCGGCACCAGCAACGGCATCGTCGTACAAGCCATTTACGAGGGCGAGGACGAAGTCGTCAAACTGAGCGAACGCATCATCGGACGCCTCTCCTGCGACGACATCGTCGATCCTGCCGACATCAAGAAGGTTTTGGTCCGCGCCAACGATCTGATTGACGAAATCAAAGCCCGTCAGGTGGAAGCTTCCGGGGTGGAAAAAGTGCGCATCCGTTCCGTCCTCACCTGCGAAAGCAAGCAGGGCATTTGCGGGTGTTGCTACGGCCGCAACTTGGCCACCGGCGGCATGATCAAGCGCGGCGAGGCCGTCGGCATTATCGCCGCCCAATCCATCGGCGAACCCGGGACGCAGTTGACCATGCGCACCTTCCACATTGGCGGCACGGCCTCCCAGGTCTTCAAGCAGCCCAAGATCAAGGCCAAATTCGACGGCTTGGTGCGCTACAACGACATCCGCCTGGTCGAGTTGGAGGACGGCAACAACATCGTCTTGAACAAAAACGGCTCCATTTCTATCTTGGCCGAGGACAGCGGACGCGAACTGGAGGTGCATAATCTGGTCATCGGTTCCGTCATTTCCGTCAAGAACGCCGGGAAAGTCAAAAAAGGGGAATCCTTCGTCGAGTGGGACCCTTACAACGTCCCCATCCTTTCCGAGAAGGGCGGCAAGGTCAAGTTTGTCGATATCATCGAAGGCGTCACTATGAAGCAGGAGCTCGATCAAGCCACCGCCCAGGAAGCCATGGTCATCATCGAGCACAAGGAAGACCTCCATCCTCAAATCGTCATCCTAAGTGAAAAGGGCGAGCCGGCCGCCAACTATCCCATCCCCTCGGGCGCCCACATCGTCGTCAACGAAGGCGAGAGAATCGTCCCCGGCACTCTGATGGCCAAGACCCCGCGCAAATCCTCCAAAACCAAGGACATCACCGGTGGTCTGCCGCGCGTGGCCGAATTGTTCGAGGCGCGCCGCCCGAAAGATGCCGCCGAGATTTCCAAGATTGACGGCGTCGTCGATTTCGGCCCCAGCGTCCGCGGCAAGCGAACCATCCTCATCAAGGACCCGCAAACCAGCGTGGAGGAGGAGCACCTCATCCCTATTGGCAAGCACGTCATCGTCTTCAAGGGCGATTTTGTCAAGAAAGGCCAGCAATTGACCGAAGGCCCCGTCGATCCGCATGAAATTCTTGACATCTGCGGCCCGCAGGAATTGCAGGAGCACCTGGTCAACGAAGTGCAGGAGGTCTATCGCCTCCAAGGCGTCACCATTAATGACAAACATATCGAGATCATCGTGCGCCAGATGTTGCGCAAAGTCCGCGTTAACGAGCCGGGCGACACCCAGTTTCTTTGGGGCGAGCAAATCGATAAAATTGAATTCGAGAGAGAGAACTCGCGCGTTGAAAAAATGGGCGGCAAACCCGCCGAAGCGCAACCCGTGCTACTGGGCATCACCAAGGCCTCGCTGGAAACGGAGAGCTTCCTGAGCGCCGCCTCCTTCCAGGACACCACCCGTGTTCTGACCGAAGCGGCGACGATGGGCAAAGTCGATTATCTGCGCGGCTTCAAGGAGAACGTAATCATGGGCCACATCATTCCCGCCGGCACCGGCTACACTACCCATCGTCGCGTCGAGTTGAAGCCCCTGGTCGAACCTATCCCCGTGGAAGAACCGGAGCCGATCCCGATCCTGGAATCGCCCTTGGTTGGGTAAGAGCCGTTCGGTAGCTGGTAGAGAGCGAAAGTTTATCTTGATCCAGGCTGGTCTTCGGCGGTGGAAGGTGCGAAGCTAGCGGCTTTATGCACCGTCTGCCTAGAAGAACGAGCCTGGTCGCCGAAACGGCTTCGACTCTCAAACAATGGATTGCCGACAAGGACCTGAGCGAGGTGCTGCCTGGTGAACTGAGGTTGAAATCCCTCCTGGGCGTGGGCCGTAATACTTTGCGTCTGGCGTTGAAAATGCTCGAGGTTGAGCATTGGATTTCTTCCCCCGGCCAAGGGCGGCAGCGTTGCGTGCAGAGGCAGCATCTGCCCTCGCACTACCCGGTCTCCAAGCGCCGTCTGCCAGTCACGTTTTTATCTCCTTTTCCGACGGTGGATCGCATCATTCTTCTGGAAATGGAGGATTTGCAGATGCATCTAGCGGACCAAGGGCGGGAATTGCGATTTATCGCCCCCAAAATATTCCACCTCCAACGGCCCGAACGGCATCTGGCGCGGTTGGTCAAAGAGCACCCATCGGCCGCCTGGATGCTGCATTTCGTCACAGAGGCCATGCAGCGGTGGTTTGAGCAGCAGGGCATCCCGGCCTTTCTTTATGGCAGCCCCTATGCGGGAGTGAACCTCCCTTACGTGGTCAACGATTGGGAGTCGGCCGCTTTTCACGCTGGACTGCAATTGGCGCGGCACCGTCACCGCATGATCGGGTTGCTGGGGTTCGCCACACCCATGCCCGGCGTGTTGGCGGTGGAGCGGGGATTGCGCCGGGCGTTGGACACCGTCAAGCCGGAGGCCCAGTTGATCGTTTTGAGTGAAAACAGTTCGCCGCCGACCGTTGCCCGGTCCTTGGAAACAGCCTTCCGGCTCGAGAAAAGGCCGACCGCCCTGGTCTTTTGCAGTTCGAGCCACCTGCTGACGTGCCTTTCGTGGCTGATTTCAAAAGGCATCGCCGTGCCGGCGGATGTTTCCCTGGTGTGCGTTCCGAGCGACAGTTGGCTTCAGGAATTGCACCCGCCAGTCTGCCACTATGAGAACAACCCCCATTCCTTCGCCCGCCACGTTCGCAAGAGGGTCATGGAATTGGTGGAGACCGGCCGCGTCGCCGGGCCGTCCATCCAGATGCGCCTGGAATATGTGGCGGGGGCAACCATCGGTCCCGCGCCGCGCCCATCGAAATAGCCCTCCGCCCCATCATCGACAGTTGTCCAGTATCAGAACAAGCACACACAGGTTGCGGAAGCGCGGAGCTCATGCGATGTTGAGCGCATGGGGATGTGACCGCAGCGGTTGGCGTGAGCCAGGTTGCAGGACATGCCCGAAAAGGATTTGGTTATGACCGCACAGCGAGAGTTGAGATTCCACCGAGTGTCCCCCGAACGAACAGCCTTTACCTTGATCGAGTTGTTGGTGGTCATCGCGATCATCGCCATCCTGGCCGCTTTGTTGCTCCCCGCTCTGTCCAGAGCCAAACAACAATCCCAAGGCATCAAATGTATCAGCAACGGTCATGAACTTATATTGGCATGGATGATGTATGCCAGCGACAACCGCGAAGTTCTGCCGAATAATCTGGGAGGCCAAGGCGTCTTAGGCGGCTGGAGCCAAGGCTGGTTGACCGAAACGCCGGGCAACCCTGATAATACCAATTACGTTCTTATGATGGGCGGCGCCATAGGTGGAACACCCGCCCAAGCCACTACCATCGGGGCTTACACCAAAAACCCCAGCATCTATCAATGTCCCGCCGACCCGATCCTTGCTCCGGGCTACGGGATGCCCAGGGTGCGCAGTTATTCGATGGATTTCACCATTGGCAGCAAATCGACCGATGCGGAAACACCCTCGGCCTATGCCAATTACTGGCCCGATTTCTTCAAGACGACTGATTTCAAGATCGCCTCCAAGACTTGGGTTTTTTCCGATGAGCATCCCGACAGCATTAACGACGGCATCCAATACACGCCGACTTCGGATGGAGAAGACTCTGAATGGGGCGACTTGCCGGCCTCGTATCACGTCGGAGCATGCGGTTTTGCCTTTGCGGACGGCCATTCAGAAATTCACAAATGGATGAACATCTACACCGATCATGTCATTGTCGGCAACGACAGTTGGCTGCCTCTGACCGTCGTAGGCTCTAAAGTTGACATCAATTGGGCGGAGAGCCACGAATCGCCGGCGAACACCGGAAACGCCAACCAGGTTCCCGGCCCTTGACCTCGCCAAAACCAAAAAGCAAACGCGGAATCATCGGTCGCAGTGGCCCCGCTGGCGCAAAGCGTGATCAACCAAAAACCAAAGCGGCCATCGCCTCCACCATCGGCGCCGCTCTGGGCGGCACACAAGGATCATGCCGCCCTCCGAAATTGCCCCGCCTTTTTTTGGCCGAGTTCTCGAAATTCCTCGAAACCCCCTTTGATCTGGTCATGCCGCCGGGCTTTTGGCGAAACCCATTTTGGGGAAAAGTTTTTTGCCATGATTGCGAATCGGCGGTAGGCAGGCTGCTTTGATCAACGCGTCCCAGTCGAGCCATGGCCCGTCCCGGTAGCTTTCCGGAAGTGGCGAGCGGCCATCACTAATTTCTTGACGTGGCAGCGGATGTCCTTCGGCCACGGTTTGATCAAGTCGTTCAAGCGAGCCTGATTTTTCCGGTAGAATGCGCGCAAGGCCTCTTCGAAGCCGGGCAAATCCCCGGCCATGACAGTCATGAATTTATAAACCGCCTCCTGGGATTGCCGGGCGCGATCGCTGACAGCATTGCCTTTTTTGGCCTCATGCACTAACCGTCGGAGCGCAGCCGAAGCGCCGCCAGCTTGGGCATCAAGCCAATCCCAGTGCCCGGGCAGAAGCGTCACTTCACGGGCGATGACGCCGAGCTTGGGTCGCCCCGGACTGCGCTTTCGTGAATCCTTGGCACTCGGAGAGTCCGGCTCTGTTCCTTGGCCCAGTCTTGCCAGCACTTGCTGAGCCGTACCCCTAAAATCCAGTTCGATCAACGCGCTGGTCGCATGATCAAAAATCAGGATGGGAAGGTCTTCGCCCGTATCCACGACCGACTTGGCCTCGCGCGCTACGAGAGACAGTTCACCCGTGGCGATGTGCCGCTGGCCTGCAAACGCGGTGCAAAGCCGGGCGCTCGCAGACGATTGATTTTCATCATTCATGCCTTTGTTTTACCCGGATATAAATAAATGTCAATATTATCCGGGTAAAACGGATAAAATAGTTTGAGCAACGCTTGCGGTGGAAGCAGACCGATCTGAGCCGTCGAGCCAAGATCGTGTCGGTTTTTTTGAAAAGCGCGGGATTCTACTGTTGACAGGTGACGTTGTTGATCCAGATTGCGCGTTCCCTGCCATTGAGGTGGCATGTGAGTGCGGATATATTGAAGAAGTCGAGGCAAACGGGATTGGTCCGATTTTACTTTTCTATGCAAGTCCAGACAAGTGCAAGGAACATCTACGGCTCTGTATCACCCGTGACCGCGAAAGGCGGTTCTCAATTTGTCCATGCTGGCAGCAGATATCAAGCGATGGCTCTATCGGGTCAGCAAGCCTGCGTCGATCACGAATTGGGAGCCAGTGACATAACGCGCCTTATCCGAGGCCAAATACAAGACCGCGTTGGCCACGTCCTCCGGTTCGATCCAGGGGACGGGCAGCAGATTGCCGGCGGAGGCCTCCGCTATCTCCCGGGGCGTTTTGCCTTCCAGTTCGGCCAATCCGTCATTCATGGGAGTGTTGACACCAGTAGGATGGATCGAGACCGCGCGAATCCCATACGGCGCCAGTTCGATGGCCCAGGACTTGGTCAAACCGGTCAAGCCCCACTTGGAAGCGGCATAGTGCGAAAGCCGGTTCATGCCGCGAAAACTGGCAATCGAGGCGTTGTTGATGATCACACCGGCGCTCTGCTGCATCATGATAGGGATGATGCGCCGCCCCACCAGCCACGCGCCTTTCAAGTTGATATCGAGCATCGCATCCCAAGCCTCCTCGCTCAATTCATGCGATTTGCCGTAAAAACAAATGCCCGCGTTGTTGAAAAGAATGTCGATTCGGCCAAAACGCGCCATCGTCTCGGCCACCGCTTTGGCAATGGCGGCGTCTTCGCGCACATCTCCAATCAGAGCGAGCGCTTCGCTGCCTCTGTTTTTCACCTCCTGCTCAAGCTCGGCCAGGTCCTCCGGAGCGCCAAGCTTATAACCTGGATAGGTTATCTGCCGGGCGAGGTCGTAAGCCGCGATGCGGGCGCCTTCGCCCGCCAGCGCCAGCGCTACGGCCCCTCCCTGGCCGTGCGCGGCCCCGGTGATGAAAGCCACTTTGCCCTCAAAGTCACGCGCCATGCTTCACTCCCCTTTCCGGCAAAGGCTGTTCCTGGCGGTAGGCGTAGAGATACTCATCCAAATCCACTTTCAGCGCGTTATTGATCATGTTGGTGGCGGCCATCAAACCGGCAAAGGCAGTGAGCGCCACAATCTGTTCGGAGCTGAAAAGCTGTTCCATCGTACGATAGACCGCGTCGGGCACGCGGTTTCCTGGCTGGACAAGAGCCCGGCCAAAGGCCACGACCGCTCGGCCCTTTTCGTCCAAGATCAGAGCATCGGGCTTTTCGCCCCATTCCATCAAAATCCGGCGCATAAACGTCGTGCAGATAAGGCAATCGCTCTCCGCCGAAATGGCATGCGCAAAGACGATGGCCAACCGCTCTCCCAAAAAGGCCTTGATGGTGTCGAATAAAGGGTACCATTCCATCAGGGCATGATAGGAGGCCGGGGAACGCAGGAGCGTGCGCTTCATGTTGGTCAGCCGGCCAAATCGGGCCCATTCGCGCTCGAAGGCGCCGCGTGCCTCGCCAGTCACTTCCTCGCGTTCAAGGGGAGGAATTCGAGGATGGTGTACTCCTGGCTTGCCTGAATCACTCATTCCCAGCCAAACTATCACACTCGCGCGCGGACGCAAGCAGGCCCCTCGTCAAACAGCCTTCACCCTGGTAGTGGACGCAGTTCAGGAACGCGCTCCAGAATAATCGGTGGAAAGACATTGAGCCGCGCATGACTCAATAGCCGTGCATGCGCTTATGCCGCGCCAGATGCGCATGGAATATCCGGGAGCGATTTATCTCTTCCTCAGCAGGGGAGACCTGCGCCAACCGATTGCAGATGGCCAGCCGGAAGAGCGTGGCTCCCAAACTTCACGCCTGGTAGAAAGCCCATCCCTGAACACGAATCAACATACTTTTTCCGCCTTGCTTGCGCATATATGAATAGGTGACACTGCATCGTCAAGTTTATGAAACCGGCGACCAATCAGGAAGAGACTCTTTTCCGTGAGGCGCTCAAACAGCCCGCAGGCCTTGCACGCGAGGGCTTCCTTGACGGCGCTTGCCTCGGCCAGGACGCTCTTCGCCAACGGATCGCGGCGCTGTTACAAGCTTTCGGCAACGCGGAATCCTTCCTTGAACCGGACACTGCTGCCGCTGCCGGCGGCACGATGCGCATTAGTGTTCCGGAGGAAGTAGCCGGCACCCGAATTGGTCACTACAAACTCCTCCAGAAAATCGGGGTAGGCGGCTGCGGCATCGTTTACATGGCCGAGCAGGAGGAACCGGTCCGCCGACGCGTCGCGCTGAAAATCATCAAGCTGGGCATGGACACTCGCCAGGTCATTGCGCGCTTTGAAGCGGAGCGTCAGGCCTTGGCCTTGATGGATCATCCGAATATCGCCAAGGTGTTCGACGCCGGCGCGACCGACTTAGGCCGTCCGTTCTTTGTCATGGAATTGGTCAAGGGCATTCCCATCACCAGCTACTGCGATGAGAATAAACTTAGCACTGAAGAGCGACTGCATCTTTTCATCCAAGTCTGCCATGCCATTCAACATGCCCATCAGAAAGGCATCATTCATCGCGACATTAAGCCTTCCAACATTCTTGTGGCCGACCATGACGGCACGCCCGTATCCAAGGTCATTGATTTTGGCATCGCCAAAGCCACGACTGACCAACGCCTGACGGACAAAACCCTGTTCACCGCATTTGAACAATTTGTCGGCACGCCCGCCTACATGAGCCCGGAGCAAGCCAGGTTGAGCGGACTGGACATCGACACGCGCAGCGACATCTACAGTCTCGGCGTCTTGCTCTATGAATTGCTCTCCAGCAAGACGCCCTTCGAGTCCAAGCGTCTTTTGGATGCGGGCCTGGATGAAATTCGGCGCATCATCCGAGAGGAAGAGCCGATGCGGCCTTCCACCCGGCTGCATGCCCTTAACGCGGACGAGCAGACGACCGTGGCCAAACACCGCAAGACCGACCCGCCCAAGCTCATTAGCCTTATTCATGGCGATCTGGATTGGATCGTGATGAAGGCGCTGGAGAAGGATCGCACGCGCCGCTACGAAACGGCCACCGGCCTGGCGACGGATATTCAACGCCACTTGAGCAATGAGCCTGTCATGGCTCGACCGCCCAGCAATGTCTATCGGTTTCAGAAAACGGTGCAGCGCCACAAGCTGGCTGTTGCGGCGGCGGCGGCGGTCGTGGCCGCGCTGGCGGCGGGCATGGGTGTTTCTACCTGGCTCTTCCTCAAAGAGAGACAGGCGCATAGGAACGAGGTCGCCGCCATCGAGGCCCAACTGCGCGAACAACAGTTAGCCAGACACCTGCAAGAGCGCGCGGAGCAGGAGGCTCGACTGCGCCAACTCACTGCTTTGGCGCAGCAACATACCGCCCAAAATCAATGGGCCGAGGCCGAACCGTTGTTGCGCGAGAAACTGGCCCTGCAGGACAAATTGTTGGGCAAGGAAAGCCTGGATACGGCCGACTCCCTCATCGAATTGGGAGCGGCTCTTTTGGCGCAAAGAAAATGGGCGGAATCGGAGAGCACTCTGCGCACCGGCATAGCCATGGAAAAGAAGTTCCTGAAAAAGGGTGATCCCAACCTAATCACTCCGTACTTGATGTTGAGGGAGATGCTTGAGGATAAGGGCCGAACGAGCGAGCTGGAGACGATTGACCGCGAAATGGCGGCCGAAGCTCCCAAGCCAGGCTCCAGCGAATTCACCAATCAACTCCGAATGGCCGCCGCGGCGCGTACTTTCGAGTTTATGTCAGCAATGCAGGACGCCGGGCTTATGCCAACTACCAGCCAGTCGCAGGCATATCTCCAGGCAAGCGCGCTTGCCAATCAGAAAGAATATAACAAGGCGGAGCAGGTTTTCAGCAACGTCCTAACCCCGGAGTTTTCGAAAAAGCGTCAAAGCACTACGATGCTTTACGGGAGGGCTGAATTTTATGCCCGCCGCGGCCGATGGAAGGAGGCGGCGGGGGATTATTCCAGGTTGATCGGGTTTGATCCCTCCAGCAACCCTCTACTCTATCACTCGCTTGGCGCCTTGCTGGCGCAAAATGGTGACTTGGAAGGCTACCGGCGAATTTGCGGCCGGGTGCTGGACCTCCCGGGCGTCACAAATAATCCAGTTGTCGCCGAACGGACGGCCAAACTCTGCCTTTCACTACCCGACGCCGGAGTTGACTTGGAGACTGTGGCTCGAATGGCCAAAAATTTGGTCGCCGAGGGCGAAAACCAGAAGTATTTGCCTTTCTTTGAGTTTGTCAAAGGCCTGGCCAGCTATCGGCAAGGTCATTTTGCCGGCGCTATAAAAGTGATGCAGAAGTTAGTGGCCTCCGACGAAAATTACGTGAGCGCGCAGGCCTATCTCGTCCTGGCCATGGCACAGCATCAAACCGGCCTGGACAAGGAGGCGCGCAGTGCTTTGGCCAAAGGCTCCGACATTGTGGAAAATGAATTGCCAAAACTCACGGATGGAGACCTCGGTCAAAATTGGATGAGTTGGATCTTCGCCCACCGTTTTCTTAATGAGGCTCGATCCTTGATGGATACGCCGCCCAAAACACAATCCCCCAAAGAATGAGATGCGCTAGAGCAAGAACCGCCTGGCGAGGCTGGACCAGCATCGAGTTAATGATGCGGCCCAAGGCGCCGCGGCAAGGAGCGTCTGCTTCCATCGGATTTATCAATGAACCCGTAAATTCTTTCGATTAACACTCTCCGCCGGTGGGACACTAAATTGGAGGCATGAAAATAAATGCCTCTGCGCGTTACCTCGTAAGAATCCGAGCCGTCATGCTCGGTGCGGCTTTGGCCGCCGTCCTCGGTCTTGAAGTTTATCTGGGCGCATCTCTGGCGGCGCGAATTGGCCATACCGCGGCTCCCCCGACCGAAGGGCCGCCAAGCCCCGAAGGTCAGCCTTGGTGACTTGAAGTTTGCCGCTCGTAAGCGGAGCATGCGGGGATTGATGGAGCCGCTGCATTGGCCATGGGGCCCAACCATGCCGGGGTGATGCGGCGGCAGGCCAATCAGGCGCGCACGGACGCGATCATCGCAGCGGAACTGAAACGCTTGCGGTGGAAGCAGACCGATTTGAAGCGTCGAGCCAAAAGTAATCCGAGTAAACTGGCATTGGCCGCGCGGCTGCGGCGAGAGACGACGGTGACGATCCAAGAAAGGGCGGATCAGTTACAGATGGGCAGCCGGAAGAGCATGGCTCCCAAACTACACGCCTGAAGGAAAGCCCATCAATGAACACGAATGGACAATGCTATGGTTTGACCACTTTGATGGGTGACCCCTTTGATGGACGCACTTACGTTCGGTGCGGGTCGTGCTTCTTAATCTTCTGGGCGCAGTTCCTTCGTCTGCGCGGGTAGCTTGGTTCCATCCCAGAGTTCGCCGCGTTCGAGCGCTGCCAGCAAGTCATCATTGATGGCACGGAATTCGGCGCGATTCACATTGCGGTAGTCGCGAACGGAAAACATGGTCTCCAAATCATTGGCGGTCTCCGCTATGCGCTTAGCTTTGAGCAAAGAATCCCTGGCCTTCGGAATGTCGCCCGTCAGGGCGTAGGGAATGTACAAGGCCTCGTGCCGGTTTGCGGCCAATATCGGCGGCCCTTCAAGCACGGGTAAGCCCTCGAACAGGTGAATAATCTTCTCCCAGGTGGAAAGGGGCACGTTTTGACCCGCACGACGCGCGGATTCCGCAGCGTTGAATTGATACACTAGGGCCAGAAGCGGTGGGCGTCTCTCGTCGTCCAAAGCGTGTTCGAGAAGCTGCTTGTAGTGCTGCGCTGCCTGAATGTAGTTGCCCAAGGACATCCGTAGCTCGCCGATGGACATCAACACCCTATTTTTGCGGTCGCGGGGAAGGCGTGACGAAAGCCGTAGCAACTGTTCGCACATCGCTTCGATACGGTCGAACTGCTTTGCACGCCGGTAATGAGCGGAAAGAAACTCAAAAGGGGGTTCGTAAACCGGGTCGAGCGCGAAAGCCTGTTCCGCCAGTTGCACGGCCTCACCAACGCCATTACCCAGACGTGCAAGGCGTGAGCGGCAAAAAACCGCCTCCGAGCGGTTCGAGAATTCCGTTGCGAGGACGGTAGCGAGTTTCGCGCCAAGTTCCACATCGTCGGCTCTTATGGCTTCTTCGCTCTGCGACAACAGAAAGTCCAATCCGTTGCGGTTAAAATCGGTGATCTTGTTGCAGAGAGCATTGTGGTCTTGTGCCAGCCCCGGCTCGCTAAACGATTCGTCGAGCACAAACAACCGCTCGATTAACGCGGCGGATGGCCAGTAACGAATGGAGTTGCCAGCAAGCTGGATGCCAAGCGTTTTTTCGGCTATTTCCAAGCGTTCTCGGAGCAAGCCCTTTTTGTCTAGTAACAAGTTAGGAACAGGTGTAGCCACGAAATGGATTTGAGGCGTGCGTTCAAGTTTGGATTCACGAATATACCGCGCCACAGTCGCAGTTCCCTCGATGTTTTGCTCGTTCAATCCGAACAGCACGACAACGAGATCGGGGAAGGCCGTGGTGCAAACTCCACCTATTTCCGTAAGCCCGGTGCGAGAATCAATCAGCACATAGTCTGGCTGGAATTGCTGTTCGATGGAGAGTTTCCAGTTCTCAACAAACGGCATGCCGATCCCCGCATCGAAAAGATCAGCCCAGCGGGTGCGGGCCAACAGACGGTTGTAGGCTTTGTCCTTCCGGCCTGCCGGCATGATCCATAGTTTTCCGCGAAGCTGTCCCGGAAGACTGACAGCGTGAACATAAGGCGTGATTTCGGGAGCAGCCTGATGACGTTGAAATTCCGCAACGTATTCGACGATGCCCGGCTTTTCCTTCGCATCAGCGAACGCTGCATAGGTGTCCAGACCAGGGGCTTCGAGGTCAAAATCAAAGAGCACGACGCGATGACCGCGTTTTACCAAAAGAGCCGCGACGTTTGCGAGTGCGAGCGAACGGCCAACGCCCCCCTTGTAAGAGTAGAACGATGTCCAGAAGGTTTTCATTGGACAACGAGAAGAACCATCGCGTAGTTGCACCGATCAGTCATAGCGGTGGTGAGCCGTACTCGATTCTGAGCCAAGGCTGGAAAACGTTGCTGCATTTCGGCCTCCGGCGATTGTTCGCGTGTGACGTGCCTATTCCGCCCCTTCCATCGCCGCGAGCGAAGCCACTCAAAGGCTTCGGGAAACTCGCGCAGAAGCCGCAGATAGTAACCCATAGACCGGCTCGGATACTGAGTTCCCTTTTCCCAACGATGAAAGGTCTTTCCGCCAAGACCGAGAGCCTCGCTCATTTCAGTTTGGTCAACTCCAAATTGCTCGCGAAGCTCGCGCAGTTCGTTGGGTGTAAGACGTTCGGTATGGTCCGCTATTGCGGCGTCCACCGCTCGGGCTGATTCGAGTGAGAGGATTTCCTCGCCGCACTTGTCGCAGACTTCCATCTCGATGTTCGGGACGTGCAGTTTCTGCCCTTCGCCGATGTTCGCGATGTAGTCGCGTTTCAGAGTGCGTAGCGAGCCTTCGCCGCAACAGGGGCAGGTCGTTTCCTTGGTAGTGTTCATATTCTCAGATTGGCAATCGCAAATTGCGTCCGTCGTTTTCGTGTTCGTGCGCGTCACAAATCGAAATCACTTCGGTCTCTCCCACAATAAACTCGACGTACACTGTGCCATCATCATAGCCGTCGTCTTCGTCAGGATCGCGTATCGAAACGCTTGCCTGAAAGTTGCTCGGCAATAATCGCGCTCCCGCCTGCTCGTGCTTACGAAATACGCGCCCGCCGGTTTCCAAATGTTCGAGTATGGCCTCAATAAACGCATCAGGACTCATGTTCCAACAGCCGGTTAGCCAGCGAAGGGCACGCCCAAAGACTTTCACCCGGCCCTCACGCAAGGCATTCAGCAGAACACACGCTGCTCAGGACTAGCCATTGGAGGCAGATTATCCTGTGGTATATATCGGCACTTTTTCACAAGTTGTAAAGTAAGAAAAGTACTTATTCGCACTCAGATTTGCAAGTAAAACCGAACAAAAAATGTAAGCATTTGTACATAAACAACTTAGGCGTAAACCCTAAAAATGCGATTCTCGTCGGGATGGGACCGAACTGTGGACCGAATTCCGATTCAGCCTGATTATGCCCGAATTTAATGATGGGCAGCCATCTAAGCGTGGGCCTCTATTTTTATGACGGTTGATTTTTTTGAAGATGCGGAACTCCGAAATTGTTGTAAATTGCCCCATCCGCAGGGGTCAAACCCTCCACAGGGGTCAAACCAGGGTCGAACCATAGCTTAAGCTTTGCCTATTTTGTGGGCTTGCGCGGCGGAGGGGGGTCGCGCCAGATGCACATTGAATATCCGGAAAGCGATTTATCACGTCCTGAGCCGGGGAGACCAGCGCGAACCGATCTTCCTGGCGATTTGAGGCGTCGAGCCAAGAGTGATCCGGGCCTGGCGTTGGCCGCGCGGCTGCGGCGGAAGCCGATGCTGACGATCTATTTGCGTTCCCATCAGAACATCGTATTGTTTTAGTGTGTGGTGCTCAGGCGCCTGTTCTTTGAAAGTTTGCAGTTGCGGATGCGGCCTCGCCAAGGATGCCCGCGGGAGGGAGTTCCAACGATTGGGCTGGAAGTGACTTGATTAGGTGTGCTTATGTTCCTCCGAGGTTTGTTCGTCAGCGCACATGGCTTAACCAAGTTGCTCAGGGGTTGTGGATTTTGTGGTTTTCACGCATGACAGGCCCAAATGCCCCGACTAGTCAAACCCAGTCAAGCCCAGTCAAGCCAAGTCAAACCAAATCAAACCTGCCGCGCGGTTGAAGTGTCCCGAAATTGGACAATCCGATACTGAAGAGGGCGGTGGCAGTCAGACCCGGCCAGACCAGAAAAGACAGGTTTACAATAAGATAATCTAATTTACTTCCAGAGGTCGAATGCGCACCGCGTCAAACCGAATCAAACCGGGTCAATTGAAATCGAGTTACGGCTCGACGGAGTCAGAACAAATTAAGAGCGGCCCGCTTTGCGGGCTGTCTCGCCCTACCATCTCATGGAATACTCTTGCCGCACCAACTTTGTCCGCCATCTCGTCCGCAGCAGCTAGGTGACCCAACCGTCAGCCGCACTTGCCCCGCTAGCGCAATTCTGGCCGCGATTTTAACGGCAGCCATTGGTTCGCAAGGCAATTCGCCATCGAGTACCCAACGAGCACGGAAACGGGCAGGTTCGTCACCGGCGAAGGCGGGGTTAGTCTCATCGAAGAAAACGCCCGTTTCGAGTTTGCTCTGAATGCCCTATCCGTGGTATGGTTTGGAGGATGAGTGCGAATGAAGTTTTGGAGCAGGTGAAGGCGTTGCCGCCGCGAGAGCGTCGGAAATTCTTTGAGTGCGTCCAAGCCCTGGAAACGACGGTTGCCTCGCAAAAACCGAATGGCAAAGGCAAACGCCGGGTCCGCTGGCCTGATGCTGCCGCTCGGCGGCGCAGAATCTTTGGCAACAAAGTCCTGCCGAATCTGGTGCTGCTGGCGCGTGAGCTGGAACGGTACTAACGCTGCATCACTTGGAACATTTTATGAAGATCATCATTCAGTTGAGCAGGGAAGAGGAAGCGAAGGCGCTGCCCATTCTTTTGCGCCATTCTCCGGGAATGATTTTGCCTGAGCGCACCTATGTGCTGCCGGATGACGTTGTCGGGCGACTCCAGAACGCAGGCATCCGGTTTACCCAATTGAGCCGGGAGGCTCTGGCTCCGTCTCTGGAGGAGGTTGCGGGTGAAAGAGTATGATGTTTTCGTTCCGCTTTTCTACAACAACGGTTCTCCGATTGAGCCAGCGAAATTTCAAGACCTCCAGAGTCGGCTTCTGCAACGGTTTGAAGGATTGACGTATTTCCCGCAGGCGAACCACGGGTTCTGGAAATTGGGCAATATGACGTACCGCGACGAGATTGTGATCTATCGCGTCATCAGCCAAGATTCGGCCGCCTCGCGCGAATACCTAAGCAACCTTAAGGAACACTTAAAACGAGAATTTGATCAACTGGATATTCTCATCATTGAGCGCGATGTCGGCCTGCTGTGATTGTATATCCGTTTTGTATATGGGTTGCGGCTTTTGGGGCAAAATGAAGTCAATCATAGCAAACTCCAAAATCGAGAAAACCCTTGCAAACACAGGCGAAATCAAGCATTGCCAAAGAAGGCAAGAGTCCGTCTTAGAATTACAAAACCGTTGCTGCCCGTGACCTCTCCAAATCCAAAAAGCAAACGCGGAACCGTCAGCCGCACTGGCCCCGCTGGCGCAACGCGTGATCCACCAAAACCAAAGCGGCCATCGCCTCCACCATCGGCACCGCTCGGGGCAGCACACAGGGATCATGCCGCCCGCGGCCTTGCAGGGTTGTGTTCTTGAGGCGGATATCGACGGTCTGCTGCTCCCGCATGACCGTGGCCACCGGCTTGAAGGCGACCCGGAAATAAATGGTCTCCCCGTTGGAGATGCCTCCCTGGATGCCGCCGGAATTATTCGTGACTGTCCGCACCCGGCCGGCCTTCATGCGAAAGGCGTCGTTGTGCGCCAGCCCTGTCAACAAGATGCCGCCGAAGCCGGAGCCGATCTCGAAACCCTTGGAGGCCGGCAGGCTCAACATGGCCTTGCCTAGGTCCGCTTCCAGGCGGTCAAAGACCGGTTCGCCCCAGCCCGGCGGAACGCCGCGCGCCACGCACTCGATAAGGCCGCCGACGCTGTCGCCCGCCCGCCGCATCCTCTCAATCAGGCGGATCATTTTCCGCGCCGCATTCTCGTCCGGACAGCGCACGATGTTGCTTTCGATTTGTTTGAAAGTCACGGCCTCCCGGTCGATCCGCGCCGCGACGCGCTGGACTTGCGTGACGTAAGCGAGGATGACGACGCCGAATTGTTCACGCAGAATTTTCTTGGCCACCGCCCCGGCGGCGACGCGGCCGACGGTTTCGCGGGCGCTTGTGCGGCCTCCGCCCTGCCAATTGCGAACGCCGAATTTGGCCTGGTAGGTGTAATCGGCGTGGGAAGGCCGGAACTTGGTTGCCATCTCGCTATAGGCCTCGGGGCGGGCGTCCTCGTTCTTGACCCACATCGAAATCGGCGTGCCCAGCGTCTTGCCCTCGAACGTGCCGGAAAGAATCTGGACTTGGTCCGCCTCCTGCCGGGGCGTGACGATGGACGATTGGCCAGGCCGCCGGCGGTCCAGGTCCGGCTGGATGTCCGCCTCCGTCAAAGGCAGTCGTGGCGGGCAGCCGTCGATGACGACGCCAACGCCCCCGCCATGAGACTCGCCCCAGGTGGTAATGCGGAACAGACGTCCAAAAGAATTGCCCATCAGGGCAGTTTAGGCTTTGGGGGAGGGGAAACGCAAATATGGAATTGGCAGTTGACATCAGGCGGTTCTTTGGTAGGTTCACCCCTCGCTCTCGCAAGAGGGAATTGATGAAAACGTATTTGCCTAAGNNGTCCAAGTCGCCAACATTTTGCGCGGAAAAAACAAGCCCGTTTACACGCCCCACCTGGATGCCGGCGATTTCGTGGTCGTAATCAATGCCGAGAAGGTGAAGGTCACCGGGAAAAAAGAGAC
>PLIU01000426.1 GCA_003140095.1 Verrucomicrobiales bacterium | reverse complement strand
GAAGTTTTGTCGTCGGTAAGGACGGCAAGGTGAAATGGGCCAGCGCGGGCTTCCGGAAGACAGAGTTTGATGAGATGATCAAACTTATTGAGGCCGAGTTGCAAAATGGAGAGAACTGACCGCCGGCGACTCCATGCCAAGACCCGTTCCCGGAACCGGCGACGATTATTTTTTGCTTGGCTCCGAGCGCGGCTCCCCTCATACCGACTGCCAGTCAAACAGAAAGTCTTGCACAGTCACAAATCTTCTTGTTGGTGCGCAGCCTAAGTTTTAGATTTGGGCGATGAACGTTATTCGCAAAGCTGGTTCCCATTAAATCCCATGAGCAACCGTATCGTCCCAATTCTCTTCGCCCTTATGCCACTCTTCACTCACGCTCAAAACAGCGCACCAGAGGCCAAGCCTATCATTGACACGATCCCGCCCGCCCGCGACGTCCCCTGGCCGGGAGTCATCACTGTTTCGGTCGATGCCTCCGACAACACCCGCGGTATTTTCCGCGTCAGCGAGACCATTCCCGTCGCCGCGGCCGGACCGCTTACGCTCCTCTACCCGAAGTGGCTTCCGGGCAACCATTCCAACACCGGTCCAATCTCCCAACTGGCCGGACTCCAGTTCAACGCCGCTGGGCGTTCGCTCCCTTGGCAGCGCGATCCGGTCGATGTCTTCGCCTTCCATATCGACGTTCCCGCGGGGACGTCCAGCGTTGAGGCGCAGTTCCAGTTTCTCGCGCCAACCGACGTCGCCCAGGGCCGCATCGTCACGACCCCGGACATGCTCAATCTGCAATGGAACGCCGTGGCGCTCTATCCAGCCGGCTACTACGTCCGCCAAATCAAGGTGGACGCCTCGGTTAAACTTCCCGATGGCTGGAAGGCCGCGACCGCCCTCGAGGTCGCCACGCAGGAAGGCGCGACTATCCATTTCAAGCAAGTTTCCTTTGATACCCTTGTGGACAGCCCGCTCTTCGCCGGCGCCAACGTCCGGGTTGAAACTCTCGCTCCGGGCGTGCGCCTTAACATCGTCGCAGATCAGCCCGAGCAACTTGCCGCCACCGAGGAGCAAATCCAATTCCACCGTAACTTGGTGACGCAGGCCGTCAAACTCTTCGGGGCGCAACACTACGACCACTATGATTTACTGCTGGCCTTGAGCGACCGGCAGGGCGGCATCGGGCTTGAGCACCATCGCAGTTCCGAGAATGGCGTCAAGGGCGGCTATTTCACCGAATGGAAGGACACTCCGTCCGGGCGCGACCTCTTGCCCCACGAATATACTCATAGCTGGAACGGCAAGTTCCGCCGGCCGGCCGATCTTTGGACGCCCGACTACCGCACTCCCATGCAGGACAGCCTGCTCTGGGTTTACGAGGGGCAGACTCAGTTTTGGGGCCTCGTGCTCGCCGCCCGGTCGGGGCTAAATTCGCACGAGGAGACGCTCGGCTCCCTCGCCAGCCTCGCCGCCCGCCTCGACACTGACCCCGGCCGCAAGTGGCGTCCACTGGCCGACACCACCGATGATCCGATCATCTCCTATCGCCTGCCCCAAGGCTGGAGAAGTTGGCAACGCCTCGTTGATTACTACAGGGAGGGACTTCTCATTTGGCTCGATGCCGATAGCTTGATCCGCGAACAATCCCACGGCGCCCGCTCGCTCGACGATTTCGCCCGCGCCTTCTTCGGCGTCAACGACCGCGATTGGGGTGAACTGACGTATAACTTCGACGATGTCGTTCACGCGCTCAATCAAGTCCAACCCAACGACTGGACCGCTTTCCTCCACGCTCGCTTGGACCGCGTGAGCGATCACGCCCCGCTGGACGGCTTGGCCCGTGGCGGCTATCGGTTGGTCTATACAGACACGCCGACCGACTGGTTCAAATCCAACGAAAAAGCGCGCAAAGTCACAGACCTGAGTTATTCAGGCGGACTTGTCTTGGGCAAGGAAGGCGAGATCACCGAGGTTGTCTGGGACAGCCCGGCCTTCAACGCCGGCCTCACCGTCGGCGCCAAGCTTATCGCCGTCAATGGCCGCGCCCTCGACACCGACCACCTAAAAGCTGCGATCAAGGCCAAGAAATCACCGCTGAGCCTGCTGGTAAAGACCGGCGACATTTACCGCACCATTGACCTCAACTACGACGGCGGGTTGCGCTACCCGAAGTTGGAGAAAACCGCTGCCGGTCCAAGCAGCCTCGACGCTCTCTTGGCCCCCAAACCTTGAAGGGTTTGAACAAAATCTTGTGGACCGCTGTGGTTTGTCGAGGTTTGTTTTTAGCGGGGAAAATCATGAGCAAACCGGCGAGTTCAGACTCAAACTGATCAAATCACACGGACATTTCAATCGCCTCGGACCTCCAGGTCCAGAATTTCTCCGGCCTCGCAACGGACGGAAACCTCCATGGGTCGGCAACAAATTTCGCAATCGACGGTAAACACTTGCTCGGCCTGGGTGGTGTCCACGGCCAGCGTGAAAGTTTGTCCACAAAATGGACATTGAATGTTTCCCGAGTCTTGCATTTGACAGGCCAAAGAAAAGCCGCTATCGTCGGCCATAAGACTGGTTGGAGATTGACATGATGTCAACCTAGTAGCAAAAGGCTGATGGCACACGGCGTGCTGCGGTTTTCTTTGGGTAACTATATGAGCGATGTCGAGCAAAGCGAGCCTCCTCTGACAGCATCGAATCGAATGCAGCATCTGCGCGTACTCCTGGTCGAGGACTCGGAGTTGGACGCCTTGCTGCTGGTGCGGTACTTGCACAGCAACGGCTACGCAACGCAGCATGAGCGCGTCGCCAACCAGCAGGAAATGGAGAAGGCCCTGGCCGAAAAGGAGTGGGACGTGGTGCTGTGCGATTATCAACTTCCCAATTTCGGCGTTCTGCCCGCTCTGACCCAATTGAAACGCAAGGGGCTGGATTTGCCGTTCATCGTCGTCTCCGGCGCCATCGGCGAGGAACTGGCCGTTGATCTGATGAAGGCCGGCGCGCATGATTTCATCGTCAAAGGCAGCTTAAGCCGGCTCCTCCCCGCCATCGAACGGGAACAGCGAGAAGCCAAGGCCCGGCACGAACGCATGGTGGCATTGGAAAAACTGGCCTATCTGGCCGCCATCGTGGATTCGGCGGAAGAAGCGATCATAGGCCAGAATATGGACGGTCTCATCGCCACTTGGAACACTGGCGCGGCGCGGCTCTACGGCTATGCGGCGGCGGAGGCCATCGGCCAGCCCGCGTTGCTAATCGTGCCGCCATCCCATCACCAGGAAGCCGGCGAGCTGTGGCAAAAACTGCGGCGCGCCGAAGCCGTGGAACCGGTGGAGACGATACGCCGGCGCAAGGACGGCGCCTCCGTCAACGTGTGCGTGACGATGTCGGCCATCCGGAACAGCGAGGGCCGGATCCTGGGCACCTCCTCCATCGCCTACGACATCACCGAACGCAAGCGGATCGAAGCCGAACGGACCCATCTGATCGCGCATTTAAACGAGACTCTGTCCAAGGTCAAAACCTTGAGCGGCCTGCTGCCCATTTGCGCCTCCTGCAAGAAAATTCGCGACGATCGTGGCTACTGGCAAAAGCTGGAGACCTTTGTGCGCGAACACTCCGGGGCTGAGTTTTCGCACTCGATCTGCCCTGATTGCATGAAGCTGTTGTATCCGCAATTCGCCCCGAATATCGCCGCTGGCGGAGCAGAACAAGGGCGTTAGAACGTCTCTTCAAAACCTGGTGACGTTGCTCCGCGGAGCCAAGATCAAAGGCCGCGCGAAAGACTGGGTGCCGCTAACACGCGAGTGACTCTGCTTGATTGAATCACGGGGCAGTTCGGCAAGCGGATTGCTTTAGTGGTTGGCATGGGTCGTTGTGGCTCCAGCCATTGCCTGTGGACGGAATGGAACAGAGCCGCGCGGGCGGGTCTGTTCATCGCGTTTTGTGAGGGAAACCGGTGTTCCAAAAGACCTTTTTGCCTGCCATATTTTAATCTTTCTTTCGAGGCCCAAAAAGGTGTTTACTAGTCCAGAAATGAGCAGGCTGCGCATAACGAAACTTTTTGACTGATGCTGCGAGAATACCACCGCGACAAATTTTTCGACGAAATGCTCGACGAGAGCGGAAAAATCCGTCCGCATTACCGGCGGTTCTGCTCTTTGTTTGAGTCGCTAGGCACCGATGAATTCGCCGACAAACGGCATTCGATCGATCTGGCCTTTCTGCGCCAGGGGATCACCTTCAACGTGTACGGCGACTCCCAGGGGACGGAGAGGATCTTTCCTTTCGACCTGGTGCCGCGCGTCATCCCGGCCAAGGAATGGGAATTCCTGGAGCGCGGTTTGGTGCAGAGGATTACGGCCCTGAACTTGTTCCTCCGCGATGTCTATCACGAGCAGAAAATCGTCAAGGATGGCGTTATCCCCGCTTTCTACATCCTCTCCGCCAAGCATTTTCGGCGGGAATTCGTCAATTTCAAGGTGCCCAAGGACATTTACATTCACATCTGCGGCAGTGACCTCATCCGCGGAGACGACGGGACCTACATGGTGCTGGAGGACAACGCGCGCTGTCCCAGCGGGGTCAGTTATGTGTTGGAGAACCGCCGGGCCATGAAGCGCAGTTTTCCCGACATGTTTGAACGGATCGGGGTGCGGCCGGTGGACCATTACCCGCAGGAATTGTTGAAGATGTTGCAATACATCGCGCCCCCCGGGGTGCCCAATCCCACCATCGTCCTGCTGACGCCGGGGGCCTACAACAGCGCCTATTTTGAGCACACCTACCTGGCGCGGCAAATGGGCATTGAAATCGTCGAAGGCCGGGATTTGGTGGTGGCCGACGCGCGCGTGTTCATGCGCACGACCAAGGGACTGCAACCGGTCCATGTCATCTACCGGCGCATCGAGGATGATTTTCTGGACCCGACGGTCTTCCGCCGCGATTCGATGCTCGGCGTGCCAGGATTGGTCCATGCCTATCGCGCCGGCCACGTCTCCCTAGCCAATTCCATCGGCACGGGGATCGCCGACGACAAGGTGATGTATTATTTCGTGCCGCGCATGATTAAGTATTACTTGGACCAGGAGCCGCTCATTCCCAATGTCCCAACCTACCTGGCCAGCGAAGAGTCCGACAAAAAGCACATTTTGGAAAATCTGCCGAACCTGGTGGTCAAAGCGGCCAACGAATCGGGGGGGTACGGAATGTTGATGGGGCCCCAGGCGGCCACCCAGGAAATTGAAATTTTCCGGCAACGCATTCAGGCCGACCCGCGCAACTACATCGCCCAGCCCATGATCTCCCTCTCGCGCCATCCCACGCACGTGGAGGGCGCCTGCTTTGAAGGGCGTCACATTGATTTGCGCCCTTACATTATTTGCGGGGAAAAAACCACGGTGGCCCCGGGCGGGTTGACCCGCGTCGCGCTCCGGCCCGGCTCATTGGTGGTCAATTCCTCCCAAGGCGGAGGCAGCAAGGACACCTGGGTGCTCTATGGAGATGAATAAGCATGCTTAGCCGTGTGGCCAATTGCCTGTATTGGATGTCGCGCTACATCGAACGGGCCGAAAACATCGCGCGCATTGTCGATGTCAACCTGCAACTGTTGCTGGATTTGCGCAACCTCAACGACGAACGGTTGGCCGAGCATTGGATGCCCATTGTGCAAAGCACGGGCGACGAGAAGGCCTTCCTGGAATTGCACGCCAAAGCCACGGGCCAGGCCGTAACCGAATTCCTGGTCTTCCAGCCCGAAAACCCCAACTCCATCGTCTCCTCCATTGGCCAGGCGCGCGAAAACGCCCGCATGGTGCGCGATCAAGTTTCCCTCGAGTTCTGGGAGGAATTGAACCGCGTCTATCTCTTCGTGCGTTCGCCCGAGGCGCGCAAAGTCTGGCGGCGGGGCCCTAGCGAATTTTTCCAACAGATCAAAGCCGCCTCCCTCCATCTCTCGGGCATCGGCTACGCCACCATGTTGCGCAACGAGGGCTGGTGGTTTTCCCAGGTCGGCAAGTTTCTCGAACGGGCCGACAAGACCTCGCGCATCCTGGACGTGCGTTACCAGGGACTGCCGGAACGGGGCATGCCCGTCAGTATCAGCCAGACCGAAGCCCTGGGATGGTCGGCCATCCTGCGCTCGTGCAGCGCGTGGGACGCCTACAAGTCCATTCACGGAGCGGACGTCCATCCGCGCTACGTCACCGAGTTCCTGCTTTTCAACGAAGATTTTCCGCGCTCGACCCGCTTTTGCGTCAGCGAGCTGAACTCGGCCTTGCGGCACATTTCCGGGGTTCCCAGCGGACGGTTCTGCAACGAAGCGGAAAAGCTGGCCGGCCGACTGGAGGCGGCGCTGCAATTCAGCACGGTGGAGGAGATTTTCGATCAGGGTTTGCACTGGTACCTTGACCAGTTCCAGCTCAAACTCAACGCCATCGGCAGCGCGGCCTTCGACGCCTACATCTTCCAGGACTTCGGCCCCGAGGGGGGAGAATTGATGATTCAGCAGGAGGAACAGCAGCAGCAACAGCCAGCGCACGCATGAAACGGATCGGCATCTTGACCGCGGGCGGTGACACTCCGGCTCTCAACGCCACCATCCACGGCGCGGTCACGCGCGCCAATCAACTCAAAATCGAAATCATCGGCCTGATCAAGGGATTCAATTCCCTGTTCAACCCCAGACTGCCTCATCTCCATCTGAATCCGCTCTTCCAGGAGATTCCCGAATTGGACCCGACCAAGGGCGGCACGCTCATCGGCTCATCGCGCGATTACGTGGACCCCAACAACAGCGCGGAATTGGACACCATCGCCGCCCACCTGCGCAAACTGGGCATCGAGGGCCTGATCTGCATCGGCGGCGACGGCACCTTGAACGGCCTCCAGCCGCTGGCGGACCGCTTGCCGACCGTCCTGGCGCCCAAAACCATCGACAACGACCTCGGCCTCAACTACGCCAACGAACCGGACGAATGGGTGCGCTCCAAGGATGCCGAGGGCGACGGCTACAAGTACCGCCGCACGGACTCGCGCGCGATTTTTGCCCTGGACCAAATCATCAATTATGCCACGCCCGGCTATGCCACCGCCGTCTTTGTCTCCGCTTCGGGCGTGGAACGCATTCGCACCACGGCGGAGAGCCACCGCCGCATCGCCATCATCGAGGTCATGGGGCGCCATTCGGGCTACATCGCTCTGGGCACCGCCTACGGCCAGCCGGACCTCATTTTGGTGCCGGAGGTGGCCATCGACCTGGACCGGATGGTCGAGCGCGTCAAGTATCTTTATGATTTGCAGAAAAACGTCGTCATTGTCTGCGGCGAAGGCATCGTCGATGAACAGGGGCACGAGTTCGGTTCCGAGACCAGGTCCACCGACCCGGCCGGCAACATTGTCCTGAGCGGGGCGGGCGACGCGCTCCGGGCCAAGTTGATGCGCATGATCGGCGACCGCTATTTTCAACTTTACAGGCGCGCCGCCACCGCGCACGAAGCCATCTTCATCCGCAAAGTCGGCCACACGCAGCGGGGCGGCCGTCCCATTCTCTTCGACCGTTTTTACGCCGCGCAACTGGGCGGCAAGGCGGTTGAGTTGCTGGTCGAAGGCCGCAACAACGCCGTGGCCATTCTGCAGCACAATGAGGCCAAGGGCTTCCACGTGGAGGGATACGACGCCAACCGGTTTCGCGACCGCTGGGGCCATATTCACGCCCGCTACATGCACCGATCCTTCTACGATCGCGACCGCATGATGCCCTCGCAAACCGGCATCGATTACATGCTGCCGATTTTCACCGATGCGATCGGCAACGAGGACATGGAAGTGGTGCGGACGGAGTTGTTCGCGCCCGGCAGCCTGACGCACGCCTATCACAGCATCAACACCGACGTCCATAAACGGATCCGTTACATTGATTAAGGTCCCGCATCATGTCTATTCACGCCGCGCTCCATCACCGCACAACCTATAAGTATGACCGCCTGGTTACGTTGGGGCCGCAAGTGGCGCGCCTCCGCCCCGCCCCGCACTCGCGCACCCGCATTTTGAGCTACTCCTTGCGCGTGCGGCCCGAGAAACATTTCATCCATTGGCAGCAGGACCCGCAGTCCAACTACCTGGCCCGACTGGTCTTCCTGGAGCCGGCCCACGAACTGGAAATCGAAGTGGACCTGGTGGCCGAGATGGCGGTGTTCAACCCGTTTGATTTCTTCCTCGAACCGGAAGCCGAGCGCATGCCTTTTACTTACGCGGCCGTACTGGACCACGAATTGGAGCCATTCCGATTGCGCTGCGAATCCACCCCGCTCTTCCAAGCCTGCTGCGAGCGCATCCTGACCGGATTGGCCGCACGCAAAGGCGATGACCGCCCGCGCACCATCGATTTTCTGGTCGAGGTCAACCAGCGCCTGTGCCGCGACATTAAATATCTCATCCGCCTGGAAGCGGGCGTGCAAACGCCGGAGGAAACCCTCGCCCTGGCCAGCGGTTCGTGCCGCGACTCGGCGTGGCTGCTGGTGCAACTGCTGCGCCATTGCGGCCTGGCCGCCCGCTTCGTCAGCGGCTACCTCATTCAACTGGCGCCCGATGTCAAATCGCTCGACGGCCCCAGCGGCACGGAAAAGGATTTCACCGACCTTCACGCCTGGTGCGAAGTGTACTTGCCCGGCGCGGGCTGGATCGGACTGGACGCCACTTCGGGACTGCTGGCGGGGGAAGGCCATATCCCGCTGGCGGCCACGCCCGACCCGCAAAGCGCCGCGCCCATCAGCGGCGCAGTCGATGAATGCAAATGCGAGCTGAGTTTTGAAATGACCGTGAAGCGTCTCTTCGAATCGCCCCGCGTCACCAAACCTTACACCGAGGAGCAATGGGCCGAGATCGAAAAACTCGGCCACCAGGTCGATGCCGATTTGAACAAGCACAACTGCCGCCTGACCATGGGCGGCGAGCCGACTTTTGTCTCGATTTCCGACCGCGATGACCCGGAATGGAACACCGTCGCGCTCGGGCCTCAGAAACTGAAGCTGGCCGCTGACCTGATGAGCCGGCTCAAACGGCGTTTCACCAAGGGCGCGCTGCTTCATTGCGGCCAGGGCAAATGGTATCCGGGCGAATCGCTTCCGCGCTGGTCATTCGCGGCCTATTGGCGCAAGGACGGACTGCCCGCCTGGACCAATGAAGAACTCTTCGCCCTGGAATCCAAAAATTACGGACATGGCGAAAAGCAGGCCGAACAATTCATCCACGCGCTGGCCCAACGCCTGGGTTGCGGCGGCCAATGCGTTCTGCCCGCGTACGAGGACTCATGGTATTATTTGTGGAAGGAGCGCCGGTTGCCGGACAACGTCGATCCCTTCAAATCCAATCTCAAGGACCCGGAAGAGCGCGCGCGCCTGGCCAAAATCTTTGAACAAGGATTGGACAAGGTGATCGGCTACGTGCTGCCTTTGCAGCGCGGCTGGAGCGGCCAAAGACCTTGCTGGAAAACCGGCCCGTGGCTCTTCCGTCCGGGACGATGCTACTTGATCCCCGGCGATTCGCCTATCGGCCTCCGCTTGCCGCTGGATTCCCTGTCTTGGACCAGCGCGGGCGATTATCCCTACCTTTACGAGCAGGACCCGCATGAGGAACGCCCGACGCTGCCTCCTCATCCGTCCGGGGACCTGCAGCCGGAGATGCCCCGCCCGCCGGAACCGCCGTCCGCGCGCCGCCAGGCGCTCCCCCGTTTTTCCGCGGAGGATGTCGCGCGCATTCCCGCCGCGGGCGAATCGGCCTGGTGGCTGACCCGCACCGCCTTATGCGTGGAACCGCGCCAAGGACGATTGCACGTGTTCATGCCGCCGGTGCATACGCTGGAAGATTACCTCGAATGCGTCGCCGCGGTGGAGGACACGGCGGCGGAGCTGGCTGCTCCGGTCGTCATCGAAGGCTACGCGCCGCCGCGCGACCACCGTTTGCACGTCCTCAAAGTGACGCCCGACCCGGGAGTCATCGAAGTCAACCTACATCCCGTCGCCTCGTGGGACGAAATGGTCCAGCAAACCGAAGGGCTCTACGAGGAGGCGCGCCAAACGCGCTTGACCGCCGAAAAATTCATGCTGGACGGACGCCACACCGGCACCGGCGGCGGCAATCATATTGTGCTCGGCGGCCCGACGCCGCCGGATTCGCCGCTGTTGCGCCGGCCCGATCTGCTGCGTTCGCTCCTGACCTATTGGCAGAATCATCCATCGCTTTCGTTCCTCTTCAGCGGCTTGTTCATCGGCCCGACCAGCCAGAGTCCGCGGGTGGACGAGGCGCGCAACGATTCCCTTTACGAATTGGAAGCGGCCTTCCAACAAGTGCCCAACAAGGAATACATTCCACCCTGGCTAACCGACCGCTTGTTCCGCAACTTGCTCATCGACGCCTCCGGCAACACCCATCGCGCCGAGTTTTCAATCGACAAGCTCTACCCGCCGGAAAGCAGCAGCGCCCGTCTGGGCCTGCTGGAAATGCGCGCCTTCGAAATGCCGCCCCACGCCCGCATGAGCCTGGCTCAGCAACTTCTCCTGCGCGCCCTCATCTCCCGCTTCTGGCACAAGCCCTACACCCAGTCGCTCGTCCGCTGGGGCACCGACATCCATGACCGCTGGATGCTGCCGCACTTTGTCTGGAGCGATTTTTGCGAGGTGGCCGACGATTTGCGCCAGCACGGCTATCCGGTGCAATCCAACTGGTTCGGGCCTCACTTCGAATTTCGATTCCCGTCCTTTGGCGACCTCGATGCGTGGAACATCCATTTGGAACTCCGCCAGGCCCTGGAACCCTGGCACGTCCTGGGGGAGGAACCCGGCCCGGGCGGCCCCGTTCGCTACGTCGATACTTCCGTCGAGCGCGTGCAGATCAAGGCGCAAGGCCTGACGGTTGGGCGGCACGTCATCGCCGCCGGCGGTTGGGCGTTGCCGCTGCACCCGACCGGCGTCAACGGGGAGTTCGTCTGCGGCGTGCGCTATCGCGCCTGGCAGCCGCCCACCGGCCTGCACCCAACGCTGGGCGTGAACACCCCGCTGGGTTTTGATATATTTGACACTTGGAACAATCGCAGCGTCGCCGGCTGCACCTATCACGTCATGCATCCGGGCGGACGCAACCACACCACCTTCCCGGTCAACGCCTACGAAGCCGAGAGCCGGCGCTTGGCCCGCTTCTTCCGCCAGGGCCACACGCCGGGAAAGATGCGGCTTCGCGTGGCGGAAAAAAGCCCTGAATTCCCCTTCACGCTGGACTTGCGCCGGGCGCGGCCCGCGCGGTGATTTTTCTGTTTGGTTGACAGAAGCGAACGAAGGCCGCGAAGCATCATTTGTTGGCTTGCTTTTCGCCGGAAAAGAAGGCAAACTAAAGAATGATTACGGTGGAAACGACCGATGCAACTGTGCGTGTGACAATTCCGAAAAGCGAAGTTCCGACCGAGCGCGTGAATTGGTTTGTGGACTCGTTGCGCCTTGAAGCCATCGCCGGAAGAAGCCATCTGACTGAGGACGAGGCCTCTCGGCTGGCCGATGAAATCAAAGCGGGTTGGTGGGCCGCCAACCGGCATCGGTTCATCAAAGCGGCGGAATGAATCCCGATTGAGTTGTCGTTGACGCCAACATTGCCTTCAAAGCCCTCGTTTCACAGCGCGGTGATTTGCGAGACCGTCTGGATCCATCCGCGAAGGCAAAGTTCTACTCGCCCGGTTATTTATTCGTCGAATTATTCAAGCATAAGATGCGTTTGGCGCGCGCGACAGGGCCGACTGAAGACGAACTTTTGGAAGCGGTTCAGGCTTTGGTTAGCCGCCTGGAATTCATCAACGAAGCCAACATTGCTCTGGGCGTCTGGATGGAAGCGCACAGACTGTGCAAAGAGGTGGATGAACAAGACACGCCCTATGTTGCGCTCACGCTGCATTTGAACGGAAGATTGTGGACGGAAGATGCGCAATTGAAACAAGCTCTTCGCGCCAAGGGGTTCGATGGCTTTTTTGAACCTTGATTCATTGTTGGCCCAGGGGCGCCGCGTGAAGGCGTTTCCGGTCAACGCCTAAAAAGCCGAGAGCCGCCGCCTGGCCCGCTTCTTCCGCCAGGGCCACACGCCGGGAACGATGCGGCCGCGGGTGGCGGAAAAAAGCCCTGAATTCCCCTTCACGCTGGACTTGCGCCGGGCGCGGCCCGCGCGGTGATTTTTCTGTTTGGTTGACAGAAGCGAACGAAGGCCGCGAAGCATCATTCTTGTTCTATTTCTTGGGGCGGAAGCCGGGCGGCAGGCTCGGTTTGGAAGGTTCGGGCGGTGCGGGCGGAGGGGGTGGCGCCTGCGGCGGGGGCCGAGATCCGGTCCGCGGTTCCAATTCCGGAGGCCGCTCTTCCATGGTGATGACAGTGGTGTCCGGCGTCAATTCAGGCAGCTCTTCGGCGTTGACATCCTTGTCGGCCACTTCCGGTTCCGGCTCCGCCAGGCCCAGGCGGGCACGGGCTTTTTTGGCCGCCGCCGTTTTGGGGTATTCATCGGCAACGCGGTGCAAGAGGGCCAGAGCTTGCTCGGACTTATTGAGTTTGGAATAAAGGTTGCAAAGATGGACGGCGGCCCAACCCCACCGCTCGGCCGGCAACTTGTGCTTGAGGACCTCCTCGTACTCCAGCGCGGCGGCCAGGAGGTTTTTCAGGTCCTTCTCGTAAATCTCCGCGATGCGCAAGGCGGCGTGGATTTCGCGAGGATTCTTCTGCAGGAAATCGCGCATCAGTTGGATGGCCTCCAGATGCTTGCCGTTGGCCCATGCCGCCTCGGCTCGCTCGTACTCCGGGTCGCGAATGGCATCCGCGGCGTCGCCGAAAAAATATTCGACCGCCTGGCTGCCCGCGAATTGGCTCACATCGTGCGCGACGAGCAACCCCAGCCCAATGAGCGCCCCGACCAGCGCGGCCAAGTAAGCGATCATGGCGCCGCGTGCCGAACGTAAATCGACCGGCGGCGCGGGCTTTTTGACGATCTCGCGCGGCGGAGCGGCGGCGTTGGTTTGGATTGGCGGCGCGTTGGTGTCTGGCGTCGCGGCGGCGTTGGTGTTGGACGTGGCGGAGACATTGGTGTCCAGCGTCGCCAGGACGTTGGTCACGGGGTTGTTGTTGTTGTTGGTGGTGGGATTATCCGCATTCGCATTCGTGCTGGTTTCTGGCGGCACGGCGGGCGCGTCCGCGCCGGCATCCGCCGCAGACTTGGTGACGGCGGAGTAATTGGAATAAAAGCAGTGGCCAAACCATGCGCTCAAAATCAAGAGCACGGCATAAGCAGTTAGTTTCCATTTCGGATTCATCAACCGAGCTACTGTGCCCGATGCCGAGGCATTTTTCAATCCACTTGCGCCAAACGGCCCATGCAGGATACTGAAAGGCGTAACGAACGATGCGCGGACGAGAACAATTTGATGCGGAGGAGGACCCCACTTTTCGGGCGCGCTCGCGCACAACCTGGGAAGTGGTGCGCCGGGTCGCTTTCTATTTGCGGCCTTATCGGGCGCTGGCGGCGGCGGACATCCTTTGCGCGTTGATTTCGCTGGGATTTTCGCTGGTCTTCCCGCGCGTGGTGCAGGCGATCATTGACGACGTGGTGCGGGGCCAGCATGCGGACTATTGGCTGCTGACGGCCGGCCTGGCGGGGGCGTTCTTGATGCGGGACGCGTTCAACAGCCTGCGCATATTAGTCAACAACGTGTTCGAACAAAACGTCATTTACGACATGCGCCGGGACGTCTTCGCGCGGCTGCAACGGCTGCCGGTGGGCTACTTTGACCAGCGGGCGTCGGGCGATCTGATGACCCGGGTCATCGAGGATGTCAATGCCGTCGAACGCGTGCTGATCGATGGCACGGAGCAGGGAACGATCGCCGTCTTGAGCTTGGCCGGGGTGATGATCATTCTGTTGCGGAAGAATCCTGCGCTGGCGGCCATGGCCTTGCTGCCGGTCCCGATCCTGGCCGCCGGGACCCTGTGGTACACGTTGACGGCGCACCGCCGCTACCGGGCGCAACGCCGGGCCTCCAGCGCCATGAACGCGTTCCTGATGGACAGCCTGCAGGGTGTGCGGCAAATCAAAGCCTTCGGCCGGCAACGGCACGAGGATGAACGATTCGCCAGCCGGGCCGATGGCTTGCGGCAAAGCACGCTGGGTGTGATGAAAGTTTGGGCGATCTATCAGCCCGCGATGGCCTTCGCGGCCTCGCTCGGTTTTGCCGTGGTGCTGTGGCAGGGCGGCTCGCTGGTGGCCGCCCAGCGCCTGACCATTGGCCAACTGGTCAGCTTCATCCTTTACCTGGGACTATTTTACGAGCCGCTCGGCAAGCTGCACGGTTTGAACCAAATCTTGCAATCCGCCCGCGCCGCCGGGGAACGGGTTTTCGATATACTGGACACGACCGAGGAGCGTTCCGGCACGGCGGCGCCACGCCAGGTTGCGTTGCGGCAGCCGGTGCGGGGAGAGGTGCAGTACGAAGACGTCGGCTTCAGCTACGGGGAGGGCCGCACCGCGTTGAAGCACATTACGCTTCAGGCGCGGCCCGGACAAATGATCGCTTTGGTGGGGCCGACTGGCGCCGGCAAATCGACCCTGGTCAATTTGTTGCCTGCCTTCTATGAGGTTTCGTCGGGCCGCATCGTCATCGACGGGCAGGATATCGCAGGCGTGTCGCTGGAGTCGTTGCGAGCGCATCTGAGCGTGGTCAGCCAGGAGGCCTTTCTGTTCAACGGCACCGTGCGCGAAAACATCCTCTACGGAAAGCTCGACGCCAGCACCGAAGAACTTCTGGCCGCCGCTCGCGCCGCCAATTGCCACGAATTCATCGCCCGCCTGCCCGAGGGCTACGATTCGCGCGTGGGCGAACGGGGCGTCAAGCTGAGCGTCGGCGAGAAGCAACGGGTGAGCATCGCGCGCGCGCTTTTGAAGAACGCCCCCATTCTCATCCTGGACGAGGCGACGGCGAGCGTGGATACCGCGACCGAAAAATTAATTCAGGAAGCGTTGGAACGGCTGATGGCCAATCGCACCAGCTTCGTCATTGCGCACCGCTTGAGCACCATTCGCCACGCGGACCAGATTTTGGTGATGCTGCACGGCGAAATCACCGAGCGCGGGACGCACGAGGAATTGATCGAACAAAACGGGCTTTACGCCAAATTGTCGCGCATCCAAAACACAACGTTTATTGAGGAGAGTTTTGAGAGGATCGCGGTGGTGGACGAAGGAGCCGTTGCGAAATGAATGATCTTGGCAAGGTGCTCGTGGTGGCCGGCTTGGCGCTGGCGGCGGCCGGGGCGTTGTTGTGGAGCGGATTTGGCCGCGGCTGGCTGGGACGGTTGCCCGGAGACATTCATTACAGCAGGGGCAACGCCAGTTTCCATTTCCCGATCGTGACGTGCCTGCTCCTGAGTGTTTTAGTGAGCGTGATCCTGTGGCTGCTGCGGAAGTTTTGAAATAAACCACGGCGACAGCCAGAACAGACACAAAGCCGCCGCGGCGAATCGAACGGCGGAGAGTTTGAGCGCGACGGACCATTTCGCGCCGGCGAGCGCAATGGCGAATTGCACCAAGGCCGCGACCGCGCTGGCCAGGACAATGAGCCAGACCCCGTAATTCCAATCCTGCCGCCGTCGGCGGAGAAGCCATCGCCCGCCCATCCGCGCCAAGATGGTAACGGCCGGCCAAAAGAGCAAACCGGGCAAGAGCGAATAAGGACGGATCCAGACAGCTTCCAGCGCCATTTCGCAAGCGATCAGGCTGCCCAGAATCAGGGCGACGTTTTGCGCCGGCAAAGCGCGCGCCAACCCCAGCGCCGCCGCCAGCAGCAGACCCGCAACTGCAATGTGATCCAGGATATTCACGCGCAAGGGCATTTCATTCAACTGGAGATCCACGAGGAGGATCACGACTAAGATTAGGAGTAAGAGCAACAAAACGCCACCCAAAACGACATGCGCCCCATTCGTGAATTTCCACTTTGAATTTTGAACTGTAAATCACCTCGGGTTGCAGTAGAAAACGAGCATAGACACAAATTGGGTGAGACGGTTTGAGGGCTTGAAATTGTTGCGGGCAGATGCGATTGTTTGAATTGTATGGCAACAATGGCTAGGGAGGAGAGCGTCACGCTCCGTTTGACCAAATCTGAGAAGGCGGATTTGGAAGCCGCCGCGACTTTGACGGGCCAGGCGCCGGGGACTTTGGCGGCGATTTATGTCAAAGAGGGTGTAAGGCGTTCGCGTTTTCCCGCCGTCGAGTATCGAGACGGCGCTCCGGGCCGGGTGGCTTACGTCAGCGGCCAAGCTGGAAGGGACACGAATGGCGCGGATTTCACGCCTTTCGGCCTGAACGCCGTGGTCGGCAAAACCCAGTCAAACCGGGTCAAACCCCGCCGAACCGGATTGAACCGGGCGTGGCGCTTGCTTGAACGACGAGAGAGGGACGCAAACGACCAAAGGGACGAAAGGGACGAATATGGCCGGATCAAACCAAATCAAACCTCCTGCGGGGGGCAAAATTGGACTTGCCGGTGGCGAAACCTAACATCGCAGCCGCGCAGTCAAACCGGATCAAACCCGATCAAACCGGTTTGGCTCGGGTTCGATCAAATACGACCATCCTAAGCGAGATACTTATGTTAATGCCAGGGCCGAAATTGCACTCGCTCGGGCCAATCAAACCAAATCAAACCTGCGAGACGGTAAAAAAGTTCAAAATTTAGGGTTCAAGATTTCAAATTCAATGTTCAAAACATCAAAATACGGGGATAAGGCAAAACAAAGATGATCACTCCTTCAGGGAAAGTACACTTGCGCGATAGAGATTATGATTTATGGAAGAAGGAAGAGGACGGCAGGATGCAGGCCGATTAAACCCAGTCAAAACCGGGTCAAACCCAATCTCGCGCAGAGTCGCGGAGGTCGCGGAGGAAGCAAGAACCAAGGGAGGGCAGGAAGATTCTTATGAACAGTGCTGCGGGCTTGCTGGCGAAATGCGAGGCGGCTAATGGGCAGGTCGCCACGGCCCAGGTGGCGGATGTGGTCGCCATCGCCTGCCCGCCGGAGGCCTATGCGCATAATCGTGTTCTGGTCATCGTGCCGGATGGCACGCGCACGGCGCCGATCGGCCTGGTCTTCAAGGCGCTGCACGCCCATCTCGGCGGCGTGACCGAGAAGCTGGATGTCTTGATCGCGCTGGGCACGCATCAGCCGATGAGTGAAGCGGCGATTTGCCGGCGTCTGGAAATCTCGCCGGAGGAACGGGCGGGGACTTATCGCCAGGTTGCCTTCCATAATCATGCGTGGGACCAAGCGGCGGCGTTGCGCGAGATCGGCAGCATCCCGGCGGCGGAAATCGGCCAATTGACGGGCGGACTTTTTGCAATGGATGTGCCGGTGGAGATCAATCGGCTGGTGTTGGAGTATGATCACATCATCATTGTCGGGCCGGTGTTTCCGCATGAGGTGGTCGGTTTTTCCGGCGGGAACAAATACCTTTTTCCGGGCGTGAGCGGGCCGCGCATTTTGAATTTCTTCCATTGGCTCGGCGCGGTGGTGACCAATCCCATGATCATCGGCAATAAGTGGACGCCGGTGCGGCGAGTGGTGGACCGGGCCGGCGCGATGGTCCCGACGCCCAAGCTGTGCTTCTGCCTGGTGGCCGAAGGAGCCGCCCTGGCCGGCATTTACGCGGGGACGCCCGAGTCGGCCTGGGACGCGGCGAGCGAGCTTTCGCGCCGGTTGCACATCACTTATATGAAGCAGGCGTTCCAAACGATCCTCTCCTGCGCGCCGGCCATGTACGACGAGCTTTGGACCGGCGGCAAGTGCATGTACAAGCTGGAGCCGGTGCTGGCCGATGGCGGCGAATTGATCATTTACGCGCCGCACATCAGCGAGGTTTGCGTGACGCACGGCCCGGCGCTGATGGAGGTCGGCTACCATTGCCGCGATTATTTTCTCAAACAGTGGGACCGCTTCAAAAACTACCCGTGGGGCGTGCTGGCGCACAGCACGCACGTCTATGGACTGGGCACGTACGAGAACGGCGTCGAAACGCCACGCGCGCGCGTCACTTTGGCCACGGGCATCCCGGAGGCCGTGTGCCGGAAAATCAATCTGGGCTACCGCGATCCCAAAAGCATCCGCCAAGAAGACTTTGCCAACCGCAAGGAGCAGGGTGTGTTGCTCGTCCCCAAGGCCGGCGAGATGCTGTACCGTTTGAAGAATCCGCCGTCTTGGGCCGGCGAGGCGGACCCGTCCACGAGATGAACCGGCGCGGCCTGCCATTTGTGTTTCTGAACGCGGCGATGACGGCCGACGGCAAAATCGCCCCGGCCAGCCGCCGGTTCGAGCCGTTCGGCGGCCCGCGCGACCGGCAACACCTGCTGGAATTGCGCGCCACGGCCGACGCGGTGATGGCGGGGGCGCGCACGGTCGATCTGGATCGGGTCAACATGGGACCCGGCCCTGTCAAGTATCGCCGTTCGCGGCTTAAGCGCGGCCTGGCGGAGTATAATCTGCGCGTGATCGTCAGCGGCGCGGGGACGATCGATCCCCAGGCGGAAATATTCCGGCACCGATTTTCGCCGATTATTATCTTGACAAGCGGAAGGGCTTCGCGGCCAAAGCTGCGCCGGCTGCGGGCGGTGGCCGACGAAGTGAAGGTTTGCGGCCAGAGCGAAATTGATTTCCCGGCCGCCTTGCGCTGGCTGCGCGCGAAGTGGAAGGTGAAACGATTGTTGTGCGAAGGCGGCGGCGAGGTCAACGGGGCGCTGTTCCAGGCGGGATTGGTGGACGAGGTTCATTTGACATTGTGCGCGCTGATTTTTGGCGGGCGCGAGGCGCCCACGCTGGCCGACGGCGCGGGCGTCCAGCGGCTGGCACAGGCGGCGCGCCTGCGACTGGTGTCAATGAAACACAATGGCGAAGGGCTCTTTTTGATTTATCGCCGGGCTGAAGGCGGCCGAAAACGCCGCGCCACGGGGATGGGATAGATTTTTTTCAGAATTGACGCGGATGGATTGGTCTTTTGCGCAGGCATTCTCGCGTCACGGCGCGTGGGTGGCGGCGTGTTGCGGTTCGATTCTGCTCAAGGCGACCTCGGCGTTCCGGCGCACTTCGGGTTCAGGGTCCTGCAAGGCTTGGCGCAAGGCCGGAATGGCGGCGGCAGCAGGAGGTCCAATGTCACGAAGGAGCGAGCAGACAATGGCGCGATCGCCCGCCTGGCTGTTGGTGAGCGCGTTGATTAAAGTGGTGACAAAAAACGGGGCCGAGTCTCCCATGATCAAAAGATGATAGGCTGCCACATCATTGCGGCCCGCGGCGGCGTCCAGGATGCCTTCGAGCACGGGGACGGCGGTATTGGTCTGACCGGTGATTTTCCATAAGACCCAAGCGGCGTCCTGTCGCACGTCCATGTTGCTATCGCCGCAGAGCTGCAAGACGGCCGGCGCGGCGTTGGCAGCGGAAGGACCGATCTGACTTAGGCACCGCATGACCTCCCTGCGGACTTTGGCGTCAGGGTCGTCGGAAGCCAAAAGCAGGAAAGGGATTTGGCCGGCCTCCGGTTGCACGACTGAGAGAACCGCCAGACGAAGCCCGGAATCAGGCTCTTTGAGGAAGGGGAGCAGTTTTGGAGTGATGTGGATTCTGACCGAATTTCGCAAGACAAACAGCGCCGCCGCGCGCAACGCCAACGGGTCGTAAGGTTCGGGCAAATGGCGCCGGATCGCGGCCGGCAGCCGGGGGTAAAAGCGGCGAAAAGATCTGGCGAGCGGGTTTTCCCTGGCTTCGATGGCTGTCACCAAAACGGGTTCGGCATTGGTGCCCATTTTATTGAAAGCCTCCAACAACTGGGGTGATGCCGGTCTCCAACCGGCTATCTGGGAGCCAAAAAACTGGGGAAAAAAAATCTGGGAACCAACAATCCGGGGAGGAACAGTCTGGGAGCCGACAACCTGGGGGCGAACAATCTCGCGCAGCCAATAACCGGCCGAGTGGCCTTGGAAGGAAGCTTCCGGCGTCCAACGACTCGTAGCAACGTAGGCGATGAGGCCGCAAGCGAGCACAGCCGCTGTGAGGGAAACAATTTTGATGGAGCGCCGACGCGGCATGATGTGACCATTCGTTTAGGGCGCATGGTTTGTTGCGCGCGCTGGATCGATTTTGGCCAGGGCGACTTCTGCGCGCCGGCGCACTTCCGCTCCAGGGTCCTGCAAGGCTTTGCGCAAGGCCGGAATGGCGGCGGCGGCTGGGGGACCTATTTGGCCAAGGAAGGTGCAGACAGTTGCGCGATCGCCCGCCTGGCTGTTTGTAAGCGAGTTGATTAAAGTGGTTACGAAAAATGGGGCCGAATCTCCCATCACCAACAGATGATAGGCTGCCAAATGACGGTGGCCGGCGTCCTGGTGCTGGCTCAAGACTCCTTCGAGAACAGGGACGGCGGAATTGGTCTGACTGGTGATTTTCCACAATGCCCAGGCGGCTTCCTGTCGCACGTCGATGTTGTGGTCCGCGCAGAGCTTCAACACAGCCGGCACGGCGTTCGTGGCCGAGGCCCCCATCTGGCTAAGGCGATGCCAGACTGCCGCGCGAACGGCGAGGTCGGGGTCATTGCCGGCCAAAAGCAGTAAAGGGACTTGGCCGGCGTCCGGGATGCGATTGGTCACCGCTTCGAGAACCGCCAGACGAACACCGGAATCAGGCTTTTTGAGCATGGGATACAGGTTGGGGAGCGTCCGGTTTGAGGCGGAGTGTTGGAAGACAACCACGGCCGCCATTTGCAACATTCCCGGTTCGTCCGGTTTGGGCAAACGTTGCTGCATTGACGACGGCATTCTGTCCCATGAGCGGCGATAGAATCGGACGAAAGGATTTTCGCCGGCTCCGAGGGCTGACACGAGAACAGGATCAGCGTTGGTTCCCATTTCATGAAAAGCGTTTAGCGCCTCGGTTGGTCCCACCTTGGGGTCGAGAAACCCGCTCAGCCAATAACTGGCGGAGTGGCCTTGGAAGGAAGCTTCCGGCGTCCTTCGGCTCGCCACGAAGATGACGATGAGGCCGACAACAAGCACGGCGGCGGCGAGACGAACAATCTTGATGAAACGACGGCGCGGCATGTGAATTTATTGGTGTTGCGGCGCGGAGTTCATGCGGAAGGTGCCATGGTCGTATTTGCAGCGGTACACGCAAACAAATTCCGTTTCATCGGCTTGGCCTTGGTAGTGGTAAATCCCGCCGGCCAGCGGCCCCAGATCCGCGTCGCCTTCCAGCTTGAGTTTGCCTTCGCTCCATTGCCCGTGCAACGGTACCGTGTAGCATACGCGCAAGATCCTGGCATAGACGGCGTGGAACGTCGCTTTGTAATCGCCGGGCTGGCCGCGGGCCAGCACGCAGCGCAATACGCCGCGGTGGCCGTTGACTTCGCTGATCCACTCGCCTTGCCAGCGGCCTTGCAGGCCATTGGCCGCGGCGGGCGGTGGCGCATCCTGGTTCCAGCGGCGTTTGAAATCGGAGGCATTGCTTACCAACGCGGCCAGGAAGTGCGAAATCTTGCGTGCCATGCCCATCGCCCAAAGATGGCCGAAGCCGCGCCAACGTTCAAGCGCGGCGCGCCAAGGCAAATAAGGCCGGCCTCAATCCCGCCAGCCGCGAACGGACGATCGGAACTCCGTCGGTGGCAGCGGACGATCCATGCATGGCATCAAATGTTCCATTCATGGGCGCCGTGTTCCGTCGGACTTTTGGAGCGAAGCCCCTGATTCTGACGGAAAATCGTCGCTTCATTTCGCTGGCACAGAAAACGCTAATTTTCCCTTGATGAAGAGGAGCAAAATCGCTAACCTACTCCAGATGAAAAAGCCCTTTCTGGTGGATGACGCCGTCTCGGCAGGTCTAAGACACGCTCTAAGGCATTGTCACAAACGCAAACTCAAGCCAAGAGGGTCAGGAAACTCGAACGATTAGGTTGACCCATGAGCGCCCTGCCGAATACCGGTTCCCGGAACGTCCTCAATACGGATGTGGAGATCAAAGGCATCCTGAAGTTTTCCGGCGAATTGACCTTCGCCGGAAAGCTGGACGGTGAGATTCAGTCGGAGGGCGCGCTGCACCTCAACGACGAAGCGGTCATCCGTGGCAATCTCCAGCTTCATACCGTCGTCCTGCGGGGCAAAGTCAGCGGCAACGTCTCCGCCAAAGAGAGAATTGAAATCAAGTCCAAGGGGGAATTGTTCGGCGACGTCCGCGCTTCCAAGTTGGTCATCGAGGAAGGGGCCACGTTCGTGGGCAAGTGCGAAGTCAACCCAAACAAGGCCTCCCCCGCGCCGCTGCCAGGAGCGGTCGGCGCAATGAGGCCGCCCGAGCTGGTGATCCCAGCCAGAAAATGAAGAACCCAACATGAGCACAGCAATCAATGACTCCAAGAACGTCCTGAATTCCGACGTGGAACTCAAAGGCACACTCCGCTTTTCCGGCGAACTGACCTTCGATGGAAAACTGGAAGGTGATATCCAATCCGAGGGGACCCTCAACCTGGGCGACAACGCGGTCGTCAAAGGCAACATCACTGCCAATTCCGTCATAGTCCGCGGCAAGGTCAATGGCAACGTCACGGCCAAAGAAAAGATCGATATCAAAACGAAGACCGAATTGTTCGGCGACATCCGCGCCGCCCGGTTGGTGATGGAGGAGGGTGTCACCTTTGTGGGCCAGACCGAAGTCAATCCCAACAAAGTGTCACCCATCGCGCCGCGAGCAGGCGAGCCCCCAAAACCGGTCCCTCTCGCCAAAACAGGCGCATTCTGACCTCAAGTGCCTCTCAAAGTGGATACGGTTTCGGTGGCCTGCCCCAAATGCGGTCACACGCAGCCGGAGCCGCGCACGGCTTATTCCTGCATTTGTAAGAAGTGCCGCGCGCATTTTCGCGTCGCCGAGTCCCTTCATCCGCCGCCCCAACTGCCGCCGCCCGCGTTCGAACAAAAGCGCGTGGTCTGTTTCCAATGCGGCGCTGAACTGGACGTGCCCGTGGCGGCGGCCTCCACCATGTGCAAACGGTGCAGCAGCCACCTGGATCTCAGCGATTATCATATCACCCAGAGTCTTTCCAAGAATTTCCGGACGCATGGCCGCATGGTCATCGAGGAAAGGGGCTATCTCCTCAACACTGATTCCCTCGTGGGAGACGCCGTCATCAAGGGCCGCCTCATCGGCAAGCTCGTGGCCCGCCGCACGCTCGCCATCCATTCCACCGCCCATATCAAAGGCAGTTTCACGGCGGGTCGCCTCATTATACCGGCCGGCAACCACTTTCGCTGGCCGGAAGTCCTGCGCGTCGGCGGCGCCGAGATCGCGGGCGAATTGGCAGCCCATTTGCAAACCACAGGCACCGTCCAACTCAAATCCACCGCCCGTCTGTTCGGCAACGTCGAGGCTGGCCACCTCATCGTCGAGAGTGGCGCCGTGTTCGTCGGCGCGGCGAAAATCGGAAATTAAATTTTAGAGACGCCTGCCTTGCGCCTGGAAGGAATCGTCGGCGAAAATCTGGCGCGGATGGGATTGCAAATGAGCGGCAATCTCGGCTAAAAAGACAGCGCCGAATTCCTGGAGCTTCTTCTCCCCGACGCCGCTGATGCGCGAAAATTCCTCGTCGTTGGCCGGGTAATACCGCGCCATCTGGCGCAAAGCCACGTCGGAAAACACGATGTAAGCCAGCACCAACCGCTCGTCCGCCAGCGACTTGCGCAAGCGCCGCAGCCGCTCGAAGAGTTCCTCATCGCAGCCGATGGCGCCGGCGCGCGGCGTTTTTTCCGGCGCGGTTGGCGGCGCGGCCATGGGCTTAGTCAAGATGATCTTTCTGCGCTCGCGGAGGGCGGCGAAACCGTCGTCGGTGACTTCGAGCGTGCTGAATTTTCCCGGCGCCTGCCGCAAGTAGCCCAGGCGCACCAATTCGCGCCCGATGGCCTGCCAATCCGCCCGGCTGTGCTCGCGGCCAATACCATAAGTGGAAAGTTGCCGGTGCCCCCAGCTTCGGATTCTGTCGGTGTCGGCCCCGGTCAACACTTCCACGACGTGATTCAACCCCGTGCCAAACTGGCTGCGCTGTCGGATGCGGAAGACACACGACAAGAGCTTTTGCGCGGCCAGAGTGCCGTCGAAGGTGGCGCGCGGGGCGAGGCAATTGTCGCAGCCGGCGCAATTGTCCGACGGGAAAGTTTCGCCGAAATAACGCAGCAACTCGGCCCGGCGGCAGCCGCCCGATTCGGCGTAATGAACGATTTGGCGGAGTTGTTGGCGGGCCAGCAATTGTTCCTCCGGGGTTTTCTCCTCGATGAAGCCCTGTTGCTTGGCGACGTCCCCGGCGCTGAACAACAAGACACATTCGCCCGGCAAACCGTCGCGTCCGGCGCGTCCGGTTTCCTGGTAATAACCTTCGATATTCTTGGGCAGGTCGTGATGAATGACGAAACGGACGTTGGGTTTGTTGATGCCCATGCCGAACGCAATGGTCGCGCACATGACCCGGACGTCATCGCGCAGGAAAAGTTCCTGGTGCTCGTTGCGCTCCCCAGCCGTCAAGCCGGCGTGATACGGCTTGGCGGGAATCCCGTGTTGGGCCAGTTGAAGAGCCAGGGCCCCGGCGCCTTTGCGGCTCTGGCAATAAATGATGCCGCTGTCGCGCGGGCGCGCTCGCAGAAATTCGAGAACCTGCGCGGCGGGTTTGGCTTTGGCCAGCACGCGATAGTTGAGATTGGGCCGGTTGAAGCTGGCCACGAAACAATTCGGCTCGCGCAATTGCAGCAACTTGATGATGTCGGCCCGCACGCGCTCCGTCGCGGTGGCCGTTAGGGCCATCATCGGCACGTTCGGCAAGAGCGCGCGCAAATCCGAGAGCTGGCGGTATTCCGGCCGGAAATCGTGCCCCCATTCGCTGATGCAATGCGCCTCATCGACGGCGATCAGGTTGACATTCCACTTTTGCAAATCGCCCAAAAACCCCGGCAGCATCAAACGTTCCGGCGCGACATAGAGCAGGCGGAATTCGTGCCGGTGCAGGCCGCGCAGGCGTTGCGCGGAGGCGGTGGAGGCAAGGGTCGAATTGAGAAAAGTGGCCCCGACGCCGGCGGCTTGGAGGGCATCGACCTGGTCCTTCATCAGCGCGATTAAAGGCGAAACCACCAACGTCAGGCCGGGGCGGAGCAAGGCCGGCAATTGAAAGCAGAGCGATTTGCCCCCGCCGGTGGGCAGCAGCGCGAAGACATCCTTGCCGGCGAGCGTATCGCCAATAATTTCGCGCTGCAAGGGGCGAAACGAAGTGAAGCCGAAGTAACGCTTGAGCAACTCCAGCCAGGACTTTTCGGCCGCATCCATCGGCGGTGAGTAAAACGCAGCCGGGCCAGGAAAGCCAGCTTTTCGATGGCGTGTGGAAGAATTGGACGATGCATTCATATGAGTCCATTCGCCGTGCGCCAGCGATTGGGTTTGCGGCTGGACCCGCTTTTTGCCAACTTGAAGCCGCATCCATATCCGTGGACGCAAGCCGATGGAAAACACCCTTGAAGTGTGGCGAAGGCATCATGCGACACAAAGATGGCACGGTTAGAGCGGCGATTATCGCGGACGCGAAGCAAAGGAAAAAATCACTCGACGAGAGAAAATCATTATGTGGATAACGGGCCGATTTTTTTAGGCTACGTTATCGCATATTGGTTTACTACGCCGCCATACTACACTTTCGTAATTGTTTGCACAGGCTCATTGTTTTCACCACATGGCGATCTAGCCGGAGAAAATCAGATTAGGACACTACCCAAAAAACGGCTTGCGTGTCTGGCTATGGTGTGGGAGTGTAAAAGCGTTGAGAGATGATGTTCTTTGAGAACTTGGGAACGACGGCTGCCCGCTAATCCGGCGCGCCAAGCCATAATACGCAAAGCCGCCTGGAGCAGATGTAGTGTCTCTCCGACTGTCGGGCTGTGCGCGAAGTTCGGTATGGCATCCTTAAATGCCCGTTATCGATAACGAGGAAGGCCTCGAACGGGCGAGTCAACCTTGGTCAACCGCGAATAGACGCTAATGATTCAGCCGACAGCCCGGTCAAACCAAATCAAACCGGATCAAACCGGATTGGGCCGGGCGTGGCGCTTGCTTGAACGACGAGAAAGGGACGCAAACGACCAAAGGGACGAAAGGGACGAATGTGGCCGGATCAAAACCTAATCAAAGTAAATCAAACCAAATCAAACCTGTCAGGTGGAGAATTGGCCAAAATTTGAGTGACCGGTGGCGAAAAAGGCCGACCAAATTCCCCCGGGGTCAAACCCAGTCAACCGGGTCAAAGTGGATTGGGCTCGGCGTGGCGCTTGCTTGAACGATGAGAAAGGGACGCAAACGACCAAAGGGACGAATGTGGCCGGATCAAACCTAATCAAAGTAAATCAAACCAAATCAAACCTGCCAGGTGGAGAATTGGCCAAAATTTGAGTGACCGGTGGCGAAAAAGGCCGACCAAATTCCCCCGGCTCAAGGGCGGCAGTAATTGAACTATGCGTTTACAGGAGCATCCATTGCGTCTGAGGATATCAATTTGCCTGGCGCAACGCCGGGTTGGTGTTGGCCGACTTGCCGAGCAACTGATGCAGCATGTTCAGCAGTTTCTCCGTGCCATAAGGCTTGGGAAGAAAGTGGGCCACGCCCAGGGATTTCAATTCCTGTGTGCGCGTGGTGCCGCCCATGTCGGTGCCCAAGCCGGTGGAAGCGATGACTTTCAATTCCGGCATCACCGACCGCACGGCGCGGATCAGCGCCATCCCGTCCATGGCCGGCATCATAATGTCGGTGACCATGGCGTCGATTTTCTGCTCGCGGCGTCCGATCAGGTCCAGGGCTTCCTCGCCATTAGCGGCGGTGTAAACGCGGTAATTGTGTTTTTCGAGCAATTGGCGCAAGCCCTCCACGACATCAGGCTCGTCGTCCACAATGAGAATGACTTCGCCGGCGCCGCGGGGCGGAAGCTGGTTGATCTGGGTGGTGTGGTTGTCCGAGGCTTCGGATGAGGCGGGCAAAAATACTTTAAAAGTCGTGCCGCGATTCGGTTCGCTCTCCACAGTGACCACGCCGCGATGGCTCTGCACAATGCCCAAGGCCGTGGACAAACCCAAGCCGGTGCCTTTGCCGACTTCCTTGGTGGTGAAGAAGGGATCGAAGATGCGCTCGCGGTCGGCGGCGCCAATGCCGCAGCCGGTGTCGGCCACTTCAAAGACGATGTAAGGGCCTGGCTGGGCCGGTGTGGGCAGGGCGGCCATCGGTTCGGTCAGGGTTGCCGTGTTCACGCGCAGTCTCAGGTGGCCGCCCTTGGGCATGGCGTCGCGGGCGTTGACACACAAATTGAGCAGGACCTGGTGGATTTGGGTGCGGTCGCCCAGTAGCGGCCCCAGGTTGGGCTGACTGTCCACCTCCAGGATGATATTCTTGGGGAAGGTTTGGCCGATTATCTCAGCGATTTCCGCCAGCAATTCGGCCGGTTTGACCGCCGCCCGTTCGCCGTCGATGCCTCGCCCGAAGGTGAGGACCTGTTGGATGATTTCGGCGCCGCGCTTGACGCTAAGTTCGATGCGCCCGATGGCCTTTTCACGTTCGTCGGCAGGGATGTCCCAGCGCAAGTAACCGGCGGACATGAGAATGGGCGCCAGGATGTTGTTGAGGTCGTGCGCCATGCCGGTGGCCAGGGTGCCGATGCCTTCGATGCGTTGGGCGCGCAAAAACTGGGCCTCGAGTTTTTTCTTTTCGGTGATGTCGGTGTCGATTTTGAGCACCGAGGCGGGTTCGCCGCGGTCGTTGCGCAAAAGGGTCCAGCGGCTGGAGACGGTCACTTCCTCCCCGTTTTGGGTATGTTTGCGCAGTTCACCGATCCACTCGCCGCGGGCCAGCAATTCCTGTTCGGCGGACGCCAGGGCCGGTTTGTCCTGCTCGGGAAACAGGGATTCCATCTGATTGCCCAGGGCTTGAGCGGCCTTCCAGCCATAGAGGCGCTCGGCCCCTTTGCTCCAAAAGCGGACTTTGCCGGCGAGGTCTTGAACCAGGATGGCGTCGCTGGCCAGATCCAGCAGGGCGGCTTGTTCCCGCACCCGTTCCTCGGCTAATCTGCGCTCGGTGATGTCGTTGGCCAAGGCCAGTTTGGCTTCGCGACCGGAAAAAGTCACGACCCGAGAGTCCAGCTCGGCGAAAAACGTGGTGCCATCCTTTTTCAGGTGTTTGACAATTAACCCAGCGGACGGCATGCGAACCTTGTCCGCGGAAAGCAGTTCCATGACGGAAGGGATGTCCTCCGGCACGTGCAGGTTGCGGATGGTCATGGAAGCGAATTCCTCGGCCGAATAGCCGTATTGCTTGACCGCCGCTTCATTGACGGCGAGGAAGACCAGCGTGTCCAAATCGATCACCCACATGGGCAGCGGGTTTTTGTGGAAGAGCAACTGATAGCGCTCCTCGGTTGCGGAGAGGGCTTCGGCGGTGTGCTGGCGGCGCTGCACCTCCTTTTTGAGGGTATCATTGGTTTGGCACAAGACCTTGGTGCGGTCGGCCACCAGGATCTCCAATTGCTCCATTTTGAGTTTGGATTGCTGGAGCAGGCGCCACTTTTCCGTCAGCGCCGCCGCCAATTGCAGCACTTCCATCGCGTCGAACGGTTTCTTCAGAATGACGAGGCGGTCCCGGTGTTGGAGCTTGGAGGTCATGCTGCTCCAGGAATAATCCGAATAGGCGGTGCAGATGACGACCTGCAATTCCGGGGCTGCCTCCCACAGTTTGGCGATCGTCTCCACCCCGTCCCATCCCGGCGGCATTCTCACATCAACGAACGCCATCCAATAGGGACGGCCCTCCTTGAGCGATTGTTCCAGCAAGGCCAATCCTTCCTGGCCCTGGTAGGCGGAATCCATGTCGAAGACCTGCGGTTTGACGTTCGCTTCCTCCGGGCCAAAGAGGGCCGCTTCCAATATCTCCAATGGGGCGCTGGAGGAGGGGCACAGGATCTTGCGAAAGTCACTGTGGATGGCCCGATTGTCGTCGATGACCAAAATGCGTGGGATCGGTGTGGGGTCGGTATTCACTCGTTTTCCTCCGGCGGATGCAGCGGCAGTTCCAGTGTGAAGGCCGCACCCTGGCCCGGGCCGGCGCTGTGGCAACTGAGGGTCCCGCCCATCTCGCGCGCGGCCAGGGCGCCGCTATGCAGGGCGAAGCCGTGGCCGTTCTTGCGCGTGGTGAAGCCGTGCTCGAAAATGCGGGTCATGTTTTCGCCGGCGACGCCGACGCCGTTGTCAATGACAGAGAGTTTCACGGTGCCGTTTTCGCCCGGCGCGGCCCGCAGGATCATCCGTTTCTCGTCGGGGCCGTGGTCTTCCAGGGCGTGCTTGGCGTTGCGGATGAGATTGACCAGGATTTGCAGGACCTTGTGTTTGTCCACTAAAATGGGCGGAATGGCCGAGTATTCACGGATCACCCGGACATGCTGGCGCTCGACAGCGCCGGCGTTCATGCGCAGAGCGTCATCGATCAATTCGGTGGCCTGCAAAGTTTCCTGCAGGCCGGCAACTCTGGCGTAAGCTTGCTGCATAGCGACGATTTCCTTGATGTGTTCGATATTGGCGCAGAGGGAGGAGAGCTCGGCCAATACTTCTTTTTGTTCCGCCGCCAGGCACTCCACCACGGTGGCCAAGTAGGCGGGCAGCTTGGAGCCTTTGGGATCGCTGGCCAAAAAGTCCGTCAGGCCGTCCGCGTGCTTTCGCAGCATGTCCGCGACCCGGGCCAGGTTGGCCGTCTTGGAACTCTTGACCTTGTCCGCCGCCATGGAGGCGGAAATGTTAACGCTGTTGAGGACATTGCCGACATTGTGGAGCACGGTGGTGGCCACTTCCGCCATGCCGGCCAGGCGCGAGGCCTCCATCAATTTCTTGTGACTGTTTTCCAGATTCGCCTCGGCTTCCTTGATGAAGGTCACGTCTTTGGAAATGCCAAAAGTCCCGATGATCGTGCCGTCGGGCGCGCGCCACGGCATCTTGTTGGTCACCAACCAACTGATCTTGCCGTCCTGATGGACGGTCTTTTCCAGTTTGCCGATCAGGGGCGCGCCGGTGCGAATGATTTCCTGCTCATCCTCGAAGGCGGAACGGGCGCGCTCCTCGGCATAGATGTCGAAATCGGTCTTGCCCAACAGATATTGGGCGAACTCCGTCAGGCCGGCCAATTGCGCGGGCGGGCTGCCGTGGCCGTTGTCCTTGGACGACATCAGGTGATTGTTGCGGGCCAGGGCGAGCGCCCATTCCAGTTTGGACCGGCTGACCCGAACGAAGCGCGACTGGAGGTCCTTGAAGTAGATGAAGTCGGGCATGTTGTCCAGGAGCATGGTCAACAAGTCCCGTTCACAGGCGAGCTGGGTTTCGGTTCGCTTAAGCTCTGTAATGTCCTTGGAAATGCCGAAGGTGCCGATGATTTTTCCGGCTTTGTTGCGCAATGGCATCTTGGCTGTCAGCCCCCATTGTTCGGTCCCGTCGTGGAGGATTTCCCTCTCGACCTTGCCGTGGAAGGCCTGGCCGCTACGCAGGATTTCCTGTTCGGCTTCAAAAGCGGGCCGGGCGTAGGAGTCGTCAAAAAAATCGAAATCGGTTTTCCCGATGATGCCTAGTTGGGTAACTCCGAATCGTTCGTAAACCGCCTTGCTGCACCGGCGGAAACGCGATTCTCGGTCCTTGAAATAGATGAAATCGGAGGAATGCTCCAGCAGAGCGCGCAGGCACGCATGCTCATCGTCCCAAGAGGATTCCGCGTCGATCTGGCCGGGAACTTCCGGGCCGCCGTTGTCGGCGAGGGCCGAAGGCAGGACGCGCCGCAACTGTCGGCGAAGCGCCTGAGTCCAGGCCAATAGCAAAAGAATGATGCCGCCCATGGCCCCGAAGCCTACAGCATCGGAATAGCCGCCGGCCACGCTTTGCGCTTGCATTGGCGTCGCAAGCAGGAGGGCCAGCGCCATCAACTCAATCGGCGAGAGAAAAGGCTGTGTCTTCAAGCATGTGGCGAGTTTGGGGACGAACTTGGGCCATTTACAGCAACAGCCTTCTCCAGTCCATCCGCACTGGTCGCTAGAACGGTATCGGCACGCGCCGGAAAAACTTTAACGGGCCAACGGTCCGTCGGCGGGTCTTGGCCGGGCATGGGGGCAATGACCAAATACCCATGAGAGTCTGCTTGGCTTTTGGCCGCGTTTCTGGCAGTTTAATGGGCCGATGTTTTCCTCAATCGAAGAGCCGCCTGCCGCCGCCAGTCTTGCGACCCATTTAATGGGCTGTCATCGCTGGGCGAGGCTCGCCTGCGCTGGCCTGGTTGCTTTTGGCGTGCATGCTCTGCTGGCGCCGCGGCCGAAACCGGTTAAACTGGAGTGATGCAACCGCTTGAACCGCCTGATTCGCATTTTGTATCGGCCGCCATTGGCTGGCTGGAGTTGGGCAATTGGCGCGAAGCCGCCGCGGAGTTGGACGGTGTGCGGAAGGCTTTGTCCAAGCACCCCGCCGTTCTCTGGCTGCGGTATGATGTTCATGCTCAAGCAGGCCATTGGGACCTGGCTTCCGAAGCCGCCTTCACCTTGGCCCGCACGATGCCCGGTGAACCCGCCGCCTGGACCAAGCTGGCCTATGCGACCCGCCGGAAGCCTGGAGGCGGCATTCCACGCGCCAAGGAAATCCTGGCCGCCGCCCGCCGTCTCTTCCCGGCCGAGATGCTGATTCCATACAATTTGGCCTGCTACGAATGCCAGTTGGGCAATTTGGCCCTGGCGCGCGCTTTGCTGCGGGAAGCGTTCCAACTGGGTAATCCGGCCCAACTCAAACAAATGTCCCTGAGCGACACTGATCTGGAACCTCTTCGCCAGGAAATTAGACTGATGTAAAATGAATCCGTCCCCTGATCCGCACCAGCACCAGAAGTTGACCCTTCTCTCCTGCCACATCCGGCCCGGCTTCGGGCTGGCGTTCTTGCTGGTCGTGGCCTTGAGCGCGGGCGCCGCGCTGGAACGATGGTTCCTGAGGACCGGCATCCCCGCCAGCGCCGCAGGGGACTTCCAATTGATGGCGCAGGCTTGGGACATCATTGACAAGTATTACGTGGACCGTCCGGCGGTGCGCCATGCCAATATGGCCGCCGGCGCGATCAACGGTATGACCGAAGCCCTCGGCGACACCGGCCACAGCGTCTATCTGACCGCCTTGGAATCCCGCAAAGCCGGCGCGGCGGTGCAAGGCAAATTGAACGGCATCGGCGTGGATATCGTCCAGTCCACCAAGCACGAGGCGGTGGTGGTCGCGCCCATCGACGGCTCGCCCGCGCAACAGGCGGGCGTGCGCCCCGGCGACGTCATCTTGCAAGTGGATGGGCATTCGGTGTCCGGACTGCCTTTGAGCCACATTTCGGCCAGAATGTCCGGCGAAGTCGGGCAATCGGTCGCTTTGACGGTGTTCAATCCCAGCGACGGCCTCCGGCGCGAAATCAAAATTGTCCGCGCCGCCATGAAACTCAACCACGTGAGTTGGCAACGGCTGCCCGGCTCCAACCTGGCCCATCTGCGCATCGACATGTTCAGCGACGGCGAGACGGCCGACCTGCGCAAGGCGTTGCTGGAAATCAAAGAACAGGGTTTGCAGGGAATTATTCTTGACCTTCGCAATAACCCCGGCGGGGCGTTGGAGGAGGGCGTGGGCACCGCCAGCCAGTTCCTGCGGGCGGGCAATGTCATGTGGGAAAAGAACGCCAACAACATCATCACCAACCTGGCTGTGGAGCCTGGCGGCGTGGCTACGGACATCCCGCTGGCGTTGCTCGTCAATGGCCGTTCGGCCAGTGATTCCGAGATCGTGGCCGGCGCACTGCGTGACGCCCACCGCGCCAAGCTGGTCGGAGAAACAACGCTGGGCACCGGAACGGTTTTGACCCAATTTCAACTCAGCGACGGCTCGGCCCTGCTGCTGGCAGTCCAGGAATGGTTGACACCGAACAAAGTTTCCTTCTGGCACCGCGGGATCGAGCCGGACGTTAAAGTCAGTCTTTCACCCAACGCCCTGCTGCGCCCCATCTCGGAACGCGACATGACGGCGGAACAGTTGCGTACATCGGGCGACACCCAATTGCTCAAAGCCATCGAACTGCTCTCCCAAGCGCCGGCCAAGACCGGCGGCAGCAGGGCCAGCCACTAAAGTCCTACTCGTCTTTTCAAGCGGCAGTTAAATCGGGCCATTTGGCAAAGGCCGTGCGCGCGCGGCGACGAGCGAAGGCTATGAGGGCAACATTTACACAGATGAACAAAAGCGAGGGCTCCATGGCACAAAGATAAATGGCGAGGTTACCAGTGAATCTCAGAGTCAACAGCATCAAAAAAATCACGGCAAAGGACACTCCAAACCACGGCAAAACCTTCGCGTAGCAAAAGGTCTTGACCATCGCGATGTTGATCTTTTTTGAACTGAGGCCCATCCAGATGGAAAACCAGACGATGGGAAACAGCCCCAGGCACCAACCCATCGCCCCCAGTCCAATCGCAAGGAGTTGCGCAATTTCCAAGGCGCGGTTGGGTGCCGTCAAGGTTGTCGTCATACCCGGAGCCAAGGCTAGAGCGGTCGAACGGGAACCCACCATTCAATGGCGGCGCATGATAATGTCAGGAAGAGTTGCGCGGCCACGGGCACGAGAAAGAGCCGGCGCAAGGCGAGCCAATGGCCATGCAAAATGTCCGCCGGCCGGATGGGTGTCACCAACATGAGTTCGAGGAAACCGTTCTTCTTGCCATCGACATAAAAACGGCAGACGTGCGCGGCGAGCCAGAACTCGAGCGCGAGCGATAGGGCGCCAGCGCACTTATCAGCAAGCATGTACAAGCTGTTTACGGCCAAACCGCCGGCCAAATTGACACCGTAGCTAAAGGTTGTGACGCCGTTGGTTGAAGTTGTAGTCGCGGTGCTGGTGGCCGTGGCAGTAGTGGCGGGGGCGGGAGTCGCTGGACCAGGGACTTGAAACAGCGATGCCAGGCTCAGCACGAATACTCCAAGAACCAGAAGGAGCGCCAACCGCGCGACGTTTGAAGCCCAGCGATCTCGCGAGATGATCCAGCAGATCGGGTTGTCATTCAGCGATGCCCGACTGCTGGAGCGGGCATTGGCGGAGCCAAACAGCGGACTTTGCCATCTCATTCCGAAGCTGGGCCGGATTCCTTTCTCCTGCCAGGTTCTGGGCGCCAACCAACCGGCGATCGCCAGGCAACACCAACCCGCCAAATGGACGAGGATTATACTGCGCCAAAAATCAGGCGCGTGATAGGAGCTTGTATGAGTGAAAGCATACAAAGGAGAAAGCAAACTCATTCGCGGCGCGTTGGCGTTTCGGCCCAAAAGCAGCCAATCCAGCTCGGGCGTTAGAAATAAGAATGCCACCATCGCCGCCAGCGCCGCGGTCAAGGCCTTGTGCGGGTCGCGGCTGATGACCGAAATGACCATTCCCAGCGCCAGTGAAAAGAACAACGTGTTGCAAAGCGATAGGAGCGTGTGCTGGAAATCGTCCGCGGCGACGCCGCCCAGAACAAAGGAAAAGGCCATCACTGGAAAGATCGCCAGAAGACTGTAGAAGGTCCGCATGGAGGTGGCCAGCAATTTTCCCAGCACCACGTCATAGCCGCGCAGATCTGTCAAGAAAAGCAGACCCAGCGTGCCCTCCCGTTTTTCTTCGCTCAAGCAATCAGCCGTCAGAAAAGTCCCGGCCGCGCAAGTGAAAACAAAGGCAATCCATTTGAGCGCCGCGAATATCCAAATGCCAAGTTGCGAAACGAGAGCACCGCCGATCGACATGGAGATGAGGCCGAGCCCGCCGCCAATCGCGACGGCGCCCACGGCGAAGAGGATGCGCAAACGGTGGGTCGCTTTGTTGCGGGCCGAAACGCGCAACTCGCGATTCGCAATGGGCAAAAGCGTCAAGGCGAAACCATATCTTGCCGCCCCAGACTTGGCAAAGCATTCCGGCTTTTCCGCGCCTTACCAAATTGTAATATTCCGTATCGGGGTCAGTTCGCTAAATGGCTCGCTATCCGATTCTGCTCGATTTACTTTGCTGCTGACAGATTATGGAAGACTCTCGATTTTGGCCGCAAAACAGGCATATGGTCCCGCGGATTATCAAGAACTTGCGACGTTCGACTTTGGTCCAAGGCACGCTACGAACTTGTTTGCTCATGGTGCTGACCCTCTTTACCTACCGTTCCCCTTCGTCATTCGCAGCGGCAACAGCAGTTGTCCCAGACGAACGAGACAGGCGAGTGTTGGAAACGCTGCTGTTGCATTTGTTGGGCGACTCGAAGTTCGACATGACGGGAGCTTCCACCAATGGAGAAGTGATCGTCCTGCACACACGGACGCCGGAGAAGACCGGTTTCCTACAGGCAGACCAGATGCGCTCCCCACGGCGGAGACTAATAAGGGAGGATTATATAAAACTCTTAACGAGCCAAGGCGTTTTTTGTCGGAGTCGGGTTATACCCCATGGCGCCCGTACGGGTATCTGGATTACTATGGTTAATGAATTTTGTGGAAAACATAAGCACATTGCGGAGGGGAGAGCATGAATACCGCCACATGAAGCTGTTGGTATGAAAGAGAGGCAAACAAAATCAAAGTCGCTCTGGCAAAAGACACCAGTGTCAAATTTAATTCGCTACGTTCCATCAGGCATTTTATTCGCACGGATCAGAGTGAAGGGCAAGCTCATGCGCCGGTCGTTGAAAACCCAAAGTCTTTCGGTGGGGAAACTCCGTTTGTCGGACTTGGAAAAGCAAGAACGCCAAATGGCCGAACATGCTTCCTCCTTGTCCGAAGGGAAAATGACGTATGCCGAGGCCCCGCAAATGCACCGACCCCGCCTTCACGGTGATTCTTCGCTGAAGCCGCGCACGAAAGCACAGCGAGAGGAACGGCTCGGCGCGATCCATGCAACGCATCTGGCTCGAAGGCGGCGCGTGAATGAAGCTGCGAAGCGTAAATACGCTGAGGGTGAATTGGTCAAAGCTCACGACCTGCTCGCGGCGACGGTCGCCAGCATCGGCGACGCGGTCATTTTAACCGATGAGAATGGCAACGTCACTTTCCTGAACCCCGAAGCAGAACGGCTCAGTGGTTGGAAGGATTCCGAAGCGAAGGGCCAGACATTGCCGAAAGTCTTTCACATCCTCAACGAGCAGACAAGGCAGACGGCAGAGAATCCGGTCGAAAAGGTTCTTCGCACTGGCAAGGTGGCGGGTATGGCGAATCACACTTTGCTAGTTTCCAAGGACGGCGTTGAGACTCCGATTGGCGACAGTACCGCGCCGATTCGACACGCGGATGGTCCGCTGTTTGGCGCGGTTCTGGTATTTCGCGACGTGACCGCGCAACGCAGAGCGCAGGAGGCAGCCTCTCGTCTCGCCGCTATCATCGAACATTCCGGCGACGCAATTATTACCAAGAATCTCAATGGTGTGATCCAAACGTGGAATCCAAGTGCCGAGCGCCTCTTTGGTTATCGCGCGGAAGAAATTGTTGGCAAACCTGTAACCGTCCTGTTCCCGCCAGATCGTTTGAAGGAAGAGGACTATATTATTGGGCTGCTCCGGCAAGGCCAGCCCGTCGAACGTTTGGAAACCATTCGGGTCGCGAAGGACGGAAAGCAAATCCCGGTTTCGGTGAGTGTTTCACCCATGAAAGATGCCGATGGCCAAGTCATCGGCGCGGCAAAAATCATTCACGACATCTCGGATGTTGTTGCCGCACGGGAAGCGCTGTTACGCGAAAAGCAATTGCTCGCAACTACGCTCTCCAGCATCGGCGACGCCGTCATTGTTACTGATACTAATGGGGGTGTCACCTTTCTGAATGCCGAAGCTGAGCGCCTAACGAAATGGAGCAATCGCGAAGCTGCCGGTCAGCCGTTGCGGACAGTCTTTCGCATCGTTAACGAAGAAACACGCGCGCTGGTTGAAAATCCAGTTGAGAAAGTTCTGCGGCTCGGGGACATAGTCCGACTCGCGAATCATACGGTTCTGATCGCGAAAGACGGAACGGAGATGCCGATTGGCGACAGTGCCGCGCCGATTCGCGAGCCGGACGGGCCGGTATTCGGCGTCGTGTTGGTTTTTCGCGACGTGACCGAACAGCACAAAACACAGCAGGCAATCGCGCGTCTTGCCGCTATCGTAGAACATTCGGGCGACGCAATGGTGACCAAGAATCTCGACGGTGTCATTCAGAGTTGGAATTCAAGCGCCGAGCGACTCTTTGGTTATGATGCGGAGGAAATTGTCGGCAAACATGTAACTTTGTTATTCCCGCCCGACCGACTAAATGAGGAGGACCACATCATCAACCGGTTGCGGCAAGGTCAGCCCATCGAACGGTTGGAAACCATACGCCTCGCCAAGGACGGAAGAAAGATACCGGTCGCAGTGAGTATTTCGCCTTTGAAAAACGCCGATGGCGAAATCGTTGGCGCATCGAAAATCCTTCACGACATCTCAGAGGTTGTCGCCGCGCGGGAAGCCCTTGAGCGTGAAAAGGAATTGCTCGCCACAACGCTCGCGAGCATTGGCGACGCAGTTATTGTCACTGATGAAGAAGGGCGCATCACATACGTGAACGCGGAAGCCGAGCGCCTCACCAAATGGAGCAGTGGCGATGCCCACGGCCAGGCGCTGCCGAAAGTGTTTTGCATCGTCAACGAAGAAACACGTGCGCCAGTTGAAAATCCGGTCGAAAAAGTCCTGCGGCTCGGTGGCGTCGCGGGACTCGCAGATCACACGATCCTGATCGCAAAGGACGGTGCGGAAACGCCAATTGATGACAGTGCCGCGCCGATTCGCCGACCAGGCGGGCCACTCTTTGGCGCGGTGCTCGTATTCCGCGATTTCACTGAACGCAAAAAAGCGGAGGAAATACTGCGCGACGCGCAGCAAAAGCTTTCGCAGCACGCAGCCGAACTGGAAGAAACGGTCGCTGAACGCACGGCCAAACTGAAGGAGACAGTCAATGACCTCGAAAGCTTCTCCTACAGCATTGCGCATGACATGCGAGCGCCTTTGCGCGCCATGGGCATGTTTGCGCGGCTGCTGAAGGACAAAGTACCTGCCATCAGCACATCGCCGGAAGCGAGGGTTTACTGCGAGAAAATTGTGATCGGTGCGGCGCGACTGGATAACCTAATCAATGACGCTCTCAATTTCACCAAGGCGGCACTGAAAGAATCGCCACTTCAACAGGTGGATTTGTTGAAGCTCGTGCATGGATTGCTGGATACATATCCAAACCTTCAGTCCGGGACTGCTGATATTCAGATTGAGGAAAATCTTCCGATTGTACTCGGCAATGAATCCTTGCTGACGCAGTGCTTTTCAAATTTGTTGGGCAATGCCGTTAAATTCGTGGCGCCGGGTGTGCATCCGAAAGTGCGTGTGCGGTCCGAAATTAAAGACGGGTTTGCGCGAATTTGGGTTGAGGATAAAGGAATCGGTATTCCAAAACATGCACAGTCTCGCGTCTTCGCAATGTTCCAAAAGCTTGATGATCGATACGAGGGCACTGGTATCGGCCTCGCGATTGTTCGCAAAGTTGTCGAACGCATGGGAGGAATAGTTGGGGTAGAATCTGAACCCGACCAAGGCAGCCGCTTTTGGGTGGATTTGCGCGTCGCACCGAAGAATGAAAACGCATGAGTGAAAAGATCCGTCCGATATTGGCTGCCGAAGATGAAGAATCTGACCGCATGATCCTTGAGTTGGCGTTTGGAAGTGCCAAATTGCCGTGCCCGTTGGTTTTCGTGCCCGACGGTCAGGAAGCCATGGATTATCTTAGCGGAAAAGGTCGCTACGCAGACCGCGCCGCTCACCCGTTGCCCGCCTTGATTGTTCTCGACCTCAAAATGCCGCGCATGAATGGATTCGATGTCCTCGGTTGGCTGGCGGAACAGCCGGACTTGAAACAAATCCCTGCCGTGGTGCTGTCGTCTTCCGCCCACGAATGTGATATGAACATAGCCCGGCAATTGGGCGCGCGCGAGTATTTTGTAAAACCGCACAACTTGGATGAGTTGATAAAAATCGCGCATCAAATGCAGGCACTTTGGTTAAGCGCTGCTACTACGGATAATCGTCACGCAGCCAATGAATAATTCCACCATTCCGTAAGAATTCAGCGAATCAACGTGCCGATTGGAGGGCAATCACATGAGTTTTCAATTAGTCTATATGCAATAATGGTTTCAACTGGCTCAAAAGCCGGGGTCAGTCATGTTGCAGTCGCTATTTTCGCTTATTTCCATATCGGCTCAGCCGTCAGGGCCTCGGAAAAAGATGCCACGCTCGCCGCGGCGCTCACCCGCTGCCGAAACGTAAAATGTAGAATGTTTAGATGCGACCCCAATGCGTATTTTTACAGTCCAGCTTTCGATTAAAGCGATTCAGTGCCGTATCACTTTTACGGCAAGATATGTAGCTCAGAGCTTACAGTAAAACGCGTAAGAAGCTGGATTTCTTGGAATAGTTGATGCTGCTTTTGGATCGTCCGCGACCGCCTCGTTTTTGGGGCTTGCGTAATCCCCCGAATTGGACATTGTGGTAAAAACGATTATGAAGACTGGTTCTGATCTGCCGAAAGGTTCTCGCAATGGACGGACCGGAAATGAGATATGGCGTGGCGTCGTCTGTTGGTGTTGCGGCCTCGGCCTGGCCAGCCTCTTCACTCTCGACGCGAGGGCCAATTACGATCTGACCTACGAATTCACGGCCAACCCAGGCCAACCGACGGGGTATAACGGCACCACGATTGAAATTGAGGTAACACCTTATCCACCAGGCTACATACCGGAGCCTCATCAGCCGCCTTCTATCTTTAGCGTTTTGAGTATAGACTTTTTTGGTGTAGCGCCCGGCTCCTCCACGCCTTTCTCGAGCGTGCTCAGCCCTGTTACCATTCCGTCCAATACTGATATCACAGCCGCGACACCGACTGGTTGGCAAGGATACACTGGCGGAACGGGTGAGGCTTATACGCCCGAGTACGGGAATTTTTCGATAGCTGTTGGTATCTACCCCAATAACGTTGAATATGGCCCGTTCTTCCCATTGTTTACCAGCCAATCTGCGGATGGCACTTGGAGTCTTGTGCCCGACAGCAGCAATTCGTTTGCACTTTTGGCAACGTCAATGCTTGCCCTCTGGACCGGACGCTTTTTACTCCGCCACGGCCTCGTTTTTGGGGCTGGCGTAATTCCCCCGAATTGAATATTGTGGAACACGATTATGAAGACTGGTACTCATTTGCCGAAAGGATCTCGCAACGGACGGGCCGGAAATGGGATGTGGCGTGCCATCGTCTATTGGTGTTGCGGCCTCTGCGTTGCCGCTCTTTCCTCTCTCGACGCGAGAGCCAACTACGACCTGACCTACGTATTTACGGTCAACCCAGGCCAACCGACGGGGTTTAACGGAACCACGATTGAGATTGAGGCAACGCCTTATCCACCGGGCTACATACCGCTGCCTGGTCAGCCGCCTTATGTCTTTAGCGTGTTGAACATAGACTTTTTTGGTGTAGCACCGGGTTCCACCACGCCTTTCTCGAGCGTGCTCAGCGCTGTTACCATCCCGTACAACACTGTTATCACGGCCGCCACACCGACTGGCTGGCAAGGATACACTGGAGGATCGGGTGAGGCTTATACGCCCGAGTACGGGAATTTTGCGATAGCTGTTGGTATCAATAACGATGAAGTTGGATATAACCCGTTCTTCCCATTGTTTACTAGCCAAGCTGCGTACGGCACTTGGAGTCTTGTGCGCGATTGCGGCAATTCGTTTGCACTTTTGGCGACCTCGATGCTCGCCCTCTGGACCGGACGGTTTTTCCTCCGCCCACAAGCGAAGACACCTAATTGAGCAGCCGCTGCCAATACAATGATGGGTGAGCGTTGGCGGCGTAGATACACAGGGGTCAAACCGCGGTTTGACCCCGGTTTGACCCCTTTGCTCCCTTTGCCCCGATCCTGCACGGGTCTCCACGCAGCCAGCCCAAAATGAAACTGTTTTCCGCCTCTTTTTCTTTGACTCCAGGCCCCAACCCGTCTTTATGGGCTTCGTGAAAAAGCCGGACATGAAACTCGGATTGGTCGTTTTGGCGTTTTGTGGGTGTGTGGCTGCCTTGGGGCAAGGGCCTGTCCTTCTGGGAACGAGCGTGTCCGGGACGAATCTGGTGGTCAGCGGCAGCAATGGCGTCTCGGGGGGTAACTATTATGTCCTGACCAGCACGAACCTTCCCCTGCCGTTGAGCCAGTGGGCGCGGGTTGCCACTAATGTTCAGGGCGCGAGCGGGAATTTCACCATCACCGTCTCCAACACCTTCACTGCCAGCACCCCGCAACGGTTTTACATTCTGCAGCTACAATCTCAGACAGCCACCACGTCCGACGGGATGGCGCTCATTCCGGCGGGTGCGTTCACGATGGGGGACACGTTGGATGGCGAGCCCGACGCCATCCCGACGAACATAATTGTGTCGGCCTTTTACATGGACACGAACCTGGTGAGCTACAGTCAATGGCAGGCGGTCTATTCTTATGCCACGAGCCACGGATATGGTTTTGACGATGCCGGTTTTAGCAAAACAAACGAGGCGAACCAACCGGAGCCGAATCAACCAGTGCAGACGGTGAATTGGTATGACGTGGTGAAGTGGAGCAATGCGCGTTCGCAGCAGGCGGGTTTGACTCCGGTGTATTACACGGATGCGGGGTTGATGCAGGTTTATACCAACGGCGATACGGATGCGATCTATCCGAACTGGACGGCCAGTGGGTATCGGTTGCCGACGGAAGCGGAGTGGGAAAAGGCGGCGCGGGGTGGGTTGAGCGGGCTGCGGTTTCCGTGGGGCGACACGATTTCGTGGAGTCAGGCGAATTACTACGGTTATCCTTGCTCTAGTAATAATCCGGCTGGCTTCGCCTACGACCTTGCCCCCGCCATTGGCTATGATCCGGCCTTCGCTACCGGGGCGTATCCCTACACGAGTCCGGTGGGTTATTTTGCGGCGAACGGATATGGCCTGTACGACATGGCTGGGAATGTCTGGGAGTGGTGTTGGGATTGGTATGGGACGCCGTATGGTCAACCAACAACTACTAATCCAACAGGCCCGGCATCTGGGGGCCTGGGCGTCCGTGTTGTGCGCGGCGGCGTTTGGGACATCTACGCCTACACCGCCCGGTGCGCCAATCGCAGCAACAGCTACCCGAACCACGACTACTACGAGGTCGGGTTCCGTTGTGTGAGGAGGCTTTAGTTTTTGTTTTTTTAGTCTTTGTCCCTTTTGAAAGCCCGCGCAGCGGTGAATTTGTTTTGAGGAAAATGTCATGGCAGAATTCGCAGTTCGCAGGGGTCAAACCGTACTATTGACTTGTTCACGTTCTTTCCTCCTCCGGTAAAGCGTTGCATTGAGGGTTTGGCGAGTGACGAAATGCATGTCGGGGGAAAAAGTACCGCACGAACTGCAAGATTGCCTCTAATTATTTTGGAGAGACATACGATTCGACTGGAGCACCGGCCAGCAGCCCATTCTCGATGTATAATTTCTGCCAGTCCAACTGGATTCATAATAACCAATGCGGGCCATCTGTGGTTTTCAATAATGGTTGTAATGACGGTGGCGAGCACGGGTTCGCCATGGGCACTTATAACTCTAGCAACGATTTTACCGCATTCAATATTATTGAAGATAATGACTTTTACCTTTCAGGGCATGATGTCATAGATTGCTACGAGCCAAGCAATGTCATTCAGAATAACTGGTGCTATAGTCCGCCGTGGTATGTGTTCCCGAGCTGCTATACAAATACAACCACGAATGTCGCCTATTGGGGCTCACGACTGATAAAGGTTGGTTTTCAACTCGGTTATAGAAATGTCATTCAAAGCAACGACGTCGATTACAGCGGCTATGTGCCGGACGGCCCCGGAGCCATCACCCTTTCCGACTCGGTTTCGAACATCGTTCGTTTTAACCGCGTAGTATGCGCGGCGGGTTCGTCCATTCAAGTTTATGGAGGGAAATACGGTGATGATCCTTGCTCGAATAATTATATTTACAATAATAGTTGTGCCTTTGGAGGATATAACACGACGTTTATTACCACGTGAGCGTCAGCCAGTAGCAAATTCGCCCCGGTTGCGGCGGGAAGGGCCTTTGGTCAACAGAAAAAATGTTGTCCATCCGCTTGTTTTAAAACGGTCTTTCCCGCGCTCTTTCAAACAATCTTCGCGGTCCGATGCGAGCCTGCGTCTTCATTCGTGGAATCGTCCGCGATGGGTGAGGGCCGTCCAAACGCATGCCACAGCGGCACTGTTGGCGGGTCAAAAATATTTTGCGAAATATGTTGCAGTCTCTTAATATGTGAGTTATAGTACACGCAGAATGTGCAATAGACATACAAAATGAGTGATGAAAAAGGGAAAAGATCCACGGCGGGCCATGACTCAGGAAGATCGCCGCGTGAGGGCACGCGGCCTACAATCCGGCCAGCCTCTTGCCGCCACGAGCAAGAAGCAGCCGGAGGCATCGGCCGGGGGCCAAGGATGTCACGCGGTGAAATACAACTTGCTCCAGAAAATTCGAGAAAATTCGAGATGAAAAATACGACGCCCACCCTAAGCGAATCTTCTCTTATGCCTGCCATCCGCGGCCGGCGGGGACTTTGTCCGCGTTGTCCCTCCTTGAGTTGGCGTGGCCGTGGCCGGGGTCAGTCATGTTGCAGGCTATTTTCGCTTATTTCCGTATCGGGCTCAGCCGTCGAGGCCTTGGGTCAACGGGAAAAAAGTTGTCCAGCCGCTTTTTTTTATTTACCAAATTGTAATATTCCGGAAAGGCTCCTGTCATTCGTGTGGGGCAAGTTGTGGGCAGTTGATAACAACGGAAACAGAACTTGTATCAGATTATGAAATTGAATTATCTATCTCAAAGAATGGCCGCCCTCCTTTTGGGTGGTTCGCTCCTGGCCGGCACTTGCGCCGTGGTCATCACGGTTCATGCCGGCGACCAGGTCTCGAAGGCCAAATCCATTGGCCTTGTCGTCGATAATCGGCCGCTGACGCCGGAGGTCAAAATATCCACCAGCTTCGCCCCGATTGTCAAAAAGGTTGTCCCCAGTGTGGTCAAAGTCGAGGTGAGCATCCCCGGCAAAGAAACCGACCTTGGCCTCCCGGATAATCCCCTCTTGCGCCAGTTCTTTGGCAACCAATTGGGCGGACATCAGAGAATGATGTCCCCGCCCGAACATGGCGTCGGCTCCGGTGTCATCGTCACCAAGGACGGATACATCCTGACTAATGATCACGTTGTCGATGGCGCCAACGAAGTCAAAGTCACGCTCAATGATGGCCGGATACTCAAGGCCAAAGTTGTCGGCAGGGATCCCAAATCCGACTTGGCCGTCATCAAGATCGACGCTAATGACCAGCCCGCCATCACCTTCGCCGAGAGCAGCCAATGCGAAGTCGGCGACGTGGTTCTGGCGGTTGGCAATCCGTTCGCCATGGGACAATCCGTCACCATGGGCATCATCAGCGCGACCGGGCGGGCCAGCATGGGCCTGGATTATGAAGACTTCATCCAAACCGACGCGGCCATCAATCCGGGCAATTCCGGCGGCGCGTTGGTGGATGCGGAAGGGCGTTTGATCGGCATCAACACCGCCATTTATAGCCGCAGCGGCGGCAATCAGGGAGTCGGTTTTGCCATTCCGACCGATTTGGCCAAGGGTGTGATGGTCAGCCTCATCGAGCACGGCAAGGTCACGCGCGGCTATCTGGGCTTGCGGCCGCAGGATGTGACCCCGCTGCTGGCCAAGGAGTTTAACCTCAAGAATGACCGGGGCGCGCTGGTGGCCGAAGTGGAACCCAACAGTCCCGCGGAAAAGGCCGGCCTCAAGAGCGGCGACGTGATCCTGGACTTCAACGGCCATAAAGTCGCCGACGCCCGTCATCTCCGATTGGAAGTGGCCGAAGCCCCGCCCGGCGACCGGGTCCCGGTGGAAGTTCTGCGCGACGGCGTCACCAAGACTCTTGAAGTCAAGGTGAAAGAGTTGCCCGGCACGGAAGAAGTGGCGGGCAATAGTTCCAGCCATTCCGACAGCAGCGACACCCTGCAAGGCGTGGGAGTGGAAGACATCGACGCCCAGGGCCGCCAGCAACTTAAGATTCCCGACAATGTCAAAGGCGCGGTGGTGACCGAAGTGGCCCCCAATTCCGCCTCGGCCGAGGCCGGCCTCCAGCCGGGGGACGTGATCACCGAAATCAATCATCACTCGGTCAGCAGCGCCAACGATGCCGTGCGTTTGACTGAGCACGCCAAGGAGAAAACGACCCTGCTCCATGTCTGGAGCAAGCAAGGCACCCACTACATGGTGGTCGATGAGAGCAAAGCAGGTTAAGCTTGCCGCGCCATGTCGCCTCTCCCGTGTCCCGCCAAGGAGGACACGGGAGAACTTTTTTTGTCAGGTCCTATTCGTTTTTTTTCGACCTTTTTCGTGATTGGGCAAAAGAGCCTGTCTGGTTATGATGAACCAGGAAATGCGCATATTAGTCGTCGAGGATGACAACAAGATCGCTTCTTTCATCGCCAAAGGGCTGAAGCAGGCCGGCTACGCTGTGGATCGGTGCGCCGACGGCGAAGAGGCGCTGGTGCTGGCCGAGACGACCGCCTACGACGCCGCCGTCGTCGATGTCATGCTGCCCAAGCTGGACGGTTTGAGTTTGATCCAGCGTTGGCGCAGCCAGAAAATCCGCACGCCCGTTATCATCCTGAGCGCCAAAGCCTCGTTGGACGACCGAATCAAAGGGCTGCAAGCCGGGGGCGACGATTATCTGACCAAGCCGTTTGCCTTCTCCGAATTGACCGCCCGCCTGCACGCCTTGATCCGCCGCGCCACCCAAACCGTCGAACCCACCCGCTTGACCGTCGGCGACTTGACGCTGGACTTGCTGACACGCTCGGTCACTCGGAATGGCCAACTGGTGGAATTGCAAACCCGCGAATTCGCCCTGCTGGAATACTTGATGCGCCAGGCCGGCCGGACCGTGACCAAAACGATGATTCTGGAACACATCTTCGATTACAGCTTCGATCCCCAGACCAACGTGGTCGATGTCCTGGTCCATCGCTTGCGGGCCAAGATTGACCCGGACAAGACGCGCCTGCACACCCTTCGCGGAATCGGCTATGTCCTTCGAGCCGCGTAAGCTCTGGCGCAGCTTTGCCTTCCGGCTCAGCTTGTGGTATGCGCTGATCTTCGCCGTTAGCGCGGGCGTGCTGTTACTGCTGATTTATTATCTTGTCGCCAGCGCCCTGCAACGCAAGGACCAGGAAATCATCCTCTCCAAGCTCAAGGAATACGCGGCCATCTACGCCGCCGACGGCGCCAGGGTCTTGCAGGCGCGCGCCGTTCAGGAAAACAAACCCGCCGATGACAAATCCTTTTACGTCAAACTCACTTCTCCCCAGCTCTCCCTCTCCGTCGAGGTGGCTCCGAATGGTTGGGCTGGATTCTTCAGCTTGGAGAAGCACTGGAACCAATTTGAAATTAACCGCACCCCCAAAGATGCCGAAAAAGATTTCACCTGGACACGCGCGAAAATGTTCGACGGAGCCCTCCTCGTCATCGGCCGTATCACCAACAATAGGGAGATGCTCTGGCAGTCGTTCTGCCAGACGGCCCTGCCCACCGGCGTGGCCGTGGCCTTGCTCGGGCTGGTTTTTGGCGCTTTCCTTTCCCATCGCGCCATGCTGCCTGTCCGCCAGATCGTCGCCACCGCGCGCGACATCCTCCGCACCGGCCTCCTGGACGCCCGCGTTCCCACCCGTCCCTCGCACGATGAATTGGACGAAATGGTGCGACTCTTCAACGCCATGCTGGACAAAGAGCAAGCCCTCATCCGCGCCATGCGCGAGTCCATGGACAACGTCGCCCACGACTTGCGCACGCCCTTGACGCGCCTGCGCGGTTCGGCCGAGCTGGCCGTGCGCGACCACGCCGATCCCGCCGCCATGCGCGAAGCGCTGGCCGATTGCGTGGAGGAATCCGACCGCGTTTTAAGCATGATCAAAACCCTCATGGACATCGCCGAAGCCGAGGCTGGAACCATGCGCCTGGAGCTGCGGACAGTCGATCTTTGCCAGCTCATCCGCGAAGTCGTCGAGATGTACGAATACGTCGCCGAAGAAAAGAAAATCAAAGTGACCGCCGACTTGCCGCCCAGTTGCGAAGCCTCGGTCGATGCGACTCGCATGAGGCAGGCCTTCGGCAACCTGCTTGACAACGCCCTCAAATACACGCCCGGCGGCGGCGCGGTCACGATCACCGCCAGCCGCCAGCCCGGCCGCGCGGTGGTGCGCTTCGGCGACACTGGCATCGGCATTCCCCCTGATGAACAAGGCCGGATTTGGGAACGCCTATATCGCGGTGACAAAAGCCGGTCGCAACGCGGATTGGGACTTGGATTAAGCGTAGTCAAAGCGGTGGTGGAAGCGCACGCCGGCGCCGCCACCGTCGCTAGCGCCGCCGGCCAAGGCTCGGAGTTCACCGTGACGCTGCCCGCCGCCAAGACCGAGACTGTTGCAGCATAGCTCAAATACTGCTCCCCAGCGCGCCGCCCGCTCGCGCCGCCATGTCGCGGGCGCTCATGATAATATCGCGGTAGCTGCCGCCGGCGGGAATCATGGGAAACACGTTTTCCTCCCCCTCCACGATCACGTCCAACAGATACGGCTCGGCCGGCTCGGCCAGCAGGCGGGCCAACGCCGCCGGCAATTCCGCTTTTCGCCTGACCCGCTCGCCGCGGACGCGATAGCCCGCCGCGATCGTCACAAAGTCGGGATAAATATCCGTCTCGCCTTGCGGTTTGACCGCCGTGACGGAATCCGACATGCTCGAGCCGGAACGGTGGCCGCCATAAATCATGTCCTGCCACTGGCGCACCATGCCCAGCCATTGGTTATTGATGACCATTATCTTGACACCAATGCCGAACCGGGGGCAGGTGGCCAATTCATGCACCGTCATGTTGAGCGAACCGTCACCGTCAATATCAATTACCATGCGGTCGGGGCAGCCCACCTTGGCGCCGATGGCGGCGGGCAGGCCGAATCCCATCGTCCCAAAACCGGAACTGCTCAGAAAGGAACGCGGCCGTTGCGACTGGTAGTGTTGCATGGCCCACATCTGGTGCTGGCCGACTCCCAGAGTGATGATGGCTTGGCCGCCTGTCAAATCGCTCAGCAACCGGATGGCGTGTTGAGGTTTGATTTGCGCCGATGCCGGAATTTCAAATGGGTATTGCGCGCGCAACCTCGCCAGATACTCCCGCCACTCGCTGTAATCGCCGCCGCGGGCGCCATCGGCCAGTTGCCCCAACGCCAGCCCCACCTGCGCGCAGATGGGCAGCGTCACCGTCTTGTTCTTGTTCAATTCGTTGCGATCTATGTCAATATGAATGATCTTGCCATGCTTGATGAATTCGCGCACGTTGCCCGTCACACGGTCGTCGAAGCGCACGCCCGCCGCCAGGACCAAATCCGCCTCGTTGATGGCGATATTCGCGTATTTGCTGCCGTGCATGCCCAAGCAATGCAGGGCCAGCGGATGTTGTGGCGGAAAGGCGCCCCAGCCCATGATGGTGGTCGTCACGGGGCACTTGATGGCTTCGGCCAGCCGCAACAACTGGGCCGCGCTGTCGGAGCAGACGATGCCGCCTCCGGCGTAAATAACCGGACGTCTGGCTTCCGCGAGCATGCGGCAGCACTCGTCGAGTTGATCCTCGGTCAATCCGCCGATCTGCGGCTCCGGCGCTTCGATGATCGCCGGAATCCGCGGCGGCGTGTAATTGCCCTCCGCGTCGCGCGGATACTGCTGCTGAATATCCTTCGGAATATCAATCAAGACCGGCCCGGGCCGATTGCCGCCCGCCAGCGCGAAGGCCTCGCGCACCACTTCGGGAATATCCGTCACCTTTTTCACCAGGTAATTCTTTTTGGTGATCGGCTTGGTCACGCCCACGATATCCACCTCCTGAAAGGCATTTTTGCCCAGCAAATGCGACGGCACATTGCCGGTAATGGCCACGATGGGAGTGGAATCACTATGCGCGTCGCCAATGCCCGTCACCAGGTTTGTCGCTCCCGGTCCCGATGTCGCCAGGCACACCCCCACCTTGCCGGTCGCGCGCGCATAGCCCTCCGCCGCATGCGCCGCCCCTTGCTCATGTTCGGTGCGGATGCAAAGGATGTCGAATTCCCGCAGCACGTCGAAGATTTCCAGATTCGCGCCGCCGGGATAGCCGAACAGCTTATCCACCCCCTCCGCTCGCAAGGCCTTGGCCAGCAACTGGGCACCGCGCAACGCCCCCGCCCGTTGGCCGGGTTTGATGTCCGCCAATTTTCCGCCCGAGACCGTCCCCACGTTCTGGTAGGTGACATCGTCTTCCTTATGTAAGGTCTCGCTCATAAATCATTGGCCGGCTAGCCGCGCGGCAGTGATAACGTAGGCGGCTTCTGCCCTTCTGTCCGGCGAAACCTGAAAAAATATGGTTTGACTGGGTTTGACCAGTTTTGACTGTTTCGGGAAGGGCGAGCGCCTGCGAGCCCTTGATCTTTGCTGCTTTGATTGGGTTTGATTCGCCTTGATTCCCGCGAAGCCAAGGGCAAAGCCGCGATAAGGCGCAAAAGTCGCACAACCACAAGCCTTCTCGCGTAGCCGCCGAAGTAAGGAGGCAGACGATAGGATCAGCAAGCAGGTTTGATCCGGTTTGATTTGGTTTGACCGGGCTGTCGCCCAAATCATTAGCGTCTATTCGCGTCCGTTCGCGGTTAGGTCATTCATAATCCTAATCTTATTCCTAAAACCCCGCCGAACCCCATTTCTCTCCCGTGCAACTCCATGTGCCATAGGTACTTCCACCTCACAGGTTTGATTTGGGTTTGATTCGGTTTGATCCAGTTTGACTGGATTTGACCCGGTTTGGCTGGTTTGATCGGGCTGCCGCCTGAATCATTAGCTTCTATTCGCGGTTGACCAAGTTTGAGTGCCCGTTCGAGGCCTTCCTCGTTATCGATAACGGGCATTCAATCACGACATGCCGAACTTCGCGCACAGCCCGACAGTCGGAGAGACACTACAACTACTTAGGCAGCTTAGCGTATTATGGCGTGGTGCGCCGAATTAGCGGGCAGCACCGTCGTTCCCAAGTTGTCAAAGAACATCATCTCTCAACGCTTTTACACTCCCACACCATAGCCAGACACGCAAGCCGTTTTTTGGGCGGCATCCTACAACGTCAATATGATTGAATCGGCCAAGGATATCAACGAAATCTTAAGTCGTTTGAATCAAAAATGGTGTATGCGGAGGTCCAACCGATCCACATCGTGGTATGCGGCGGCGCTGCGCTCATCGCCGTTGGTTTAGTGGCTCGTGCAACACAGGACGTTGATATTATCGCGCTCCTTCGCACCAATGAGTCTGAGATCGAAATTCTGGAGGCCAAGATTCTTCCCGCAGATGTTAAGAGATTGGTGGCGGAGATCGGGACTGAATTGGGCATCCAGGAAAGACTGGCTAAACTTCGATGCCAGTCCGCTGATCGCCTTTGGCTTCCCGCCGGACATGACGAAACGACTCATCAAGTACTCTTACGGAGCATGTTTGACAGTATATTTTATCAACCGCTTTGATCGGGTGCATTTCAAAATGTTCGCGGCCATGGATCCCAAGGACGGCACACGGCACCTCGGGGACTTGCTGGATCTCAAGCCGAGCGAAGATGAAGTCAAAGCCGCAGTCTCCTGGTTGCTCGGGCGAAAAGCCAGCCCGCAGTTCAAAGCCGCCCTCTGCCAAGTGCTGGAACGAATTGGTTATGAGCGAATCGCTGAGCAAATTTAGAGAACAACTGAGCGATCTGGTGCTCAACTTCGTTCTCGAGCAATGGGCCGCCGTCGGCGTTATGGCCACCAGCGCTCCGGAGCAAGCGCGCGTCATCGACCCCGAACCACTGTTGCTGCTGACTTTGGAAGTCGCTCGGCACGATCCCAGGACGTTCGACGAAGTGCTCGACTGGCTTATCGCGAACGGCCGATGGATCAACGTAGCCCGACTTTCAGCGTTGTTTGAAGCGGACAGGATTTGCGCCCCGGAGGTCTTGGGAGCGGTCGCGGCCACCTTGTCGCGGCACGACAAGACGCCCAAATGGCGGACTTTGGCAGCCAGGTTGAAACCGTCTCCTGACAAACAACTTGACGCGCTGTTCCGCAAAAATGGCCAGCCGCTCTTTTTGCCCGGTTCGGAGCCAGACGCCATTTTCAAATCCTATGGATTGCTCCGTACGCCCGTCGCATCACGCGGACTTTCGTCACCCGTTTTACCGTCGCTGCTATCGGCGTGGCGTGCCGCTAACTTCATGTTCAAGGCACGGGCCTTGTTTGGAGTGAGTATTCGCGCGGATGTTTTCACCTTCGTGGTGCTGCAAGGCGCATCGAATCCAACCCAAATGGCTCGCCAGCTTGGATATTCTCAGCGCCGCGTGCAAGACGCTCTGGTGGACATGACATCTGCCGGAGTTTTTCAAGTGCGAAACGTCGGTAATGCCAGGGAGTATTTTGCGGATTCCGAAAGGGTGCTGCGCTTTCTCGGTGCTCTCGATAACGGGATTTGCTGGTGTGATTGGAGAACGCAAGCCCGCGCATTAAGCACCGTTTGGCGTCGCGCCTTCGCGATGCGCGAGGAGAATTTAACGGCCTACATTTTGGAATCAGAGCAGGAGAAAATCTTTCGCGAGGTGGAAAATGACCTGCTGCGCGCAATCCCTAAACGTCCCGTCGTTACTCAATCAGGCGCTGATCTTCTGCCGGCCAGGCCCAAGGGTCTGATGGAAGCGATGCGAAGGACACTTAAGTCAGACTAATTAGTCAGGCTTGATCCGGCCACATTCGTCCCTTTCGTCCCTTTGGTCGTTTGCGTCCCTTTCTCGTCGTCCAAGCAAGCGCCGACGCGCTGCATCGCCTAGGGCCAACCGCTTCCTCCCGAGTCCTTCGGAACCCATCCAATTCGAGCGGCCAGATCATTCTTCACCATCGTAATAGTTCAGCGCCTCGGAGCGGATGATCCTGCGATCCGGTGAACGGACCAGCCATTTTCCGCTGTCGGGATAATGGCATGACTCGCCAAGGGGATTATCCGCCACGACGTAAATGACCATGTCTTCTGAGCTATTGTTGATTAATTGGTGCGGTTCGTTGGGCTGGAAGATAAAGGCGTCGCCCGCCTCGATCTCGGTCGTGCCATCCTTGTGTCGGACGACGCCTTTGCCAGAAATGACGTGGTAAAACTCCCATTGCGCGCTGTGGGAATGAAAGGGGTAGGGTGTCTTCCCCGGCGGGATGAAGAGAATCTCCACATCAAAGGGATGACGCTCCTTGAGGTCTGTGGACTGCGGTTTGCGCCCCAGTGCCTCCGAGATCCCTTTGCCTGCGCCAGCAAACCTTCCTTTTGGCGATAACCAGGTCTTCTCCTCAATATCCTTCGTGTTAATTTTGCGCATAATTGTCTCGCTTAGCAGATGTCTCGGAGGAAGAAGCAGAAGCAGGGCTCAACCCATAGTTTAGTTCGTTTTGCCATGTTTTGTAAATCATCCATCGCCGCCCCCGCCCGCTTCAAGGGTATTTTCCCGTTGGCTTGCAGCCATAGATGCGGCTTCAGATTGGCAAAAAGCGCCTCCAACCGCAAACCCAATCGCTGGCGCCAAATCGCTATCCCATGCCGCGCGAGTTGGATACCCTTCTTCTCGGTTGACATCCCGGACCCGGTGTAGCTCAGCTAATGCCAAAAGCGTCTGCCCATGAAAAAGGTTTTTGTGTTGTTGGTGATCTCGGTGTGCAACATTCTCGATGCGGCAGAAACATCCGCCAATCTGTTGGCCCCGAGCGGCTCTTTCGCCATCACGCATGTCAGATTGTTCGACGGGGAACACACTTTGCAGGACCAGACCATTGTCGTGCGGGATGGGATGATTGCGGAAGTAGGGAACAAATTGACCGTTCCCCGAGGAACACCCGAAATCGCGGGATCGGGCCGAACTCTGCTTCCGGGACTGATCGACGCCCACGTCCATGCTTATCCTGGAAGTTCCTTGCCAGAGGCGGAAGCGCTGGGCGTGACCACCGTGCTGGACATGTTTTGCGAACCAGGCGCCGTCCGGCGCGCCAAGGCCGCGGAAGGAAGCGGCGCAGGCTTGGCCGGCGCGGATATTTATTCCGCCGGCATCCTGGCCACAGTTCCGCACGGTCATGGCACTGAGTACGGTTTCGACATTCCAACCCTGACCACTCCTGCGGAGGCCCAAGATTGGGTGGACGCGCGCATCGCCGAAGGCTCGGATTATATCAAGATCATTTTGGAAGACGGCAGCGCTTTCGGCGGCGCTATTCCGACCTTGGATCGGCCTACCGTCAATGCGCTGGTCATTGCCGCTCACAAACGCCATAAGCTGGCCGTCTTCCATATTGGCTCGTACGCGGAAGCGCGCGAGGCGGTGGAAGCCGGGGCCGATGGATTAATGCATCTTTTCATCGACCGTTTGCCTGGGCCAGGATTCGGCGCTTTTGTCGCCGCGCATCATGTCTTCGTCGTGCCCACGCTCAGCGTGCTGCTCTCGGCCTCGGGCGCCAATGAGGAAGGAAAATCTCTCGCGGCCGATCGACGGATGACGGATTATCTGCCCGCGCCGGATATCCAGAATCTTCGCAAGACTTTTGGCGTGGGCAAACCGATGCACTACGAGGCCACCGCGGAGAGTGTCCGGCAATTGAAGGCCGCGCACGCGGACATCCTGGCGGGCACCGACGCGCCGAATCCCGGCACGATGTTCGGAGCCAGCTTGCACGGCGAGCTTGAGTTGCTGGTGGCGGCCGGCCTGACGCCCGAGGAAGCGTTGCGCGCCGCGACCTCCAGGCCCGCCGCTTGTTTCAGTCTGCCCGATCGCGGGCTGGTGGCCGTTGGCAAACGCGCCGACTTGCTCCTCGTCACGGGTGACCCGACGGTCAACATCACGGACACGCGAAACATCGTCGCCGTTTGGAAGTTTGGCCACGCCGACGATCGGACTGCTTATGCGGCGGAAATCGCGGGCGAAAAGCAAGCCAGCGCTTCCGCTCCACCTTTGATGGTGGGGGACGGAACCATCAGCAGTTTCGAGGACGGCACAGACCGTACTGCATTTGGCGCCGGCTGGTCCAAATCAACGGACAGTTTGATTGGCGGCAAATCCACCACGGATTATAAGATTGTTGCGGAAGGCGCCAATGGGACGAAGAAATCGATTCAAATTACAGGAGACATCGCCGGTGGCGTGCCTTACAACTGGGCGGGCGCGATGTTTTCTCCTGGTGCCCGTCCTTTCGCTCCCGCGAATTTGTCCAAGACACCAAGACTTCAGTTTTGGGCCAAGGGCGATGGCAAGACTTATCGGATCATGTTTTTCACGGCCGGCGGCGGAAATATTCCCCAGCTTACGACATTTGTGGCAGGAGCGGATTGGAAACATTACAGCATACCCTTTTCCACCTTTGGCGACTCGGATGGGCGCGACGTGGAAGCCATCCTTTTTAGCGGCGGCCCAGAAGCTGGAAAGTTCGATTTCCAGATAGACGAAGTCGGGCTGGTTCCCAAGCCATAGCCGCGGGTCTTCAGGTGAGTGTAAGGCTGACGCGCCACGCCCGGTTAATCGGCGTTCATCTTTGGCTGAAACGTTTTGTGAGTCCTCAAAAACCGGGATGCGCCCAGTTGGTGTTGCGGTCCAAGACCGGCGCAGATGTGGCCATTTTATGCCACATTGACCTGGCGCGTCAGCCCAGCTAATCTTCCACCCATGAAAACCGGATTTTTTATCTCTTTGGCCGCCGCTCTCATTGGCATGGGGCAGGCTTCGGCTCAATCCTTTCGTCCGCCTTCGGTGCCACTGGTGACCTTTGATCCTTATCTGAGCATCTGGTCGGCGGCCGACCATCTGACCGATCGCCCGACCCAGCACTGGACCGCGCGGCCGCACTCCCTGGTCAGTTTGATTCGCGTGGATGGCGTCTCCTATCGCCTCATGGGCAATGAGCCGGACTCCGTTCCCGCCTTGCCGCAAACCGCCTTGGAAGTCACGCCCACCCGCACCATCTACGATTTTCTGAACGACAAAATCAGCGTGACGCTGACGTTCATTCGGCCGGCCCTGCCGGACGAGCTGGACGCCGTGGCGCTGCCGCTCAGCTACATCACCTGGCAGGTCCGCTCGGCGGACGGACGGGACCACACGGTCGAGCTGTACGAAAGCACCAGTTCCCAACTGGTTGTCAACAAAAACAGCGAAAAGGTGGCGTGGACGCGCGAGAAGGCCGGGAACCTGACGGCTCTGAAAGTGGGGACGGTCGAACAGGACGTGTTGGGCTCCGGCGGCGACGACCACCGCATCAACTGGGGTTACGCCTATGCCGCCGCCGTCAGCGCCCAAGCCAAGGCCGCCATCGGCGCGGACCAAACTCTCCTCAACGCGTTCGTCGCTGGCGGCAACCTCCCCGTCGTGGATGACACCCGGATGCCCCGCGCCGTCAACGATGACCAGCCCGTCCTGGCGTTCGTCTTTGACCTCGGCCGCGTCAACGTCATGCCGGTCACGCGCCAAGTGATATTGGCCTACGACGAGATTTACGCCATCAAGTATTTTGGCCGGAAGCTCTTGCCTTACTGGCGGCGCAACGGAGCCACCGCCGCGCAAATGTTGGAAAAGGCGGCGCGCGAATATCCGCAATTGGCCCGTCGTTGTGTGCGGTTTGACGAGCAACTGACGGCGGACGCTACCAAGGTGGGCGGCGCCAAGTACGCGCAGATGTGCGCGCTGGCCTATCGGCAATGCGCCTGCGCCTGCGGTCTGGCCGCCGATGCCAACAAGCAGCCGCTCTTCTTCACCAAGGAAAATACCAGCAATGGCGACATTGCGACCGTGGATGTGTTTTTTCCGATGGACCCGCAATGGCTGTTGCTCAGCCCGACGCTGGCCAAAGCGACCCTGGTGCCCATCCTCTCCTACGCCGCCAGTTGGCATTGGAAGTTTCCCAATGCCCCCCACGACCTTGGCACCTACCCCATCGCCAGCGGCACCGATGATGGCGGGGAAGGCATGCCGGTGGAAGAAAGCGGCAACATGCTCATCCTCTGCGATGCCATCTCGCAGATCGACGGCAACACCCGGTTCGTCGATCCCTGGTGGCCCAAGTTGGCTCAATGGGCCGAGTACCTGGAAAAATACGGCCTGGACCCGGAAAACCAGCTTTGCACCGACGATTTCATGGGCCATCTGGCCCACAACGCCAACCTTTCCATCAAAGCGATCCTGGGCCTGGCCTGTTACGGGGATTTGTGCCGTCTGCGCGGCGACACAGCCGGCGCGGAAAAATATCGCGTGATCGCCAAGGCGGATGCTAACCATTGGGTGACAGCCGCGGCCGAGGGCGACCACTTCCGCCTGGCCTTTGATAAGCCGGGCACTTGGAGCCAGAAGTACAATCTGGTTTGGGACCGCATTCTAGGCTTAAACGTGTTCCCGCCAGAGGTGGCGCGCAAGGAAGTCGCCCATTACAAATCGGTGCTGCAACGCTACGGAGTCCCGCTGGATTCGCGCACCAAATTGACCAAGACCGATTGGTCGTTTTGGAGCGCCACGCTGGCCGACAAACAGGCCGATTTCGAAGCGCTCATTTCTCCCATCTACGATTATCTCAACCAAACCACGGCGCGATCCCCATTCGTCGATTCCTATGAAACGGACAATGTTGATAGCGACGGCATGCATGCGCGTCCAGTCATCGGCGGCGTCTTCATCAAGATCCTCACTGACCGCGGCCTGTGGATGAAATGGGCCCGCGCCGACAAAACCAAAGTTGGCAACTGGGCGCCCTTGCCGGAGCCGCCCAAAGTCGAGGTGGTCATTCCGACCGCCCGAGAGACGGCGTCGCTGTGGCATTACACGACCCAAAAGCCCGCGGACGATTGGATCAAGCCTGAGTTCGACGCCTCCTCATGGAAGGAAGGCCCCGCCAGCTTTGGCACCGCTGGGACACCGGGGGCGGTCGTGCGGACGCATTGGGACACCGTCGACATTTGGCTGCGACGCGACGTCACGCTGCCGGATAAGCAGTACTCCGGGCTTCAATTCTACGTCGATCACGACGAAGACGTGGAAATCTATGTCAATGGCATTCTCGCGTCCAAGGAGGGCGGATTCACCACCCGCTATGTGACACTGAACATTCGGCCTCCGGCCCGCGCGCTACTGAAGCCAAACGCCACCGTCACCCTCGCCGTGCATTGCCACCAAACCGAGGGAGGCCAGAACATAGACGTTGGGCTGGCCAACGTGGTGGAATCCGAGTAGTTGACACCTTCATTTCCGCGCCCGGAGGAGTTGCCGCAACCGCGCCGTTGTCCGCTCCCGATCCAGTGCGCTGGAAGCAACGTCCAGTGTGAACTGTTCCCAGGCGTCAGCGTCTAATTTTTCCTCCGGCAGCAAACCGTTTTCGCTCAGGAAGACCAGACACGTCGCTAGCCCGACTTGGCGGATTC
>PLIU01000085.1 GCA_003140095.1 Verrucomicrobiales bacterium | reverse complement strand
CATGAAGGCGCGGGAATTGGGCATCGAACTTACTGAAGACAGGAGCGAGTTGAAGGACATTTTAGCCAAGGTCAAGGCGAAGGAACATGAGGGCTATGAGTTTGAGGCCGCAGGCGGTTCGCTGGCGGTGTTGATTCGCAAAAGCCTCGGCCACAAAGGCCGGCCGATCGAGGTGCTGTCTTATCACATCTCGATGCGGCAGAAAGACAATGCGTCGGTGTGCGAGGCGACGATCAAGGTGCGGGTCGATGGCAAGCGGGAACAATATGTCGTGGCCGAAGGCGACGGGCCGGTCAACGCGCTGGACTCGGCCTTGCGTCGCGCGCTGTCGAAGTATCCGCAGGTGAAATCCATCCAGTTGACGGATTACAAAGTCCGTATTCTTGACTCCAGCGCGGGCACGGCCGCCAAAACCCGCGTTCTCATTCAATCCAGCGATGGCCGCGAGGAGTGGGGAACGGTCGGCGTGAGTGACAATATCATCGAAGCCAGCCTGCAGGCGCTGGTGGATTCCATGGAGTATCGGCTGGTCAAGAAGGGCCGGTGAGGCGGACGGCCGCACGCGCATTTTATGCCGGAAATCCCAAAAGCGTACGAACCGCAATCCGTGGAGGAGAAATGGTACCAGTATTGGCTGGAGCAGAAGTGTTTCGTGGCCGTAGCGCATTCGCGTAAGCGGGCGTATTCCATTGTTATTCCGCCGCCCAACGTCACGGGGATGTTGACACTGGGACACGTCCTCAATAACACGATTCAAGACATCCTGGCGCGAGCGGCGCGGATGAAAGGCCATGAAGTTCTCTGGCTGCCTGGCACCGACCACGCCGGCATCGCCACCCAGACGGTGGTCGAGCGGGATTTGCGCAAAGAGGGCCTGATGAAGCATCGCGAAGACCTCGGCCGCGAGAAGTTTCTGGAGAAGGTCTGGGCCTGGAAAGAAAAGCACGGCGGCATCATCATCCAGCAACTCAAGAAACTGGGCGCCTCCTGCGATTGGACGCGCGAACGATTCACCATGGACGCGGAGTACAGCCGTTGCGTGCAGCGCGTGTTCGTGGAGCTTTACAACAAGGGTTTGATTTATCGCGGCAAACGCATGGTGAATTGGGACCCGGCGGCCCGCACGGCCTTGTCCGACGAAGAAGTCGAGATGGTCGAAGAGCAGGGGCATCTATGGCATCTGAAGTATCCGCTGGTGGGCGAGGACGGATTTGTCGTCGTGGCCACGACGCGACCGGAAACGATGCTGGGCGACGAGGCGGTGGCCGTCCATCCCGGCGACACGCGCTACGAGAATCTGCACGGGAAAAAAGTGATGCTGCCGTTGGTCAACAAACCAATTCCGATCATTGTGGATGAGTTGGTCGATCCGAAATTCGGCACCGGCAGCGTCAAAGTGACCCCGGCGCACGATCCGGCCGATTACGAAATGGGCCTGCGGCATCATTTGCCGCTGACCGTTGTCATCGCGCCGGACGGCTCCATGACCGCGACGGCCGGCGAGGCGTTCGAGGGGCTGGACCGCATGAAGGCGCGCAACGCGGTGGTGGAAAAACTCGAAGCCCTGGGCCTGGTGCTCAAGGTGGAAAAATATGTTCATCGCGTCGGTTACAGCGAGCGCAGCCACGTTCCCATCGAGCCTTATTTGAGCGAGCAATGGTTTTTGCGCTACCCCGCGGTGGACAAGGCGGTGGCGGCCGTCGAGACGGGGCAAATTAAATTTCATCCGGAGCGGTGGAGCAAAACCTACCTGCATTGGATGGTCAACATCAAGGACTGGTGCATCTCGCGGCAATTGTGGTGGGGGCATCGCGTGCCCGGCTGGGGCAAGGACGGCGAAACGCGCTGTCAAATCGAATCCCCTGGCGATGGCTGGCAGCAGGACCCGGATGTGCTTGATACGTGGTTCAGTTCCTGGCTCTGGCCCTTCGCCACCATGGGCTGGCCGGAAAAAACGGAGACGCTGCAAAAGTTTTATCCGACCACCGACTTGGTCACGGGGCCGGACATTATTTTTTTCTGGGTCGCGCGCATGATCATGGCCGGTTTCGAGTTCACGGGCGTGGAACCGTTCCGCAACGTTTATTTTACCGGCCTCATTCGCGACAAGCAGGGGCGCAAAATGTCCAAGAGCCTGGGCAATTCGCCGGATCCGCTGGACCTCGTTGCCAGGTACGGGGCGGATGCGCTGCGGTTCGGGGTGATGCGCTCGGCGCCGCTGGGCCAGGACGTGCTATACGACGAACAGCAAGTGGAGTTGGGCCGCAATTTTTGCAACAAGCTCTGGAATGCCTGCCGCTTCCGCCAGCTTCATCCCGGGGAAGTGCAGGGCGAAATCGATCCGCGGCTGCTGACCATCGATGACCGCTGGATTCTGCTTCAACTCGACGCGGCCATCCGCGAAATGGACGCCGCCTTCGCCGGCTACAAATTCAGCGACGCGACCGGCACGCTCTATCGCTTTTTCTGGAGCGAGTATTGCGACTGGTATGTGGAGGCGGCCAAGGCGGTCTTGCAAGGCAACGACGCCGCGCGCCGGGGCAACACGCTGGCGGTGATCGATTTTGTATTGTCGCACGTGTTGCGATTGTTTCATCCGTTTCTGCCGTTCATCACGGAGGAATTGTGGCACGGCATGGGCTACGCCAAGGACATGCCGCAGGATCAAGGCGGCAAGACCATCATGTTCGCGCCCTGGCCCAAAGCGCTGGACGAGGATTTCAAAAGCCTTTACGGCCTGGCGGAGGAAACGCTGGCGACCATTGCAGGACGGCAAAAGCTGGTGATCGAAATCAGAAACATTCGCGCCCAATACAAAATCCCCGCCAACAAAAAATTCAACATCGTTTATCACGCTCCGGCGGACATCGACCCCGAAGAAAAGCGGGTGATCGAATTGCTGGCCGGGGCTGAATCCATAGCGCATCGCACCGCGTACGAGCCGGCCAAAGGCGAGCCGGTGGTGCATCCGGATTTTGGCGGAAAGTTTTTCATTCCGCTGGCGGGCCTGGTGGATGCGCAGGCGGAGAAAGGCCGCCTGGCCAAGGAGTTGCAAAAGGTCGAGGCGGAAATTCAGAAAGGGGAAGCCAAACTGGCCAATCCCAATTTTGCGGACAAGGCGCCGCCCGAAGTGTTGCGCGAACACCGCCAACGCCTGGCGGATTGGCAGGCCAAACGCGCGCAACTGCGGGTCGCGCTGGCAGAACTGGATTGAAATGAACATCCACCAAGCCAGCAGTCAATACGAATCCTGGCTGTCGGCGCGACTGCGCCTGCTGCCCGCCGACTTGCGCCTGAAACACAGCCGGATGCGCGAGGCCGCATTCCCCTTTTTCCGCGCCACTTATTATCGCTGGGCGCGCGTCTGGCCGGAAGTCTGCGCCAAATTCGCCGTTGGCCCACGCGTTCTTTCCGTCGGCGACCTGCATGTGGAAAACTTTGGCACCTGGCGCGACACCGAAGGCCGCCTGGTCTGGGGCGTCAATGATTTCGACGAAGCCTATCCACTGCCGTACACCAACGATCTGGTGCGCCTGGCCACCAGCGCCTTTTTGGCCTGCGAGGAACTGGATGTCCCGCCCAAGCTGGCGGCGGCGGAGATCCTGCGCGGATACGGCGACGGCCTCAAAGCTGGCGGCGAGCCGTTCGTGCTGGGAGATCGCAGCACGGCCCTGCGCGACATGGCCCGGCACAGGCTCATCGAGCCGGAAAGATTCTGGAAGAAACTGCGTCTTTTGGTTCCATTGAAGAAGCGCCCTCGCCCGGAGGTCATCGAGGCGATCCAGTCGATATTGCCCGCGGAAAAAATTCCACTGCGGTATGCCCATCGCATTGCCGGCCTGGGCAGCCTGGGGCGTGAGCGTTACACGGGCCTGGGCGTTTGGCTGGGCGGGACGATTGCCCGCGAAGCCAAGGCGTGCGCGCCGTCCGCCTGCGCGTTCGCCGAAGGCAAGGCCGCCGCGCCGATTCATATCGAGGAAATAGTGCGCCGGGCTGTGCGCGTCCAGGACCCGTTCTGGAAAGTGCGCGGCTCGTGGATCGTGCGGCGGCTGTCGCCCGACTGCTTCCGTCTGGAGTTGGCGCATTTGCCGCACCAGCGGGACGAATTGTATCTGCTCCACTGCATGGGCTGGGAAACGGCCAACATTCATCTTGGCAGCGGCAGTTCTGCCGCCATCCTTCGCGACCTCCGGCGCAAACCGGGCCACTGGCTCTTCAAAGCTGCCAGCCAGATGCGGGAGCAAGTTCTGGAGGATTGGCGTGAGTTTTCGATTTGATTATGGCAAAGGAGGCCGCCTAATGCACCCCAATCCTCGCCGCTTACGATCCGCGAAGCGGGAGACAGCCTGACGCGCGACGGGAATTTACGGCCGCCTTTTCCGCGGATTTTGTGGCTCAGCCTGGGTGCTTTTTACGGCAAGAGAGCCAGCCGGTAAAAGCGTTGCGGGGCGTCCGTGACGGAGTCGGTGGCGTTGAGTGGGGTGGAATGCGTTGGGGTGAATCGCGGGCGGCAACGCGAGCGCTCGACGACGCGACGGACGGCAAACCACAACCAAAAAAAGACGTTTGGACAGGATGAACAGGATTTACAGGATAAAATCTTTCGGAGGTTGCCTCTCGCGATAGGTCCGGCTTTTGCGTTTGCGTTTGTATTCCAAACGTTGGGCGCCGAAGTTCAGCAGCAGGCCGATCTCAATGCCGGTCGCCGTCAGGTAATTCACCAATTGGACTTCATGGGCCGGAGCGAGAATTTAGAATGACCCTTCATCGCGCAACGAATGATTTTCTTAGTCAATTTTGTTCTTCCATTTCCGCATCCTGTTCATCCTGTCAATTCTTTCCCGAAAGATGTTCGGACAGGATGAACAGGATTTACAGGATGAAATCTTTAGGAAGTTGCCTCTCGCGATAGGTCCGGCTTTTGCGTTTGTATTCCAAACGTTGGGCGCCGAAGTTCAGCAGCAGGCCGATCTCAATGCCGGTCGCCGTCAGGTAATTCACCAATTGGACTTCATGGGCCGGAGCGAGAATTTAGAATGACCCTTCATCGCGCAACGAATGATTTTCTTAGTCAATTTTGTTCTTCCATTTCCGCATCCTGTTCATCCTGTTGATCCTGTCAATTCTTTCCCGAAAGGTATTCGGACAGGATGAACAGGATTTACA
>PLIU01000498.1 GCA_003140095.1 Verrucomicrobiales bacterium | reverse complement strand
GGCAGTACCTTTGACGGCCTTGTTTTGACCAACTATGGCACGGTCAACTGGACCAATGCCACTATCTATAGCCATGGCCCCGACAACGCCCACATTTACAATTACGGTTTATGGAACGCGCAAAGTGACAACACCTTTCAGGGAGGCTACGGGGGCGGCACGACCCTCTTTGACAACCTCGGGACGTTCCTCAAGTCGGGCAATTCCGGCGCCACCGACCTTGATGCCGATGTCGTGTTCAACAACTCTGGGACGATCAATGTTGAGAGCGGCACGCTGGACATTAACGGCGGGGGCGCTAGCAGCAACGGCGACCTTACGACCTCCGGCGACGGGACCATCAACTTTTACAGCTATGTCTTTGCCGGCACCAATACGTTCACCGGCCTCGGCAGTTTCGTGGCGGGCGGCGCGAGCTTTGCCGGACCAATTGTGGGGACCCTGAATTGGGATGGCGGGAATTTGACCGGCGTCATGACTCTTCCCACCAACAGCGTCTTGAACATTGTGGCCGGCGGCGGCAGTACCTTTGACGGACTTGTTTTGACCAACTACGGGACGGTCAACTGGACCAATACCACTATCTATAGTCATGGCTCCAACAACGCGCAGATTTACAACTACGGTTTGTGGAACGCGCAAAGTGACAACACTTTTCAGGGAGCCTACGGTGGCGGCACCACCCTCTTTGACAACTTCGGGACGTTTCTCAAGTCGGGCAACACGGGCACTACCACACTGGATTCCGGTGTCGTATTCAACAATACCGGCATGGTCAATGTTGCAAGCGGCACGCTGGAGATTGGCGGGGGCGCGAGCAGCGGCGGCGAATTTACGATCGCCAGCGGCGGGATCCTCAATTTTATCGACACGGCCTATGACTTTACCAACAGCAATACGTTCGTCGGCACCGGCGGTTTTGTGTCGAGCGGGGCGACCTTTGGCGGAACGATTGTGGGGACGCTGACGTGGGATGGCGGGAATTTGACCGGCGTTTTGACTATTCCGACCAACAGCTCTTTCAACATTGTGAGCGGGGGTGGCAGTTTATTTGAAGGCCTTGTTTTGACCAACTTTGGGACGGTCAACTGGACCAATGCCACGATCTATAGCCAGAGCCCCAAGAACGCGCAGATTTACAACTACGGTTTGTGGAACGCGCAAAGTGACAACACCTTTCAGGGAGGCTACGGTGGCGGCACGACCCTCTTTGACAACTTCGGGACGTTCCTCAAGTCGGGCAACACAGGCGCCACCATTCTTGATTCCGGTGTCGTATTCAACAACACCGGCACATTGGACTCCCAGGTTGGAAACATAAGTTTGCAAGGCTCTTACACCCTTGCCAACGGCACGCTGGATTTCGGCATCAGCAGTCTGACCAATTACGGCACCATCTCCCTCGCCGGCGCCGCGACCTTGGCCGGCACTGTCAGTGCCAACCTGATCAACGGCTACCAGCCCGTCCTCGGTAACTCGTTCACCAATCTTTACTACAGCTCATTCACTGGAACTTTCAGCAATACCATCCTGCCCCCAGGGTATCCGTGGAGCACTAATTACACGGCCACGAATTTCTACTTGCAGGTGGGCGGGACAGGACCCGCGCCGGTGCTGCTGGCGTCTCCGCGAATTTCCGACAACATATTCAACTTCACGTTCCAGTCCGCCAACGGCCAAAGTTACACCGTGCAGCAGAATTCAAACCTTGCGACGACGAACTGGGTTTTTTACACCAACTTCACCGGCAACGGGTCGCTCTACCAATTCACCACGCCAGTCACCAACCTCCCGCAGCTTTTCTTCCGCGTCCGGCAGCCGTGATTTTGCCCGCTTCCTTTTCTCCCAAGCCGGGCAATGGCGCTAGTACTGTGACAAAGAATTTTCGATGCATGCGCGGCCAGGGATTTTTCGGCCAGACGAGGCGCGAGCGACGCGCATGTCCGCATGGATCTTACCATAGGCCAAACCAACCTAACAGGAGCGCGCCGTGTCTTCTTTAACCAAGCCACGGAAATGGATGTAAAAATAAATAGCTTTACACACTTGACATATCCGGCAGATGTGAACAATCTCAGCGCATCAATATGACAAACTTGCAGAATTTAACTGTTAAACAACTTCGCAAAGTGGTTGCGATCAAAGAAAGAATGGAACGATTGGAAGCGAAACTGGCTTCCATCTCAGACGGTGACACACCTGCCGCCGCACCGGTAGTACGCCGCCGCCGCCGCCGGAAAATGTCCGCCGCGGCCAAAGCCCGCATCGCTGCCGCTCAACGAGCGCGCTGGGCCAAGGTCAAGGGACGCGCGGCCGCGCCGGAAAAGGAAGTCAAGAAAAAGCGCAGAGTTAGCGCCGCCACCAAGGCCCGACTGGCCGCCATTGCCAAGGCCCGCTGGGCCAAGGTCAAGGCCTCCGGCAAATCGGCGCTGTGATGCGGCTGTCAGGGAGAGACACTCCGGCAGCGGGGCCTCTCCCGGTTTCAGCTAACGAAAAAGCAGACTGACGACGACGCGATGGCCGCTCCGGCCCATCGTAGCACGAGCGGCTTTTCTTGAAAGCCAAGGCCGGCCGCCAGGCCCATCCCATGCAACAGGGCGGTCGCTAGCACAAAGCCCACGCTAAACGGAAGCGCGCTGGCGGCGGCCGGCATTTCATGGCCGTGGGCATATCCGTGAAAGAGCGCGAAGAGTCCCACCACGGCCATGCTCAGGCTGGGCCTGAACCGGGTCATGGTCGCGACCAACCCGCCCAGCGTCAGCACAGAAATCGCGATGGCCAGCTCGGCTCCCGGCACGCGAACCCCGGCCACGCCCAGCATTCCGCCCATCAGCATCACGCCGACAAAGCTCAATGGAATCAGCCAAAGGGCTCGTCCGCGATGCTGCGCGGCCCAGAGGCCGACGGCGATCATGGCCAGAAGGTGGTCCCAGCCGGTCAAAGGATGAAGAAAGCCATCCCGGAACCCGTGAGCGGTTCCCGGCAGGATGTGGGCGGAGGCCAGATTGGGCAGAAAAACCAACAGACTCAGAGCCAGCAGCAATTTCGACATATTCTTTTTCATAAACATAGTTTGCCTAGGTCCAAAACTCTCATCAGCTTTGACTTTAGCAGAACGGATGCCGCGCCGTCAACCCATGCTTGGCGGTTCAGCCCTTTTTCCGCAGCGCGTCCACGCTCAGAGGGCCGGCCCCGGCGGCGGCGAGATAGAGAAAAACGAAACAATAAACCACCGCCAGCTCTCCGTGATTCTGCACCGGCCAAAATCCGCCGGGCGCATGAGCCTTGAAATAGGCCACGGCCATTTCGCCCGACAAGATGAAGGCCACCGGCCGCGTCAACAATCCAACCAGGATGAGAACGCCGCCGCCCAATTCCAAAACGCCGGCCAGACCGGGCAACGAAATAAGTTCAACCTTGTGGCTTCCCGGCGGATAGTCGAATAGTTTCTGCCCGCCGTGCTGCATGAAGAGAATGGCAATGGCGATGCGCAGGATGGCCAGCAGGTAGGGCTCAATCTTGGCGCAACAGGAATTGGCATTAGTCATGGCGAAGCCAATGTGCGCCGCCAGGGTTGATCTGTCAAGTCGGCCGCAGATGAGAACCCTCGGAGTTATCGTCCCAGCGGTTAACGCGCGCATCGCAGTGTTCACCAAACGGAGCCTTCTGCGGGTCCCATTTCCGTCGCTTGCAATGTCACAATGGGGCTACAAGTTATCGCATGAGCAAAACCGCCACTATTCGCGCGCGTGTCGAGCCAAACCTCAAGAGTGAAGTTGAGGACATTCTTGAACGTCTTGGCCGCTCCGCGTCAGAAGCGATCCAACTTCTCTACCGCCAGATCAAGTTGCGGCGTCGCCTGCCGTTTGACGTGCGAGTTCCCAATAAGTTGACCACTCTGACACTCCGTCGGAGCAAGAAAGGCTCTGGAGTCAAACGGTTCGCCAAGAAGGATGAACTATTCCGGGATTTGGGGCTGTGAGGACACTCAGCCGGACCACTCAATTCAAAAAGGACGTGAAGCTCGCCAGAAAACGAGGCAAAGACTTGGCAAAGCTCAAAGCGATCCTCGATTTGCTGATGGTTGGCGAGCCATTGCCGGCGGTATAAAAGGGTCACCCATTGCGCGGGGAGTTCGAGGGAAGTCGTGATTGACACATCGGTCCGGACTGGATTCTGATTTACACGTTAAAGGATAAAGGTGCGCACGTCTGTTTCGAGCGCGCCGGCACGCATATTGATTTGTTCCGCTGATTCGCCCTTTGGATTATGTACTTGGACTGGCAATTCTATCCCGCAGCCCTTGGCCGCCATTGATCGACTTTTTTCTTGATGGCCTCGTCCATCTTGATCAGGGGCGGCCACTCTCGTTTGAATCCTTCGCCCGGCAACTTTTTGGTCGCGTCCAGGCCAAGTTTGGTCCCGACGGCCAGTTCGCTCGTGGCGTGGTCCAGCACATCGGCCGGGCCGCGGGTGAAAATCGCGTCCCGCTGTGGGTCCGTCGTGGCGCACAGGCGGAATAAAACCTCGCTGGTGTTGTGGACATCGACGTCCTCATCGACCACCACTATGTATTTGGTGAACATCATCTGCCCCATGCCCCACAGGCCATGCATGATCTTGTAGGCTTGCATCGGATAGCTCTTCTTGATGCTGACAAAGACCAGGTTATGGAAAACCCCCTCGGCGGGCAGTGCCAGATCGACCAATTCCGGAAAGTTCATTTTCAAGACCGGCAGGAACAGCCGCACGCTGGCCGTGCCCATGTAAAAATCCTCCATGGGCGGCATCCCGACGATCGTGGCCGGATAAACGGCGTCTCGCCGATGGGTGATGGCGGTGACGTGAAAGGCCGGATAAAGGTCGGGCAACGAATAATATCCCGTGTGATCGCCGAAGGGGCCCTCCGCGCGCAATGGTTCCGTGGGATCGACGTAACCCTCAATGACAAAATCAGCGTCGGCGGGGACCTCCAAGTCGTTGCTCACGCCTTTGACCAAGGCCACCGATTTCTTGCGCAGATAGCCCGCCAGCAGGAATTCATCCAGGCCGTCGGGCAGCGGCGCGGTGGCGCAAAACGCCAGGACCGGGTCGCCACCCAGGAAAATGCTCACGGGCATGCGCTGGCCGGTTTCGTAGTAGCGGCGCCCGTGACGCGCGGCCACTTTGTGCAATTGCCAATGCATCCCGGTCGTCTGCGCATCGAAAATCTGAATGCGGTACATGCCGACGTTTCGTTCGCCGCTGTCGGGGTCTTTGGTCACGACGCAAGGCAGAGTGATGAAGCGTCCGGCATCCAGCGGCCAGCATTTGAGAATCGGCAGGGACAGCAGCGTCGGGCATGGACCTGCGGCGCCGCACGCCAACTGGTGTTGCTGGTGGACCATCTCCTGGCACGGACCTTTGGCGACGAGCTTGGGTTTCGCGTGCCGCAAATCCAGGGCTGTGCCTAGCAGTTTGATCGCCTCGGCCAAACTTGTCGGCGGTTTGGCCTTGAGCAGCGAAGCCAGTTCCGCCGCCACCTCATCGACGGACTGTGCGCCCAAACTCAGGGCCATGCGGCGCTGGGAACCGAAGGTGTTGATGGCCAGCGGAAAGGGCGACACTTGGCCATTGACGGTGGGTCGCTCGATCAGCAGGGCCTTTCCGCCGCCGGGGGATTTCATTTCTCGGTCGGCCAATTCGGTGATCTCCAATTCGGTGGCGACGGGTTGGCGGATGCGTTTGAGTTCCCCTTCCTTTTCCAGCGCCTGCACAAATTGGCTGAAGGAATCGTAGGCCATATCACTTGCTCCCAGGTTTTTCCGGGGGGATTTGGGCCAGGTCCGGCGGCAAATGGTCCGGCGGGAACGCCTCCACTTGCAATGAAAGCAAGCTGAAGGCGGGAACGCCCCAATCCAGGGCGCCGTGGGACCGATCCACGATCATCGCCACGCCCGGCACGCGGGCTTGATGGGCGCGGACAATATCGATGGTTTCCTGCACCCGCCCACCTTTGGTCACCACGTCTTCGACCACCAGCACTTTTTCATTCGGTGCTATTTTGAATCCGCGCCGCAGGACCAGTTTGCCATCGTCCTTTTCGGCGAAGATGAAGCGAAGTCCCAATTGGCGGGCGACCTCCTGGCCGATGACCAGTCCGCCTAGGGCGGGGGCGATGACCGTGGCCGCGCCCAAACCGCGCACCTTGGCTGCCAGCGCGCCGCCCAGGCGTTCGACGATGGGCATTTCCTGCAAGGCCAGCGCGCATTGGAAATACTGGCGGCTGTGCAGGCCGCTGCGGAGAATGAAATGGCCTTCCAACAGCGCTCCCGTTTGGCGGAAGATTTGCAGTGCTTCTTCGCTCGTCATCCCCGCACTTTACGGGCTGGCGGCGTGGGGTTGAAAGTTCAAAGTGGCCGCACAGGAAGCGAAAAGAAGAAAGTCGCCCCGGCGTTTACTTTGCCTTCGGCCCAGACACTGCCGCCATGCCGATGCACCAACCGCTGCACCGTCGCCAATCCGATGCCTCGGCCTTCGATGTCCTTCTCTTCGTGTAAACGCTGGAACACTCCAAAGAGCCGGCCCGCGTATTTGGAATTAAAGCCGATGCCATTGTCCCGTACTGAATAAACGGTGCGCCCGTTCCCGCTCTGCCCGCTGATCGCAATGGTCGGATGCGCCTGGCGCCGGGTGAATTTGACCGCGTTGCGCAGCAACTCCCCCAGGATGGCTTCCAGCAAATCCGGGTCTCCCCAGGCCTCGGGCAGGGCATCAACGTGAAATTGCACCGCCGTCCCCTCCGCCTTCAACTCGCCGGCCTTCTGTTCGGCCAACTGCTGCAGGTCGATGACGGACGGATGAAAGGGCCTTTGGCACCAGCGCGAAAACCCGTGCAGGTCCTCGATGAGCGCGGAAGCTTTGCGCGCGCTGGAGGCCATGGTTTCGACGCACCGTTTGCCGGCGGCGTCAAACTTGTCGCCGTAATCTTCCACCAGGATCTGGGCGAATCCTTCCAAGGCACGCAACGGCGCCCGCAAGTCGTGGGAAAGGATTTGGGTGAATTGCTCGAATTCCTTGGCAATCGCTTCCAATCGGGCAGAGCGATCCGTCAGAGCGCAAACCAAGCGGTCGCGCTCGGCGCGCAGGGTGTCGATCGATTCCTCAGTCATAACCTTCAGTTAGGCTGTTTAGAATATGACCGAAAAGCGCGCAAAGTCAAAGTTGCGCGATGGCCCTATCCCGAGGGCCCCAGTCCCTTGACAATCGGTGTGCGCTGAGGCATAGGGTTTTCATGGTCGTTGAGTCGATTCGAGAGTTTAACAGGGCGGTGCCATTCAAACCGTACGAGATCCAGATGGCCAGCGGTCAATGCTACGAGGTGCCGCACCCGGATTTTATTTCCATCTCGCCGAGAGGCTCTTTTGTTGTTTTGTTCGATGCCAACGAACACCCGTATCATCTGAGTACTTTGCTCGTGGAGCGAGTCTCGCTGCTTAAGGGGCGCCGCGGGCGCAAAAGCGGCAAACATTGACCAGGATTCAAAGTTTCTTACTGCCGCGGCGCCAAGGGTGGGTCAATGACCAAGAACGGGGACCATTTTTGCTTCGCCGCGCGGGAAATCGTCACTCTGGCTTTATGGTGCCGGTGAAAGAAGCACGCTCCCGCTCTGGTTTGTGCCGAGGAAGAATCCCGCGCCGAAATTCTGGTTCTGCAAGACAATACCATTGACGGTGATCGGTTTGCCCGTCTCCGGATTGATCACGCTGCCGTGGAACAAGCCCGATGAAGTCCTGACGGTCAGTTTGTTGGTGACCAAGTCGGTTGCGGGGATGTCAGGCCCAAGGCCGACTTGATTGGTGATGCTCTCAGTGAGATCGCCATTGATCAAAGAGAGCAAACCATCGGTAAAGCCGAGAACTGGAAGGCCGTTAGTGTAATGGTAACTCGATCCGATCGCCGCGGTGGCATTGGTAAAGCCGCCGGGATAACGCTTTTCTGTTGGCTCGGGCAGTTTGAACCAATCGATTTCGCCGCTGATCTCGCCATTGTTGGTAAAGGAGAGCCAGCCAAGAATTGAGCCTTTGCCGCCATAAAGTGAAACATAAAACGGCCACTGCCCCTGGCCGGCCACAACGCTTGAGGAGGTAAACGCTGTTCCGTCGCCCAGGGTTCCGCTGAGGCTGATATTGCCCAGGGTGTCCACTGTCACCGCGCCGAAGCCATTGCCGCCGGGCTGGGTGGATGCATTGTCACTGCCGGGGATCAGCAAGGTATATTTGCCGGCCTGCGGGGCGTGATCGCCATGGGAATAAATCTCGGGATTAGCCACCAAGTCCGCCGTCCAGGTGCCGTCGCTAATCGTCCCGGTCATCGGGCCATTGGACAAATCCAATTGGAGCTGCATTGTGATCGTACTCAATCCATGGCGGATGGATTTGAGAGCCACGCCGGTGAGGTCAAATTCTCCAGAAAAGGAGGAGCTTACGGCTCCCAGGTGAAGACTCCCCGCGTAGGCTCCGCGGCTGGTCACAGTGGCGCTAAATGAACCGGAACTTTCTGCAGACGCGTCGTTGGCGACGTAGAATAGACCGCGGTAAGCACCCACGGCGGGGATAAAGGGATTGGGTATGAAATTGGCCTGCAACACCACATTGGACCCAAGGCGGAAAGTGTATTTTGGGTTGGACGCCACCACAACGCCGTTGCTGATCCAGCCGGCGAACACCGAGCCTTTCGCCGCGGTTGCGGTGAGCGTGTATTGCTTGCCTTCTTGGAACACCTTGCCCTTGAGATTCTGCGCAAAAGTGCCATCACCACCGATGAGGAGAGCGATCTCCGTGCTGCCACTGGTATTGGTCTGGAGCAGTACCATATCCGCCGTACTCGTGGTATTTGTGGTACCCGTCGTATTGGTCGGAGTCGCCACGCTGTACTCGATCAGGTTGGAGGGCGGGCTTTCAACATCATTGGTATCATAAGCCGCCACCGCAAAATAATTCGAGGTCCCCGGTTGCAGGCCGGTCACCGTGGCCAAGGTGTTAGTGCCCACGTCAATCTTGCTGTCGAAATTACTCCCGCTAGTGCCGTAGAAAATCATGTAACCGGCGACATTTGTCGAGGTGCTGGGGTTCCAAGCCAGCGTGAGGGATTGGGCCGCCTGTGCCGCCGGGCAGAAAAACAGCGCCCCCGCCAGGAGAGTCGTCCAGGTTGCGCTGAATCTTTTTGGCGAAACGTCATGCATGCCTGTCCCTTCCTTTGCATGGGACATGCCAATGATGAGCCGCCTATGAGTTCGCAGTTTTGTGTCCAGCGTCTCGCGAGATTGAGAAGGTCTCGCGCCGAAGTTCTGCCTCCGCCGAACAGGCCCATCGCCTTAAATGGCGCTGATTGGAGTGGGACGGCCACCCGGTGGCGGAGAAAAACGTCACGGGCTGGAGAGGCAATTGCAATGTTGCGAAATTCTCGAGGCCGGGCGCGCGCGCAACATGTCCGGGGATTGTCCCGTCTATGTCCGTTCGGGGGGGGCACTTGACCCAACCTGAGACAGCGTTTTCGACGGTGACGGCCAGGCGCGGGCGCTCCATTTAAGCACGCGTTCAGTCAGGCGGCCGGGGCGGGAGCCGGTTTCTTTTTGGTGGCTGCTTTTTTGCGTTTGATGTAAGCGACGCGGCGTTGGCGTTTTTCGCCCTTGTTGTATTGTTTGCCCATAAATTCTTTACCTTGCTTTAATAATTGAAATGCCAGACGCTGAAGTATGAAGAATTGCTCTCACAAGTTCAATACCTATCTGGCGTTGGCCTCCCTTTTTTTGGCCGCCGGTTGCGCCAGCAAGCGGGCCAGCTTTGCCAAATCGGAACAATCCACCATACGCCTTTATTTGGAAGGCAATCGCCAGGATTTGACCGGCACCGGCACCGTCCTGGTCACCCGGGATAGATTCCCCGTGACCATCGAACGGGCGCCCTTTCTGACCGAAGCCGACCTGCGCCAGGCCACGATGATCGATGAACCTGGCCCCAACGGCGGTTACTCCATCGAATTGCTCTTCAACGATCACGGTTCCTTGATGCTCGACATGCTCACCACCGCCAATAGAGGCCACCACATCGTGATTTTTTCCCAATTTCCCCATCCGGGTTACAAACCGCCGACCCCACCCAAAAAACCGAAAAAAGACGAATTCGACAACGAAAATAAATGGGAGGACATCCAACCCACCCTGCCGGTGACGCAGCCGGAATTGGAGGCTCCCGGCCAACCGCGCGCCTCGGCGTGGCTGGCCGCTTACCTGATCCGGGAGCGCGACTCCAGCGGCATCTTTCGTTTCAGTCCCGACGCTACTCGTGACGAGACAAAGCGCATTGTCCGCGGCCTCAAAAACGTCATCGCCTACGAAAGATCGCTTGAGTTGCATTGATGAAGTTCAAATCCTGCCTTGGCCTGTTGCTTTTCCTCGCGCGGGCGGTTGCGGCACAGCCGTTCCAACTCCCCACCGCCAATCAGGCCCTCTTTGAACCGGCCGGCCAGGACCGTTATTTTGTCCCCACCCCGGGCAAGACCTGGCTCTCCGGCGCCTTTGGCTGCGTCCGCTCCGACGGCTGGCAAATGCACGAAGGCCTCGACGTCAAATGCCTCCAGCGCGACCGCGCGGGCGAACCCGTCGATCCCGTTCTGGCCACCGCCGATGGCGTCGTCGCCTACATCAACAACCGTCCCGCGCTCTCCAATTATGGCCGCTACATAGTCCTGCTGCATCGCATCAGCGGCATGGAGATTTACTCGCTCTACGCCCATTTGTCCGAAATCCAAAGCGGCCTCCGCGCCGGCCGGCCCGTGCGGGGCGGGGAGCAAATCGCCGTCATGGGCCGGACCAGCAACACGCGCGAGCGCATTTCCAAGGAACGCGCCCACGTTCATTTCGAGTTGAACCTTTTTTACAGCGATCATTTCAACTCCTGGTTCAAGCGGCATTTTCCAGGCGAACGCAACGACCACGGCTTGTTCAACGGCGAGAACCTGGTGGGCATCGATGCCCGCCTGATCCTGCTGGCCGGGCATGAGGAAGGAATGCGCTTCGATCTGCTCAATTGGATTCAGCATCGGACCGAACTCTGCCGCGTGCTGGTGCGGCAAACCGATTTCCCCTGGCTGCGCCGCTATCCCATGCTCGTCAAACAGAGCGCCTTGGGCCGCGGCGAGCGCGCCGCCGGTTACGAAATCGCGCTCGACTTCAACGGATTGCCCTACGAGCTGATTCCGCGCGCCGCCGGTTCATTCAAAAGCGCCGCCAAATACCAGCTTCTTTCCGTCAACGAACCGGAGTACACCAAAAACCCCTGTCGCCGACTGGTCACCCGCCAGGGCAGCCGCTGGGAACTGGCCAACAACGGCTTGAGCCTGCTCGATCTGCTGACCAACTAACGACTCGCCTAATCGAGCCGCAGGCAGGACTCCATTTCGGAGTAGGTGAAGGTGACTCCGTCCAGGACAAGCGCGAGGTCAAGAATACGAGTCTCCTCGATGAACAGAACTTCATTGGCCAGGCGCAGCGTGCCGCGCAAGCGGATGCCCCCGCGCAGCCAGACCTCGCTGGGATGCCCGAGAGGAAGATTGAGCTTTTGCGCCGCCGCCTCCACCGCGAGTTGGCGGAGCGCGACCCATTTAATGTAGCCCTCCTCCGCGCCGTTGGCCGCAAAAGAAAGTTCGCCTTGAAGTTGCGTCATGGCCGGCGCGAACATGGCAAAAAGCCCTTGCGCAGTCAACTGATTTTTGGTCGGAATCCTTCGTCCAACACAAGACCGCCCTTCGCGCGAATTCGCCAACACCGGAAAGTCGAAAAAGCTGTAGCAAGGTGTAGCAACCCTCTCAATCCCATCTGTTGGAAAAATAGCATTGACCCTAGCCGTCGTCCAATAAAAAATGTTTTGACGGCGGGCAAGATCGTGTCGTCGCGATCGTTGGAGAAGGCTGAACAATCCGGTAAAACCGTTGCGGATCGTGACCGAGGCTGTCGAAGTCCGTGCTCACGCCGGTTTTGACCTTGTGCGGCCACAAACCATTTCCCACTGACCCGCAGCATGAGTTCGCTTTGAAATTCGCCGGAAGCGGCAATCCGCGCTTGACCGCTCTCAAGGATTGTGTAAAGCTAGCAGCAAGTCATCGACCCGAATATGAGAACACAGATTCCCGCCCGCCGCGGAGGAATGGCGTTCACTTTGATTGAACTGCTGGTGGTCATCGCCATCATTGCCATCCTGGCTGCGATGCTGTTGCCTGTTTTGTCGNNTGGCCGCCATGCTGCTGCCCGCCTTGTCGGCGGCCAAGGCCAGCGCCATCCAAACCAAGTGCCTCAACAACCTTAAACAAATCAATTTGGCCATGGTCATGTATTGCTCCGACAGTCACGACACGACTCCGGGCGAGAACACCGCGCCGTTGTATGACCCTTTTGATGAAGTAGGATCCGGCGGCATTTGGTGGTGGTACAAAGAATTGCTCAAGCCCTACGCGGGAATCAATGGCCAATCCTCCATCANNCCATCAACGATTTCCTTTTCCAATGTCCCATGGACCGGGGTTGGAAAGGAGTCAACACCTATTGGGTCAATCCCCTTTATACCTACCAAAATCTGGACTACGGCAGCTATAACTACAATGGCATCAACAATACCGAACCCAGCACCAACAACCTGCTCAACATCAAACTGACGGACGTGCGGCACCCCACGCGCACCTGGCTCATGGCCGAATGGTGCTTTACATGGGCCTATTCCTGGCATGACAGCCTGACCGGCGAAAAGAACATCTCCTACAATAACGCGATCGCCAATGTAAGTTTCGTGGATGGCCACGCTTCTTTCATCAAAGCCTACTACAACGCCTCCGATGGCACCGCCCCGTTTGCTTACCCCACCGACCAAATCCCCAACTCTTGCGGCTACCAAAATGCGCCCAATTGACACGCCAGCCTTGCGCACGGCACGGCCAAACCATCGTTTGAGCCTTGCTATGGATAAGTGTCCACACTCACAATCTGCCGGAACGGGCATTCGCTTGGCGGCTTTTGGCGTTTTCGCTTCCCATCACGGCGCCTCCGGTCAGCGTGCTTAATTTTGCGCGATCACCAGGTTGGCTTGGGTAACTTTGTCTGAAGCGTTCGAGTAAATGCGGGCCACTGCCGAGCGAATTTGTTGCAAATCCGCCTTGAGCATAATCTTGCGCATGAGGCCCAGATTGACCGAAACTTTCATGTCGGACTGAGAGTCCTGGCCCCGAAGAAATCGATCGAGGGTCGCGGCGGTGGATTGCACAACGATCTCGGGCGCATGAGCGGGTTTGTCAAGACCAATGTCCACCGTTTTGCCGTTGGAGCCGAGGTGGCACTGAAGTCCGTAGTCCGAGACGGAGTATTCAAACGTAACGGCGTGCTTGGAAAGCAATGCGCAGAGGGTCTGGTCCTTGGCCGCCATCTTGGTGAATTCCTGCAAAGTCTGCTCGAAGGCAGCCGAACCACGTGGCGCCGCCGAGTCGGCATGATTTGTAGGCATGCTGCCTTGCCCAGGAGCCGTGGTGGTCAGGGAGAAGGTGAGCGCCAGCGTCATCAGAGGTGCGAACGTATTGTGAAAGAGGTTGGTATTCATAGGCTTATATGGATTTGTCGTGTTCATGTTCAAGTTCCACCCATACAGGAAGCCACCTGCGCGTTTCTTACGCGGAAAGTGAAAAATAAATTCCCGGAGACAAAAGAGGGGCCGCGACTGTCGGGCTTTACCGCTGTCGGCCGTGGTCCAGGAAGACGAAGACGTGATGGCCGGCCAGGATCAAGTCGCCATCCCGCAGCAAGTGTTGTTGCACGCGCTGCCCAGGCTCATTGAGGGCGGTGCCATTGTGCGATTTCAAATCCCTCAAAACGCACGGGCCGGCCTCGTGGCGGACGAGAAAATGCCGCCGGCTCAAACCCGAATCTTCGGAAAGCGTCAACCCCGCTTGGCCGGTATTCCTCCCCACCACCAGTTCCTGTCCGATAACCGCATGACGAGCGGGTTGGCCTGCCTCGCGCCACAGCAACAACGGTTCTTTCGGGAGTGGGCCCGCCGCCGCCAGCAATTCCGCCACAAATCCCAGGCGCCGGGCCAGATCGTCGCTAGGCGTCGGAAGTCCGGTCAATGTCTGCGATGCGTCACGCAGATCGTCGGGGCGTGGAATTGGGTCGCGGGATGGCATGAATGGGCTGGGGTCAGGATTTTATTTGGCGCAACCCTTCCCAGGCCTTGCGAATGGCGCGGGCTTCGGACATGAGAATTTTGTCGCACCGATGTTTGACCGCGTAGATGGCATTTGACTCTTTGCCGTGGAGGCGGCCTAAATCCTCGACCGTGGCCCTCTCCTCCAGCAGCGCCGTGTAGATGGCGAAGTTTTCCCCCGTCACCCGCTCTTGCACTTTTCCCAGCGCGGCGGCCAGCAAGGCGCGCTGCCACTGGCCATCCTCCCTTCCCTCGAAATCCGGCGGCGCCTGCTGCAAGTCGGGCAATGGCAACCGGGTTTCGTCATCCGGGCCACTGGTTTTGACGGGCGATAAGGGGTCCTCCCGCTGATCCTTGCGGCGTACGGAGCGGACGCGGTTTCGAATGACGCCCCAGAGCCAGGCTTGGAAGGAGCCGGCGCCGCGGTCATAACCCGCCTCCTGCCCGTGCTGGCTGCGGATGACCGTGGTCATGACCTCTTGCAGAACATCCTCGGCAGAGTGGTCGTTGAGTCCGCGCTGCCGCGCATAAGCCAGGATGGCATGGCCAAAATGCGCGTAGATGTGGCGCCAGGAGTCATTCCACATCGTCGTCCCGCCGGGCGCATAGGGCGGCGGCTCCAGCAATGGATCATCCGCGTTCAACAGGCGACCCTTACACGACGGCGCGCAGAGTGTCAAACGAAGACACGCTTAGTGTCCTAATAATCCAGGGTCATTTCATCTGG
>PLIU01000514.1:1333-26438 GCA_003140095.1 Verrucomicrobiales bacterium | reverse complement strand
TACGCGCCGCTGGTGCTGGGCGGGCGCGGCGCTCCCAAGGCCGTCGCCGGCGAAGGGGTCGGAAGTGTGCGCGCGGCGCCGGTGTTGCTCGCGCCGCGGTGGCGCCGGATCGGGGCGGATATATTCTTGAGCGCACGCGTGCCGGAAACCGCGCGGAAAGATAAATATGTTTACAGGTATCGTTGAGGAAAAAGGGCGTGTCGTGGCCGTCGAACCTGGAGAAGCCGCCATCAAACTGCTGGTGCTGGCCCGCGTGTGCGGGCGCAAGCTCAAAGCGGGCGACAGCGTGGCTGTCAACGGCTGCTGCTTGACGGTGGAACGAATCAGCCGCCGGGGCAAAAATAAACTGCTGCAATTCGCCCTGCTGCAAGAAAGCTGGCGGCGCACCAATCTGCAATTTGTCACCCCGGGAGCGGGCGTCAATTTGGAGCGCGCGCTGCGCGTCGGCGACCGGCTGGGCGGGCATTTCGTGGCCGGGCACATTGACGGCTTGGGCCGCATCACGCGCTGGGAGCAAGCCGGCAAGGATTACCTCTTGGAAGTCGCCGCGCCGGCGGACATAATGCGCTTTGTTGTTTTCAAAGGGGCCATCGCCGTGGACGGAATCAGCCTGACGGTGGCGGCGGTGCGGCGCAAGAGTTTCGACATCTGGATCATTCCACACACGCGGGCGGTCACGGCCCTGGGTGAACGCACAGTGGGCGGCGCCGTCAACCTCGAAACCGACCTTCTGGGCAAATTTGTCGAGCGTTTTACTGCTGCACGGTCCCAGGCCTGATGTTCTTGTCGGAATGGGGCCAGATTTCCACCACTTTCCCGGCGAAGACGTGGTGTTCTTGGCCGGCGACGTCCTTGTAAAAGAAAGCACCCCGGTCGCGATCGAGGATGGGTTTGGTGACATTGCTCACCCTCTCGCCATTGACCAGGGTTATGTCGTAGCGGCGAGCGCACCCCGTCAGGAGGGCGGCGCAAAAGAACAACGGCAGAAGTCTGGCCCGCTTGCAATGACGGAAGCCTTGGACGAAACCGGCGTTTGCCTTGGACAAATTTCTTTCAATGCTCATAACCGCCTTTGTTGTGTCTCACCGATGCTTGCCAAATTCGTCCTTCTAGCAGACAAGGCTTTCCCTTCCATGTCAACGGTTTTTTGAATTTCTGTTTTTGAATTTCGATTCCTTTCACACCCTTATCTTGCCAATCACAGCGCAAGGCGATTAACATTCAGGTGTGATTCAATGTAAGCGAGGAAGATCGCCGGCGCGGTTTTGCAGCATCGCGCTGGCCGCGGGTTGGAGCGCGGCTCAAGCGGCCATCATCAACGCCGGGGAACGGACAATTATTCGATTCAACTTTATGATCGGGAAAATCATGAATATTAAACAAAACACATCGAAGCCGAGTTACGGACCCTTTTTGATTTGCTTGGTGATGGCGGCCTTGAACTTTGTTCCTGCCCACGCTGAATTACTGACCCTCCACACGCGTTCCTGCCGCGAATCGACCAAAGGGAGCGGAGAATGGCGGCCGGCCGAAACTACCGTCCAATGGGAGTCCCGCAAAACGGCGATCGTCATTTGCGACATGTGGAACCAGCACTGGTGCCAGGGAGCCACGGCCCGGGTCGCGGAAATGGCGCCGCGGATGAACGAGGTCATCCAGACCGCGCGCCGCCGCGGCATTTTCATTATTCATTGTCCAAGTGACACGATGAAATATTACGAGAACACTCCCCAGCGCAAACTGGCCCAGGCCGCGCCAAAAGTGACACCCCAAGTCCCCTTGCAAGGCTGGGTCGGACTGGACAGCCAGCGCGAAGGCCAACTGCCCATTGACGATTCCGATGGCGGTTGCGATGACGTGCCACAATGCAAGCAGGGGGGGCCTTGGACGCATGAGATTGACACGCTGCAAATTCAGGACGGCGACGCCATTACCGACTCGGCGGAGGCCTATTACTTGATGCAGCAGCGCGGCATTGAGAACGTCATTGTCATGGGCGTGCATGGCAATATGTGCGTGCTCGGCCGCCCCTTTGCCATCCGCCAGATGGTGGCTCAGGGCAAAAACGTCGTCGTGATGCGCGATATGATTGACACGATGTACAACTCACGCATGGCGCCTTATGTGAGCCATTTTGCCGGCACGGATTTGCTGGTCGAACACATCGAGAAGTATTGGTGTCCCTCCGTCACGAGCGTGGATTTTCTGGGTGGCGAGCCGTTTCATTTCCGGGCGGACAAACGTCCGCATCTGGTCTTCGTGATCGGCGAAAATGAATATCACACCTGGGAAACGCTGCCCGCATTCGCCCGGAACGAACTGGATTGGCGCGGGTTTAAATGTTCCTTTGTCACCGCCAGCACCAACCTTCAGGACAATGTCTTCTCCAATTTCAATGTCATTAAAGACGCCGATCTGCTGATCCTAGGTGCGCGCCGGCGGACTCCGCCCAAGGAAATGTTGGCGCTCATCAGGGACCACCTCGATGCCGGCAAGCCGCTAATCGGGATCCGGACCGCCTGCCACGCATTCGCTGCCGACCCGGTGGATGCGCAGCACGAAAGCTGGCCCACCTTTGATGTCGATGTCCTGGGCTGCAACTATCAAGGTCATTACAATAACAGCGGGCCCGACGGCGCACCCACCTTTGTTCGGATTTCACCAGGCGCTCAGCCGATTCTCACCGGCATGCCCACCAATGAACTTCAGGTCCAAGGCTCGCTTTACAAGAGCCGGAATCCCGCCTCCACCGTGACACCATTGATGACCGGCCGCCTGTCTAGCGGCTCTGAAATCGAGCCGGTCGCCTGGATCAACACGGCCAAAAATCGCCGCGTTTTTTACACTTCGCTGGGAACTCCGGATGATTTCAAGCTGCCATTTTTCCGCGAGCTTTTATTAAACGGCATTTCATGGGCGCTGGACCGGCCCATACCACCAGTGTTGGTGCCGCGACCGGGCAGTACTGCGGCATCTGAGCCGGCCAAACCGGTGGTCAAACCGCAAGCCGCCGCCGCAACTGGCGTCCAGAAAGTCCAGGAACAGCCTCTGACTCCGTCGGCGTCGCTGGCGGTTTTCAAAATCGCCGACGATCTCGAGATCGATCAAGTGCTGACGGAGCCGCGGGTGCGTCAGCCCGTCTTTGTGAATTTCGACGAGCGCGGCCGCCTTTGGGTGGTGGAGTATCTCCAGTATCCCTATCCTGCCGGCCTCAAGATGCTCAGTCACGACAGCGTGTGGCGCGCCGTTTATGACAAGGTCCCGCCGCCGCCACCGCATCAATTCGTGGGCGCGGACGAAATCTGCATTTTCGAGGATACCCACGGCGATGGCGTGTTTGACCGGGAAAAAGTTTTCGCCGACGGCTTGAACATCGTCACCGCTGTGACAAAAGGGCGCGGCGGCGTCTGGGTCTTGAATCCGCCCTATCTCCTGTTTTACCCGGTCAAGAACAATGACGACATCCCCGACGGCGATCCCCAAGTGGTGTTATCCGGCTTTGGTTTGGAGGACACGCACTCGGTGGTGAATAGTTTGCGCTGGGGACCCGATGGCTGGTTATATGGCTGCCAGGGCAGCACGGTCACGGCCAGTATCATTCGTCCCGGCCTCGATCACGAACCCATCTCGAAGACGCTGGGCCAACTCATCTGGCGCTATCATCCGGAAACAAAGCGTTTCGAAGTTTTCGCCGAAGGCGGCGGCAACGCCTTTGGATGCGAGATCGATGCGCAAGGCCGGATTTTTTCCGGTCACAACGGCGGCGACACGCGCGGATTCCACTATATGCAAGGCGCGTATTTGCAGAAAGGTTTCGAAAAGCACGGACCGCTTTCCAACCCCTACGCCTTCGGCTACTTCCCGCCCATGTCCCATCCACCGGTGGAACGCTTCACGCACAATTTCATTATTTATGACGGTGGAGCGCTGCCGGATCGTTACCGTGGAAAACTCTTCGGCATCGAACCTCTGCAGGGCCGCGTGGTCGAAAGCGACATAGAGCCTGATGGTTCTACTTTCAAGACCGTGGACCTCGGCTATCCAGTCACCACCAGCGACCAATGGTTTCGGCCAGTGGACATCAAGTTAGGTCCGGATGGAGCCATATATCTCGCGGACTGGTACGACGAACAGGTGAACCACTATCGCAACAGTGAGGGAAATATTGACAAGAGCAACGGACGCATCTATCGGCTCAAAGCCAAGGGTGCCAAACCGATCAAACCCTTTGACCTGGGCAAGCTTTCGACCCAGGAGTTGGTGGATCTGCTCGGCCACACCAATAAATGGTTCCGTCAGGAAGCCCTCCAGCTTATCGGCGATCGCAAGGACAGATCCGTGGTGCCAAGGCTCAAGAACCAGGTGAAAAACAACACCGGACAGCTCGCGCTGGAGTCGTTTTGGGCGTTGAACTTAAGCGGAGGTTTTGATGATGACGTGGCCCTCCAAACCCTTGATCACCCCGACCCTTTCGTCCGCATGTGGACCGTGCGACTACTGGGCGACGAACAAAAAATTTCCGCCACCGTGGCGCAAAAGCTGGTCGCGTTGGCGGCGCAAGAGTCGAACGTGGAAGTGCGCGCCCAACTGGCTTGCAGCGCCAAACGTCTGCCGGCCGCTGATGCATTGCCGATTGTCACAACTCTGCTTGGCCGCAACGAGGATCTCGCCGATAAACGCCTCCCGCTTTTGTTGTGGTGGGCGCTCGAATCGAAGTGCGAACGTGACCGTGACGCGGTCGTCGAGTTGTTCAGCGACTCCGCGTTCTGGCGGCTGCCGCTCGTGAAGTCGAATATTCTGGAGCGCGTCATGCGGCGTTACGCGATGCCGGGCACCCGCCAGGATCTGCTGACTTGCGCCAAACTGCTGCAACTTTCCCCTGGGCCGGAACAAACCGCCCAACTGATGGCGGGTTTTGAACTGGCCTTCAAAGGGCGCTCTCTGGCCACGCTGCCGGATGAACTGCTTGAGGCCATGGCCAAATCCGGCTACCAATCGGTCGAGTTGGGTTTGCGTCGCGGCGAGGCCGGGGCCGTGGACGAGGCGATTCGGGACATTCGCAACCCTGCGCTTGACACCGAGAAACGGCGCGAATACATCGAGATCCTTGGCGAAGTCAAACAGCCCAGAATTCTGCCCATCCTGCTGAGCCAGATTGCCGATTCCAAAGAAGCGGCGCTGCACGAAGCCGTGCTGACCGCGCTGCAACAGTTCGACGATCCGGCCATTGCCGGTGAAGTCGTTGGTTGCCTCAATAATTTGGACGACCAGGCGCGCCCTGCCGCCTTCGAATTGCTTTCCAGCCGCCCCGCCTGGACCGAATCTTTGCTTGACGCCGTGGATGTGGGCAAAGTCGGCAAAAGTTCGATTCCCCAGGACGTGCTGCGCAAAATCAAGACCTACAAAGAAAAGGCGATCGTGGACCTGGTGAAGAAACATTGGGGCGGTGAAAGAGTGGCCACGACCGCGGAGATGCAGGTAAAAATAAAACACTATGCCACCGCCGTTCGCGGTGGAACAGGTGATCCTTACGAAGGGCGCGCGTTGTTTGCCGGGCGCTGTGCCGTCTGTCACAAATTATTCGGACAAGGCGCCCAGATAGGTCCTGATCTCACCTCCTACAAACGCAACGATCTCGACACCATGCTGCTCAACATCGTCAATCCGAGCGCGGAGATTCGCGAGGGTTACGAGAATTATATGGTCAACACCAAGGATGGCCGCACTCTTTCCGGCTTTCTCGCGGATAAGGACAATCAAGTGGTGGTGTTGCGCGGCCTGGATGGCGTGAACCAGGTGCTGCCACAGAACCAGATTGCGGCCATGAAATCCACCGGAGTGTCGTTGATGCCCGAGGGCCTGCTGGATTCGCTGGACGATCAACGAGTGCGGGACCTCTTCGCCTACCTGTGCAGCAGCCAGCCGCTGGTCGGGTCGCCTTCCGTGCGATTGGGCGTCAACAATAAGTAAAAGCCTGATCCGGCAATATGCCCGCCATGGCGCCCGTACAGCAACCTTCTTCCTTCGCAGAATGCAAATCGAGCTAACCGAAACTCGGCCGGTCGCGGGCTCGCGACTGTCCCGCGCGCAGTGGATGGTGTTGCTGGCCGCGTTTCTCGGATGGTTGTTCGACGGTTACGAGCAGGGGTTGTTCCCGCTCATCGCGCGTCCGGCGTTGCAAAGTATTCTTGTCGCCGCCCCTGGAAACGAAGGCTTGATCGGCAAGTGGATGGGTTGCATTACCGCCTGTTTCCTGGTGGGCGCTGCCCTGGGTGGATTGACATTCGGCTGGCTGGGCGACCGGATCGGACGCGTCCGCGCCATGTCGCTGAGCATCTTAACTTACTCGTTGCTGACCGGCTTGGGGTATTTCGTGCGGACTCCGTCGGAGCTGGCCGTCGTCCGATTCGCCTCCGCCCTCGGCATGGGCGGCCAATGGGCTTTGGGGGTGGCCTTGGTCATGGAATGCTGGCCGGAAAAATGGCGGCCCTGGTTGGCGGGCCTGATGGGAATCGGGGCCAACGTGGGTTTCCTGCTGGTGGGAGTTACGGCCCGGTTGCACCCCGTCACCAGCGTATCCTGGCGATGGATCATGCTGGTTGGGGCGCTGCCCGCGCTGTTGGTGTTTTTCATCATGTTCGCCGTGCCCGAATCGGCGCGCTGGCTGGCCGCCGCCCGCGGCGCGCGGACGAACCCGGTGCGGGAAGTCTTTTCGGCAGGTCTGCGAAAAACCACCTTGCTCGCCATGGCGTTTGCTTCCATCGCCTTAATCGGAACTTGGGGGACGGTGCAGTGGTTGCCGGCGTGGGCCGATCAACTGGCAGGCGCGGCCAACCCTTCCGCCAAAGCCAACACCCAAATGCTCTCCGCGCTCGGAGCCATCGTGGGCGCATGGTCCGCGCCCTTGATCGGGGCGCGATTGGGCCGCCGTCCCGCGTATTTTTTGCTCTGTTTCGCGTCCTTCGTCGTTTGCGCCGGACTGTTTCGGCTGGTGCATGAGTTCTCGGGCATTTTTCTGGCGATGACATTCCTGGTCGGCGCGGCCACCGCTTCCTTTTACGGCTGGTTTCCTCTTTATTTTCCGGAATTGTTTCCCACACGCATGCGGGCCACGGGCCAGGGGCTGTGCTACAATTCCGGCCGCATCTTCGCCGCCGTGGGCGCGTTGACTCAGGGGCAGTTGGTCGCGCATTTCGGCGGCAGTTACGCCAGGGCCGCCGCCATCATCGCCCTCATCTACTTATTGGGCATGGCGCTGATTTGGCTCGCTCCGGAAACCAAAGGCAAACCCCTCCCCGCTTGACCTGCCTCGCCCCAAAAGTGAATTCCAAACCCACAGATATTCGCGTCATCGGCAGCGAGTTATATTTTCTCCCGATTAAAACCCGCGTGCCGCTGAAATTCGGTTCGGAAACGCTGACGGAAGTCACCTGCGCGCGCGTCAGGGTATGGGTCGAAGCGGCGCCGGGGCAGACGGCCGAAGGTTGGGGCGAGACTCCTCTGAGCGTGCAGTGGGTCTGGCCCAGCCAACTCTCACATGACGAGCGCGGCCATGCTTTGCAGGAATTTTGCCAGCGCGTCAGCGAGAGTTTTGCGCCATTCGATGCTGCAGGCCATTCCTTCGAAATCAGCCATTTGTTTCAGGAACAGGTCCTCCCTTCTTTATTGCGCCATCTGAATCAACAGCGGCCCGGCCGCGAGCCGATGCCCTGGCTGGCAGCCTTGGTCTGCTATTCCTCCTTCGATTTGGCTTTGCATGATGCCTACGGACAAATCCACCAATGTCCCGTGTTCGAGACTTATAATGCCAGATTCATGAGCCGGGATCTTGCCAGCTTTCTCACGCCGGCTGGCCCGGATGTCTCCTTCGCGGGCAAATATCCCCAGGACTTCTTGCTGCCTCGACGGCGTGACCGCCTGACGACCTGGCATCTGGTGGGAGGACTTGATCCGCTGGAATATTTCGAGTTGACGAGCCACAGCCCCGACGACGGTTATCCTCTGTTGCTCCAGGATTGGATAAAAGCAGACGAGTTGAAATGTTTGAAGATCAAATTGAGGGGCACAGACTCGGCTTGGGATTATGAGCGATTGGTAAAGGTGGGACGGATTGGCCTGGCGAACGGCGTGGAGTGGTTGAGCGCGGATTTTAATTGCACGGTCCAAGCGCCGGAGTACGTCGTTGAAATTCTGGACCGCCTCCAACAGGAACACCCGCCCATTTACGGGCAAATTCTTTATGTGGAACAGCCTTTTCCTTACGAACTGGAGAACCACCGCATTGATGTGCATGGCGTTTCCGCCCGCAAGAAACTATTTTTGGACGAGAGCGCGCATAATTGGCAGTGCGTGCGATTGGGCCGCGAGTTAGGCTGGACGGGTGTGGCCTTGAAAACCTGCAAGACACTGACCGGCGCCCTGCTCAGCGCCTGTTGGGGCAAGGCTCACGGCCTCTCGCTCATGGTGCAGGACCTCACCAATCCGATGCTCGCCCAAATCCCGCACCTTCTGCTGGCTGCCCATCTGGACACGTTGATGGGCGTTGAAACCAACTGCATGCAATTTTATCCCGAAGCCTCAAGACCCGAGGCGCAAATCCACCCGGGAATTTACCAGCGCCGCCACGGGCAGGTGGACTTGTCCAGCATTGGCGGGCCGGGGTTCGGCTACCGGTTGCCCGAAATTAACCGTTCCCTGCCCTCGCCCGTGGCACGATCGGTGTGAAAATGTAGGCTGGATGGTTCGGATGGCCGTTCTCCAACCCGTGGATAAGGAGACGGCCCGGGTGCGGATTTGATTCACAGGCCGTCTATTTTGCCGGCGTCACTTCGGGCTGCTGGAATTTGGGGTCAAAATCATCCGCCCGCAAAGGCCTTCCCTGCGCGACGCCGCGCGAGGTGTAGGCATCGCGTATGGCCGACTCGGCCATTTTGGAGATTTTCGGGTCGGGGCCATTGAGAAGCGCCTTGAGCGTCTTCACCGCATCGTCCGTGCGATTAAACGCCAGCGCTTTGATCGCGGTGTCCCTTAATCTGAAGTCGGGTTTTGTTGCCAGCGCCACCAACTTCGGAGTCAATAGATCATCACCGAACAGGTCCGCGAGGTCTAGCCCCGCCCTCTGGTTGCCGCTTTTGCTCGATGCTAGCAGCCTCTCAACGAGCGGTCTCACGTCCGTGGCGTTAATATCTCCCGGTTGCAAATGCCTTCCCGTCGGGTCCTTGATCCTAATGCTGAAGCCATTCCAAATGGCACTGGCAAGCGGCGCCCAAATTTCCGGGTCAGGATCGTTGAGCAGCGTCTTGAGCATCTTCACGCCCGCGTCCGTGGGATGCAACGCTAACGCCAAGCTGGCGGCAGCCCTGACGTTGTCCTGAATTTTGGCGCCTCCGGCGATGGCGATGAGTCGCTCAGCAAAGGTATCGTCGTAGAAGGAATAGGCCGCCAAATTTGCGCCGTAAATCCATTGGCCAATGTTGTCCGCCGCCAGTGCCCGTTCAATAATCGGCTTCATCTCCTCACGATCGAAGTTTTTTTCATAATGTTCATAATAAAGCAATTTTACCATGTTCTCGTTCAAACCATGTAGGGCAACCGCCTCGAGGATGGCCTTTTGAGTTTCTTCCGTGTGCGGAACATAATACAAAAGCGCTTCGCGTTCCCAATAACCATCGCTGCCGGATTCATACATGGTCCTTAGCAGAATCGGGACAATTTCAGGACTGCACGTGTCCATCAGCTTCACCAACAATCCTGGCAATGGATCGGGTGGGAATGCCGGATGGTCCAGCAAGACGGCAACCTGATTGCTCAAACTCTTGATGTAATCATGCAAAGCCTCCTGCGGGCGTGGTTGCACAGTAATGCTGATCGGATCGGCGACGACCCCTGCCACATCCGCATCGGAAGAGTTGGCTTCAAGATGATAAGTACCCGTGACTTCATACCGTCCAGGCTCTTTAATCGCTGCCCAATAATTCAATGGGATGATCTTGGAGATGGACTCGCCAGGATGCAGAATAGAAAATGGACCACTAAATACTCGATGGATTGAAAAAGGAGGACGAGGGAGACTCACGCCAGAGGTCGTTTTGGCGAGAAGCTCAAACTCAGCAAACCGGTCCCCAAAGGACGTTCTACCATAGGTGTAATCCTCCGTTCCGTGATTGCTGATAATGAATTCGATGGGAATTTCGTCGCCCACTTTCAAGACCTCATTCGTGCAGCGAATCACCAGCGAAAGCCCTGATGGATTTGCGGCTGGCTTGGAGGAATTAAATGTTCCAGCGGCCGCGTTTGTTTGCTTTGTCGCGGCTTGCGGCGTTGCCTGGGCTTTCGCGTTGGTGGACGGCTGGTGCAGGAGGAAAATGAAAATTATCGAGACCAACGCCGCCACCAACACGCCACCAGTCCGCCGCCGGTTCGGGAAGCTCCCGCCCGCCGGCGCGCCGGAGAGGCGGCGGATTCGCTCAAGCAAAGAACCCCCATCCGCGCCCAGCGCCAGCGTCGGACGCCTGACACGAAGTTCCTCCAGCATGGTCAATGCTTTCGCATAGACCAAGCGATCACCGCATAGCTGGACCGCGATTTCGTCACAGCAAATCTCCCGCTCCGCCCGCACACAATTGGAAACCCACCACACCGCAGGATGATAGAAAAGGAGCGTCTCCAAGGCATTTTGCAATAGGTTGACCACGTAATCGTGGCGGCGGACATGCGCCAGTTCGTGGACGAGTATGGACTCCAATTGCGCAGGCGTCAGGCCCGCCAAAGTGGCCGCCGGCAAAAGAATGACCGGCCGCAGCCAACCAACCACGGACGGCACTTCCACCAAGGCGGACTTGACCAGCCGAACGGGCCGACTGATTTGCAGCGCGGTCTTGAGACGGCCAAGTCGCGCCATCCACGGCGCGTCGAGAGGCTCGCTACGCCGGCGTTTCATGCGTGCGACACGCAGCGAGCTGCACAACAGCCGGAGGGTAAGCGCCGAAACTCCCAGCAACCACGCAAAAACAAGGCTGCGGATCAACACTTCGGAATTCAGCGCAGAGGCCGCCACCGTCACGGAGGCGATCTTCTTGGGGAGTTGAGAATTCATTCCTTCCTGGGCATGGGGTTGCCCATCAGGGACATCATTAACCAATGCTCCGGCGGTTTTGGAAAGCGGGCGCGGGTTGGCCGGGTCTGACCGTGCTCCCGTCGCCGAAAGGGCCGCTGGAATCGACCGCTCCGCTCCCAAAGAGACGAACGTGATCACGGGAACCACAAACATAAGCAGCAGCGCCATGCAACCGATCCAATAACGCGCGTTGCTTGATAGCTTGATCTGGCCTGTTTGCACGATTGCAAACAGGCCGGCGACTACCGCCCCCTGCCAAAGAAAATGCAACAACGTCCAACCCACCCGGTGAATGACGGGGTGACCGTACCATTGAATGAATTCATTCATTTGCCGCCTTTCTCAATTTCATCAATCAACTTGCGAATTTCGGCCAGCTCAACCGCCGATGCTTTCTTGGTTGAAAGTGCTTGCAGCACCAGGCGGTGCGCCGAGCCGTTGAACACCCGGTCCATCAGGTCGCCCAGGAACCAGCGTTGCGCATCACTCTGCGCCAGCGCTGCCTGGTAAACGTGGCACTTTTGGGTTTCATCCCTCATCACCAGCCCTTTTTCCGCCATGATTTGCAGCATTTTTAAAACGGTGGTATAGCCTGTCTCCCGCGTCTCATTGAACTCGGAATAAATTTCCCGCACCGTGCGCGGGCCGCGCCGCCAGAGGACGCTGAGAATGGCCAGTTCGCCCTCGGTGGGCTTGGGCATCTTGTGTTTTGCCATAATTATTTTTGTTTCGGCCCTCACTATCCACGAAAAGAATCGTAATGTTAACGAAAATCTTCGTATGCATAATTTGAAGAGATTTTAGTGGAACGCGGGGAGGAAGACGGAGCAGGAAGAAGTCAACAATTCAAACCGGCGTTTTCACCCCATTTCGGCTTGGCCCTGTCAGTGCGGTTGGCGCGGTCGCTCGATTCATCGAGATGCTGATTTGCGATTGACGAAACCGGCCTCAACCCAGTCCGCCAGATCCTCTTTGTTGCCATTTCCGCCGTCGTCCGCCACCAGACTGATGCGCTGGCTGTGTTCGGGAATCTTCACGTCAAAGCGCCACGGCCCCTCCGACATGCGCATCATGGGGCTTTCCGCCATGAGCTTGCCGTCAATAAATATTTTAAAAATCACGCTCGGATACCGGGCCAGATTGGAACCGTTGTTGATGGACAGGATTTGCTCGTCATCTCCCGCCAGCGCCACGAAACGGTCGTACTCCGGCTTCAGTTCATATACGAGCAGGTCGGTAGCCTGGACACCCATGCCTTTGGCATAAATCTTACCCCGCACTTGCAAGGGCGTCTTGCGATTGGAAAGGTCCTTCACCGGAGGATTCACCCCGGGCGAGAACCGGTGTTCTGCCGAAGATGGACCATGCCCCGGCCCGATGGCCCGCAACGGAGTCAGGTCGGAGATGGCCACTTCCGGCTGCGGTGGCATGGCTGGCAAATGCGCAAAAAACGCTTCCGAGGGCAGGCAAACCTCCCGGCCCCGCTCATAAGCGACAGCCCGCAGTCGCGTGGTGTCGCTGGTCTTGAACGGGGCGTTGTAATGCAACGAATTCGTGCTCGGTTCCGAGCCATCCAGCGTATAATAAATCTCCGCGCGAGGTTCCCAGGGAGTGGTCAGAGTGATGGTGATGGGATTTTCAAAAAGATGCGGCCGCTCCAGCGTGCCCCACGGCGTCACTCGGACCGGATCAACCACCAGCGCGGGATCCCATTTGCCGGCCTTTATCAACTCGTCCACCATGTTGATCGTGGGCGCAAGATACTTTTCAAAGTGCGCCACCACCCCTGCGGTGAACTGATCGGGGGTGATGCCTTTCTCCGGTTCGTAGAGGCCGTGCGCATCGGTCAAATCACGCGCCAGAATGCAATGGAAGCCAAGCTGCGTCATATTTTTCAAGCCAATGGATTTTCCCAACAGACACACCTGCGTGTGAACCCCCAAATAGATCAGATAGGTTATGCCGTGCTCCACGCACAAAGAGTAAAGAGTTTCCACGTCGTTGGGCATGAAATCATCGTCATGCATGTGCATACCGGGATTCATCGCATCCCAACCGTAATTGACATGGCATCGATCTCCACCGCACGTGCAACCACCGCCGTCCGGCGCGGCCGGGCAGACCAAATCCTTCATGGGCGGGGGCGTATGACGGGGCACCGACACGGCAGCCTGATATTGGATGGTTCCGGCATAGTTATCGGCCACATCCGAGGGACACCAAAAAATGGTCATGCCCATGCTGTGCGCTGCCTCCACCGCGCGGCTCATGCGAGGCACCAGCGCCGCCACCCGTGCGGCCGAGGTTTTGCACCAATGAAAATTCCACATATCCACCACCACGATTCCCACCTTGTGGGGATCGATTTTTTCTTTAGTCAGGATGATCTCGCCCGTGTTCGGATCGCGGCGCTGGAGCGTAAGTTCGATCAACTCCACTTCTGTCCGCGGATTATTCTCCCCGCTAACGCGCTGCGCCGGTTCGGCGGACAACGGCGCGGATGACAACTGCGCTGCCATCAGCGCCAGGCAAATTCTGGTAGACGATCGTTTGCGGAGATTCATGAGGTTCAATTTCATACGACTGTGGCTCGCACATGACAAGCTCTTGGTAGCGTCCAAATTTGGAGACTTTGGGGTGCGATTTTCACGGCGAAGGAGTGCTGTTCGCTCCAGAAGGCGTGCCGGGGACGTGACTGGAAACTGGTTGCATGCGTCCGCTGGCTTAAATTGCAGTGAACTGTAATTTGCACATCACATGATGAAATCCAATTGTCTTTTAGCTGAAAATGCGCTTAAATCCAACCCAATTTGAAGAGAATCGCGGAATTATCCTTGTCAGAATGGCGCGACCGACCCGGCCGCAAGCCATTGGTCTTGCGCGGCGCACGCCAGGTCGGCAAGACCTATTTGGTGGAGCATCGGGGAGCGGAGCATTTCGGCTCGGTCGTGACGGTGGACCTGGAATTGTTTTATTGGGCGCGGGAGGCCTGCAACGCCAATGCCGAAGTGGATTTTGTCATCAGTCGGAACCAGGAGATTCTGCCGGTGGAAGTGAAGACAGGAAAAACAGGCACCCTCCGCTCGACTTTTCAGTTTCTGCGGGAAAAACGGCGAAAGCGAGCGGTGCGGTTTCATACCGGCTCCCCGGCTCTGGAGCAGGTCAAGTTGCCGGGAGAAGAGGGAACGACCGTGCAACTGCTTTCGTTGCCCCTGTATGCAGTGGGACAGTTGAACCGTCTGCTGGGAGCATCGTTTGGATGAAAGCGTTGGAACGTATCCGTCTGATTTAGCACATCTCGATGTGGACTTGCTCTACCATCATCGGGGAATTGTTCCGAAACCAATGCAGCAGATCTGCCATTTCCAATTGAACGGCAGTTTCCTGCACCGCTGGTCCGCATCCTCTAAAAAGAGCGAGAATCAAGAACAATACCGCAAACACTACTCCAACGACACGAGGCCATTCGCCCGATAAGCGCCATAGCCGGATGGAAAAGGCGAAACCGAAAGCAAAACAAATTCCTGAATTCATCATCCAGGGAAAATAGCTACGTTGGCTGAGGTAGTAATGGAGACCTGGAGTTAAGCGACATGACCCGAACCTGGAACAAATACCACCAGATCAAAATTGCTGGCAGATAAAATGCAGTGACTCGGCCTTGAGTGCGCCGGTTCAATGGCGACAGAGGGGAAACAAAAAACGCCATAATCAAAAAAACAATCACCAGCATGACGCTCTTGTCGTTAAAGAGCGTTGGGCTCCTGGAATCATACATAGCAGCATGACTTTCGATAATTAATCGCAATCTGCGGTTCGCATCTTAAAATTGGCGAATGAATGGGAGATGCGCCCAAACATGGGATCAGCCAATCGCTACGGCGCAGGCCAATTCAAATTCCGGTGCAGAAAGCCGAACGTTCCCTGGCCGTTGATCGTATGCGGCCCGGTGAACCACTCGATGACGCATTTGTCGCGCAGCCCCAGCCGCGCCTCATATAGGTTGCGGACTTTGGCGAATTCGTAGGCCACGGTTTCGTCCGGGGCCACGCCGTCAAAGTGTCCCCGTTCCACCATAAACGGTCGCGGGGCGATCAACGCGGCCATCTCGGCGTAGTTGAAAGTGCTGCCGAGGTCGAACTCAAAAATTTCATATTCACCGCCCCAGACATAACTGTAAGGGCTGCGGGTGGACGCGTTCTTCCACACCCACTCGTTGAAATCACCTGAACAGATGGACATGCAATAATTCGTCACCAGCGGCGGCACGCGCATCGCCGTCTTGCCTCCGTAGCTCAGCCCGTAGAAGGCAATCCGCGATGGATCAACGAACGGCTGGGTTTTGAGCCAGTCTGTGATTTGCTGGTGCTGCGGCACGATAAGCGAGTACAAAGTTTTGCCCAGAGGATTGGCTTTGCGTTGCAGCGTGCGGAATCGGTCTCCGAAAATATATAAATTTTGCGGCGCGAAGGTGACGAAGCCTTGCTCGCACAATTTCGCCGCGAAGTCGTGATAGTACTGGCTGTCGCCCGTCACCGTGTCCTGCGGGCGGCCCTCCAGACCGTGTTGGCAAACCACCACCGGCCGTCGCTCACCGGGCTTGATGTCCTTGGGCACCAAAAGAATTCCGTAAGCGATCAGGTCTTGGAAGACATCGAGCACGACCTCATAGCCGGTCCAGGTGGGCTTATCGTATGTCTTTCGCGAACGCGGATGAGCCGGCAGCAGGGAATCATCGAAACGCCCGATCACCTCGCGGTAAAAGAAATCGCGATAGCCTTCCGCACTCTGCTGGAACTTCTGTGGTGATGAAGAGTCCAGTTTGTTCATGAATTTCTGGCGCGTGTATTGGCTCTCGGTCAGGAGCCGCTGGCTGTGGCGGTCGAGTTCGTGCAACTGCCGGGCTTGGCGAGCCACCGCGTCCGCGCCCGGTTCCAGTTGCCCAGGCGGCGGCCCTTGCGACGCCAAATGAGCATCGCCCGCCAGCGCGGCCAAGAAATCAGTCAAGGCGCCTTCACTTCCAAATGGCCCGGTTCCATTGTCGCTGACGACCAGCTCTAACCGCGGTTTGGGACTAAGTCCCTCCACTAGCGCGCCGGCACGCTCATATTCCGAACGCACATCCTCCAACCTTGGTGACTCCAGGCTTCCTGGCGCGCCATTCTTGGCCGACAGCGTCACTTCGGAACCGCGGGCGGCTTCGATGATCAAGCTGCGAGGGGCAATCATGGCTGCCACCTCCGCGTCCCCGAATTGCTGCAGGAGGCCAAAGACGTTGCGATCCACCGGTTGTTTCCACACTTTGCTCCGGTCATCAAAAAAACCGCTCACGCAGGCTGCGGTGATCCGGCTGTCCAGCGCGGCTGCGTAAAATGCCAGCAAGCCGCCCTCGCCCCATCCGATCACTCCGATTTTGGCGGCGGCGTTCGAACCTTGAGCCGCCATCCAGTCAACCGCTGAGAGCGCTTTTTGAATTTCGTAGCCGATCGGATGTCGGCCTAGTTCATAGGCCGGGCGATAGATGAATTCGCGATCGGAAAGCGATTGCAGATGGTCCATGCGGCGGCTGATCAATGTCGGAACCACCACCTGGCATCCGCTCTCGGCCAGACGCCGGGCGAATTGGCATTCCGGGGCGATGCCGTTGGTTAATCCAACAAGCTGCTCGGGCGTTTGGGCGGCGTCGGGGATGGCGACTATGTTTGCGACCGGCGCGCGTCCCATCGGCGAGAGCAGCAATCCTTCGCCATAAACGTCGCCGAAGGCCGGCCAGCGCACCGCGAACACCTCATAGCCTTGTCCCCGGGCCAGCGGTCCCCGTTGTGTGGTCGTGGCGATTAACTCCATATCGACGTGCCCTGCCCGCTCATCGCGCACGCCCAGGATGTGCGCCAGTCGCTCGCGGTTCGTGGCGAGGGACTGCTCGTAAGCCCGCGCCGAGGAAAAATTCCGGTGCCAAAACTGCACGCGTCCCGCCGCCGATTCATCAAGTTTGCGCAGCAGGAACCGGTCGGCTCCCGCCACGAGGTTCGAAGCTATGTCGCCTTCCATCTCCAGCGCCGCAGTTCCGGGCAGAGGCTGGGTCTGGGCGGGACAAATCAATGCCAAGGCGCCAAGCCCAGCCAGCAAAAGTGATTTGAGGAATCCAGATGTCATCGGGTTTTAACTTAGTTGGACCGAGGTGGGAGTAAAGCTCTGGAATTGAAGAGTGTTTTTGATAGAGAGTTTGATAGGGTTCCGATAGTGAAACAGAAAAATGAGGGGCTGATGAAGCTGCCAATGGTCCTATGGCCGTTGATCGTGATGATGCCGACCTTTGGAGCAAGTGCGGTTGCCGAGACTGCACCGCCTGCAGGCGCGCCTTTTGCGCTTTGGTATCTCCAACCCGCCAAGCGTTGGTTGGAGGCTTTGCCGATTGGCAATGGAAGGCTTGGCGCGATGGTATTCGGCGGCGCAAGCGAAGAACGCCTGGCGCTGAACGAAGACACTTTCTGGTCCGGCGCCCCCAGCGAAGATCATGAAAACCCTGATGCGCTGGAGACTTTCACCCAAATCCGGAGGTTGTTCAAAGCAGGCAAGTATGGCGAGTCGGCGCCGCTCATCGATAAATTATTGGGCCGCAAACTTAACTACGGCACAAGCCTGCCCGCCGGAGATTTATGGTTGACGCAAAGCGGGACCGAGGGCGAGATCCGCGATTACCGCCGGGAACTGGACCTTGATCAGGCCGTGGCGCGGGTGACGTTCACCGCCAACGGCGTGCGCTTCCGTCGCGAAGTTCTGGCCAGCCATCCGGATGGGATCATCGCGCTGCGTCTGAGCGCCAACCGGCCGGGGGCCATCGTTTTCTCGCTGCAATACAATGGCGGTCGGTTCCCTTGCTCGGCGGAGGTTAGGGGCCAGGATACGCTGGCGGTGAGCGGCCACGCCTTCGAGCAGGCACACAGCGACAACAAAAGCGGCGTGTCCTTCCAAGGGCTTTTCCGCGTGCTCCCGGAAGGCGGCACCGTCACCGCGGAGACAAATGCGCTGCGCGTGGCCGGAGCCGACGCCGTGACCGTGCTCATCGCTTTGAACACGGATTTCCAAGGACGCAATCCGGCCGCTTTGTGCGGCGGCCAGATCGCCGCCGCGCAAGGGAGGAACTGGACGGCATTGCACGAAAGGCACGTGGCCGACTACCAACGGCTCTTTCGCCGCGTGACCATCGACTTGGGCGGTGCGGAGATGGCTGCCAAACCGACGAATGTCCGCCGGGCGGCGCTCGGAAAGGGACAGGCTGATCCGCAACTCGCCGCCCTGTTCTTTCAGTATGGCCGCTATCTGACCATCGCCGGCTCGCGGGAGGATTCGCCGCTGGCGATGAACCTGCAAGGCATCTGGAACGATGGCCTGGCCGCCGACATGGGCTGGACCTGCGATTATCACCTGGACATCAACACCGAACAGAACTATTGGCTGACCGAGGTGGCCAACCTCAGCGAATGCGGCCAGCCGCCCTTCCGCTTCATCGAGTCGTTGCAGGCGCCCGGCATGCGCACCGCCCGCAAGATTTACGGCATCGACCACGGCTGGGTGTGCCATGTATTCACAGATGCTTGGGGCTACACCGCGCCCGGCTGGGGTGAGGGCTGGGGTTTGCACGTGACGGGAGGCGTCTGGATTTCCACCCATCTGTGGGAACATTACCTGTTCACAAACAATCGCGACTTTTTGGCCAAGCAGGCTTACCCCGTGCTCAAGGGCGCGGCCGAATTTTTCCTGGACTACCTATATCTCGATCCTGCCACCGGCTGCCTGATGACCGGTCCCTCCGTCTCTCCCGAGCGCGGCGGCGAAAATGGACCCGGACCGACGCATGACCGGGCCTTGGTCTATGAGTTGTTCAGCGAGTGCATCGAGGCCAGCCGGACGCTAAACGTGGACGCCGATTTCCGCGCCCGGCTCCAGGCCGCGCGCGCGAAGCTGCCGCCTTACAAAATCGGCCGCAACGGCCAATTGCAGGAGTGGTTCCATTGGGACGACGGAGGCGAAACCGAACATCGCCACACCAGCCACTTGGTGGGTTTGTTTCCGCTGGCGCAGATCACTCCCCACGGCACCCCGGAATTGGCGCGGGCCGTGGACAAATCCCTGCAACTGCGCATGCAGCATCCGGGCTGGGAAGACGTCGAGTGGAGCGCCGGCAATTCCGTCTGTTATTATGCCCGGCTCGGCAACGGCGAGCTGGCCCATCAGAACCTGGTCCATCTGCTGGCCGCGGACACCGACGCGGACTTGCTGACCTTCTCTCGTGGCGGCATTGCCGGGGCGGCCCAGAATATCTTCGTCTTGGACGGGAACACCTCCGGCGCCGCTGGGCTGGCCGAAATGCTCTTGCAATCGCACGCCGGAGAGATCGATCTGCTCCCGGCCTTGCCTAAAGCGTGGCCCGATGGCGCCATCAACGGCCTCCGCGCGCGTGGCGGTTTCGAGGTTGATCAGGAGTGGAGGAACGGAAGATTGACCACAGCCACGATCCATAACCGTTCGGGTTCGGTGGCGAAGGTGCGCTACGGTGACCTGGCCATTCCGCTTACGATTTCTCCTGGGCAGGCGATAACTTTGGACGACCATCTCCAGATCCAGGACCAATAATAAGAAAAACAAGACAAGCAATTATGCGACAGAAAAAAGAGGGGACGATGAGACAGGCAAGAGTTCCATGGCCGGTCATTTTGACGATGGTTGCATTCGTGGCAAATACACAAGCTGAAACCATCCGCAACGACCTGATCAGCGTGACCATTGACCAAGGCCGGTACGCCATGCAGGCTCAGGGACGGGATACGCCCTTCGCCAGCGGCGCGTTGCGCTACGAGGGCGCGGTTAAGGTCGTCGCGGTCAAAGATGCCGTCTTCGGCGCGGGCCGGGCCATCAAAGTCACGGCGGCGAATGGCTCGGGCGAATCGTTCGAGATTTTCCCCGGCCTGCCCTTCGTCCTGCTACGTTCCATCCTCGTAAACGACGGAACGGTGGCCACGGTTTTGAACAAGGTGCCGCTGATGAATGCGGTTCTGGAATTGGGCAAGCCCGCCGACCAGTTGGTGGCCCTTGGCACCGGCGGTCTTAAGCCTTTGGCGCAAACCGGCGGCAGTTATGCCTGGATGGCAGTGGCGGATCCCGCCACCCGCGCCGGTGTGGTGGGAGGCTGGCTGACCTACGAACGGGGCAGCGGCGTGGTTTTCACCAAGCTCGACGGCGAGAAGCTGAACCTGGAGGCGCGCCTGGAGTATGGTTGCCTGCGCATCGAACCAGGTAAGGCCGTGGCAAGCGAAACCTTCATGATCGGTTGGTTCGCCGATGCGCGGCTGGGTCTGGAAGCGTGGGCCGATGCAGTGGCCAGACACATGGCCATCAAGCTGCCGCCCATGCCCATCATTTACTGCACATGGTATGACAATGTCCATGGCCGCGCCAGCGACGCCAAGGCCCTGGCCGAACTCAGCACCTTCGCCGCCAAGGCGCTCAAGCCCTACGGGTTGTCTTGCATTCAGATCGACGACGGCTGGCAGATGGGTGATCCCAAGGGCAACGGCCCGCGGAAAAACTTCAGCGCCTACGATCCCAACGGTCCGTATCCCAACGGCATGAAACCCACGGCCGACGCCCTCAAGGCCGACGGCTTCACCGCGGGCCTGTGGATATTGCCCTTCGGCGGGAGTTGGAACGATACCTTCTTCGCGCCGCATCAGGATTGGTTCGTGAAGAAGGCGGACGGCAAACCGTTCGACACGGCCTGGGGCGGCACGGCCTTGGACATGACGCAATCCGATGCCCGGGATTTCGTCAAGGGCGAGATCAAACAGGCGGTCCACGATTGGGGCTACCGCTATCTGAAACTCGACGGCCTCTCAACCGGCGCCGGTGTCCAACCCCAATATGTCAACGATTCATGGAAAGAGGACAACTTCGGTGATGCTGTTTTCCACGACCCAACCAAGGCCAACATCGAAGTTTTTCGCGACGGCCTGCGTCTGATCCGCAAGGCGGCGGGATCGCACACGTTCCTTCTCGGATGCTGCGCGCCGCAGAATATGCGCTCCTACGCGGGCGTCTTTGGTCTGGTGGACGCCATGCGCATGGGGCCTGACAACGGCGGGAACTGGCGGTCATGGAAAAGAACCTCGCCCGATTTCGGTTCGCGCAATTATCATCTCAACGGCCGCATCTGGTGGAGCGATCCGGACCCCATCTATGTGCGCGCCAGCATCCCCTTGGACAGCGCGCGCTGCATCGCTTCGTGGAACGCCATTTCCGGACAGATGATTTCGTTGAGCGACTGGCTGCCAGCCCTGCCGGCGGAACGCCTTGATATCATTCGCCGTTGCATCCCCGGCCACGGGGTGACGGCACGGCCCATCGATCTGTTCAATACCAATACCTGGCCGCCGCAGCAATGGCTGGTCACCGATCAGCGGCCAGACCATCAGCGCCGCGATGTGCTCGCCTTCTTCAATTGGACCAACCAGGCCGAGAATCTGTCCCTGCCGATTTCCGGCTTGGGACTGCCCCAGGCCGACGAATACATTGCTTTCGATTTTTGGAACGGAGAGTTTCTAAAACCGTTCAAGGGGACACTTGAACTAAACGTCCCCGGCGCCGCCTGCCGCATTCTCGCGGTGCATCCGCTCTTGCCGCGCCCCTTCCTGATAAGCACCTCGCGCCATGTCTCCCAGGGAATTCTCGAAGTGAAAAAGGAAGTCTGGAACGCGACGGCCAAGATCTTGGCGGGAACCAGCGCGTTGGTGGCAGAGGATGTTTATGAGTTGCGCGTCGTCGCCCGTGCGCCCACGGCGGGCTGGTCGCTGGTCAAAGCTGAAGTCTCGGCCGGCGATACGGCCGCAGGCGTAACCATCACCGCTACCGGCGCCAACGGCTTGGTTCGTGCCGTGATCAAGTCCCCCGTAAGCCGTGACGTGAAATGGACTCTGCATTTCGCGCCCGGCAAGGTCGCGGATTGGCCATCGGCCAAAACAGAAGATGCCTCCCCGCTGGCCGCGGTTCATGGCACTGCGCTGACGCTGGCCTCGCCGCAGGATTATCAAGTCTGCCAGCGGGCATCTAAAGACAAGGGTGCCATCGCCATCAGCGGCGAGTTCACGGGCCCCATTACGGAGTCGACTTCGCTCGAAGCGCGCGTTGTTGCGGAGGACAGCGCCGGGGAGTGGAGAAAGCTCCCGGCCATCTTCGCCGGCGCGAAGTTTTCTGCCGAGCTGGATGCGCCTGCCGGAGGCTGGTATCGCGTTGAGGTGCGGGTTTCGAGCGGCGGCCAAGTGCTGGCGGAAAGTTCCGTGGAACATGTGGGCGTGGGCGAAGTCTTCGTGGTCGCCGGCCAGTCGAATTCGGCCAATCACGGCGAGGAAAGGCAGAGGACGAAAACAGGCCGCGTCGCGAGCTGCAATGGCGGCGGCTGGCAGCTTGCGGACGATCCGCAGCCGGGCGCCAGCGGCGGGGGCGGCAGTTTCCTGCCACCCTTCGGCGATGCGATTGCGGAGCGGTTCAACGTGCCGGTTGGCTTCATCGCCTGCGGCATCGGCGCGACCAGTGTGCGCGAGTGGCTGCCCAAGGGAATCACCTTTCCGAATCCCCCGACCATCGAGAGCCGGGTGGCCAAGCTGCCCGATGGGACCTGGGAGAGCAAAGGCGAGGCCTTTGAGATGTTCACCGGACGCATCAAACAACTCGGTTCGCGGGGCTTCCGGGCCGTGCTGTGGCATCAGGGCGAGAGTGATGCCAACCAGCGCGACTCGACGCGCACGCTGCCGGGCAGTCTCTACCGGGACTATCTTGAGGACGTCATCCGTGAGTCGCGCCGCGCGATTGGCTGGGACGCGCCGTGGTTTGTCGCGCAAGTAAGTTATCACGTGCCCGGCGATGAGTCTTCGCCTGAAATTCGCGCCGCGCAGGCCGCGCTCTGGAAGGACGGCCTCGCACTGGAAGGCCCTGACACGGACGCGCTCAAAGGCGGCCTGCGTGAGGCAGGCGGCAAAGGGGTACACTTCAGCGGACCTGGTCTGCGCGAACACGCCGCGCGCTGGGTGGAGAAAGTCGCTCCCTGGCTCGAACAGCAATTGAAATGAATTCCATGTTACGAGATTCTTCTCGTTCTTTCCGGCTCAAGCCGAGTGGCGCGTCATGCCGATATAACGGGAATGGCCAGATGCTGGATTGTCGCTCTGTTTCTCTCGTTGCTCTGCGGATGCGGCGGGAAGAGTGGCCGCATGGACCAACCCGAGGACCCGCAGGGCCGCTATCGCGACCAGATCGCGGTGGCAAAGCGGTTGTTGGAGCAAAAGGAAGATTGGGCCGGCCGGGCCGAATGGGAGGTTTTGCCAGCCGGGGATGGGTGGGAGGTCCTTGCCTGGCGAGTCGAACATCCCGAACGCAAGGGATCAGATCGATACTTGCCCTGGGGTTATTCGGTCATTGAACTGGATCGGCGCCTAGCTAGTTGCCGTTCATTACCACCGGAAGGGATGATGGGCTGGCGCGACTGCCTCTCATGGAGTCAATTCAAAGACTAGATCTCCAGCATTCCTTTGACCTTTTCCATCTCGGCTTGTGTTTTGGCGAGAAGGCCGGGGAGGTCGTCGGGGCTGAGTCGGAGAATGTCCAACGCGGCGGTCGAGGGTGTCAAACAGTCGGTGTTGGCCAAATCCTCGGCGAAAAGTTGATGCGCGATCATGTCTCCGACCTGCACGGCTGCGGTCAGTTTCTCAAATGGCGGCGCGGCCTCAAGTTGGTGGTGGTAACGAACGGTGGCGACGATATCCGGCGGCAATTCCCAGCGCTGCATCAATTCACCGCCCAACTCGGCATGGTCAATGACCAAAGCGGAACGTTCCAATGCGCTCAACAACACGCCTTGGTCTTTTGCCTTTTGGATTAATTTGGCGTAAGACTCTCGTTCAGCCGAAGCAAAGACCAGCTTGCCGATGTCATGCAGCAACCCGGCCGTGAAAGCCACCGCCTTGGTCTGCCCGGCCTCCTCCGCCACCACCGAAGCCGCCACGGCGACGGCCACGGAATGACGCCATAACTCATCCACGTTCACGCCTTTGTCCGCTCCCTCCATGGATTTTGTCTTGGCGCCAAAGTGGGACACCACCAGACAATAAACCTGGTAGAACCCCACTCTGGAAACGGCCTCGAAGATGTCCCCGGGCGGCTGCTCGCCAGCGAAACAAACGTTCTTGCAGGTCCGAAGAATCTGGGCTGTCAAGGAAGGCTCGTAACTGATCAGTTGCACAACCTGGTCCACATCGCGGTCGGGGTCCTGGAAAAGAGTCAGCAATTCGGTCACGAGCATCGGGGCGGGAGGCAGACTCGTAACGCCATCCAAGTAACGTTTGGCTGGATTGAGAACGCGCAGACGCTCTTGATGGATCTTTTGCGTCACGGCGTCCCGGAAGTCTTTGGTTGGTTTAGGGGAGTTCATGGGAATGAAATGCCAGTTCCTTTGAGTCGGCGCACCAAGGCGCCAACAATCCAAATTCCTCGTTCAAATGTGACCATGACTCGCTCGTTCGTCTCAACGTCCATGTTGTTCGGCTTGTCAGCAATGCCATTTTTCATTCAGCCATGATTGCCGAGGCCCGTTCACTTATCGGCATCCCGGAGGAAAACATGAATCCAGCCAGCAGCACCAATTCACGAGCGCAAAACTCGATGAACGACGGTGGAAAATGACGGACCTCAAAAGTACGCCGCTACGGAAGCGCGCGGGAAAATTGGTGCGCTTAGCAGGACTTGAACCTGCTTCTTGACTGTTTTTGTCATTGCTCATAATTGCCTTTCTGTGCGGTGTCCTGCTAATGCTTATACGTGCTTCTCCCTCGTATGTCAATGGTTATTTTGCATCTTTGGGCAACGTTTGGCAGAAAAACTTGTGCGGGATTGTGCTGCTGTGCGGTAACTGTGCGGAAGTCGAATTCTGTGCGGGAACTG
>PLIU01000514.1:0-1171 GCA_003140095.1 Verrucomicrobiales bacterium | reverse complement strand
CCCGGTTTTCGGCAGACCGTCCCCACGGTCCCCACCCACACCCCCCGCGCGTGCCTAGCCCCCGGTGGTGAGCAAGCCTTTTACACACACCAGATTTTTGAAATTGCCCGTCAATCCCCAAAAACCTGTCAAGCCCTAAATTCAACCGAGTGAAATAGTTTGACAGGATCAAAAACCCCCCTCATCCGAAAACGCCGTGATATTGGTAATGAGTCTTGGGGCGTTGTAAGCATGAAATTTCGCAATCTGTCCGCCGGGATGTTTTGAACGGCGAACGGAATCACGCTGCGCTTTGCTCTCAATATGCCAGTATTCCAAATTGGCTTAAATTTGCGTTAAAAGACAATAGTTGGGTTAAGGCCCAACGCGCGGCTTGGGAGGAATATTTGAAGCCTGAAACTTTTGGCCAACCTCCTCCGCAGTTTTTGCAAATACGAATAGAAAATTTAGGGCTTTTTCGACCTCTACTGTCCAAACGTTGTCGGCGAGTTGTTCGACACCATCGGGCAGCTTCCCCAGCTTTTGTGCAAGCCGCTTCAGATTATCTACGTGCTGGATACCTTGGGGGCAATCCGCGACTAAAAGAACGACGCTCATAATGGAATCAATTCAAAATCGAAGTGATAATGTGGCGACTTCTTCGCCGCCGACTGACAGCAACGAAAATTCGTTACCCGCAGCCGCTCAGTTCTACCCGACACTATCAGCACTCCTTGACGCGATTGACTGTTGTCCAGATTGCTTCCATCAATGGGTGAAAACTTCGCCAGACCACACTTTAGCTGTTCGGGAGCAAATAGCCCAGTGGAAGGCGGCTGGCCGTCCAGAGTTAAAATGGCCTCAATCGGAATCGGGTGCTGGCCCCTTTTCAGATGCTTCTGACAAAGGGCCTTTATGAAGTCCTGAGTGTTCATTTTTTGGAGGAAGGCGATGTTTCAGACATACGGGGATCGGTGGCCGGTTGGCACAAAAAAGCCCGTCCAGCCTCGAAAACCCATTGAGGCGCCGGCCTTGCGGTAGCGGCAGACTGGACGGACTAAATTCTGATCGTTCATCGGGTTTTCGGCCTGATTTGCTGAAAATCGCACGCCGCGTGGCCCTTCACAAGTTATTTCCAGACCTGTTCCGTAACATGGCGCGAGGTGCCGACGCCAGCGGCCAGCCGTGGAGT
>PLIU01000101.1 GCA_003140095.1 Verrucomicrobiales bacterium | reverse complement strand
CGAATCCGTCAAGTCGGGCTAGTGTATTGTCTCTTAAACCCGAAGAACGCATTGGGACATTATCTACAAGGCGCGCTTCTTCACGTGTCCAACCGCGAGGCCGAACCTTGGCGGCATTCAGAAAGGCCGCGGAGCTCGCCGACATGCGGTTTTACTCTGAAATCCTTGGGAAGGCTCTGTTCCTTGCTGTGGACACGCTAAAGCTCGAAGGGTCGGATCGGCTTTGCGCGTTGAGTTGGACTGTTTCGAGGTGGCTCGGTTTCAGCAGTTCACCGATGACTCGGATAAGAAACGGCGGTTTTCCCATCCGTGAAATCCGTGGTTTCCCTCTTGTTGCGGTGACCAGCGTGGCCGCTCTTTGAGATTGACTCAAACACGCCCATCTTTTAATGGATGGCATACATGAAAATGATGCTCTCGGCCGGTCGGAGAATGTTGTCCACCACAGATTCCTCGGCGCCAAATCCGGCAAAGGCGCGCCTCTCGTGGAAACCGCTGCTCATGGTCAGCGCGCTTCTGGCTGGTTGCTCGGGGCTGGTGAGTCGGGAGGAAACTTTTGAGCCTCAAACCATCCACTTCGATTCCAGCGAACTTGGCCAGTTGCCGCCCGGCTTCTCAACCGCTTTGACCGGCGGCGGCGGTCCAATTTCCTGGCTCGTGCGCGAAGACTCCACTGCGCCGGACGGCAAGAGCGTTCTCGTTCAGGATAGCTCCGATGACACCAGCTATCGTTTTCCGCTCTGCATTTATGAGAAGACTCGCGCGCGCGACGTGGCGGTCGAGGTGAGTTACAAGGCCATTTCCGGCAAGGTGGATCAAGCGGGCGGCATTATCCTGCGTTACAATCCGGAAAACTACTACATTGCCCGAGCCAATGCCCTGGAGGACAATATTGATCTCTTCAAGACCGTCCGAGGCAAACGATCCAAAATCGAGGAAGCTCCAGTCAAGGTCGCGGCCGGCGAGTGGCACACGCTCCGTTTCGAGGCCAAGGGGCCACGCCTCAAGGTTGCCTTCGACGGCAAGGTTGTCATCGAAAAAGATGACCGGACGTTTTCCCATCCTGGCCAGGTCGGACTCTGGACCAAGGCGGACAGTGTCTCGGCGTTCGCCAACCTCAAAATCGAGCGCGCCCAGTGATGAGCAGCCTTTTCCTTCCGAAAGGCCTGATCAACGCTTTGCGCAATGGAACGGGAGCCGTCATTCTCGCCGGGCTGGCTTTGCTGGCAGGTTGCCGCTCGGCTTCCGATCATGCCGCGCCTGGGTTGATGCCGGCTGCCAGCGCCGTGGATCTTGACACCCACCTCGCCCGCGCTTCCCAACTTCGCCTGCCGATCCTCGTCCTCGTGACCGAGTCGGGCCTCAGCCAGGCTGACGACCATGCGCGCGCCGTATTCGAAACTGCGACGGCCAAAGGCAAAAACTCCGGCATCGAGCACGTTTTGCTGGATGTCAGCATCTCGCGAATCCGCGCGGAGTCGGCGCGATTCCACGTCACCAACACGCCCCTGCTTTTGTGCCTCACGCCGAAGGGATTGATCGTTACTCGCGATCAAAGACCGATCACCAAGGAGCTTGTCCTCGACAGGATCGCAGAGGTCGTCCAGCGGGCGCCTGGACTCGACGCCAAGCTCGCGTTGCTGGAGAATGCGGCGGCCAAAAACGGAAATGATGCCGCGGCGCAATTGGAACTCGCGGACTTCCTGCTCGCCCAACAGAACGCGCGCGAGTCGATTCCGCTTCTGGCGTCGGTTGCGCGCTCCGAATCGGCCGACACGACTCAACGCGTCCGTGCCTGGGTTGAGCTGGCTCGCGCGCACCTCTGGATCGCGGAACCGGAAAAAGGGCGTCACGAAGCCCAGGAACTCATGACCGTGCTGGGCCCGAAGTCGATGGAGGCTTACGCTGGGTGCTATCTCGCTCTCGGGATTCAGGACGGAAGTGCAAAACGCATCGCGCTGGCGCGGCGGGAGTTCCAAGCGGCCATGGCCGCGGCCCCGCAGTCCGTTTACGCAAAGCAGGCGGCGCAGGCGCTGGCCGCGTTGCCGGGAGAGGCCAAATAGAAATGGCCCACCGCTCTTTGATCCTCGTGGCGGGGCTGAGAGCTCTTGTCGTCGTCGTCGTGGTTGCGACCCGCCACGCTGCCCATTCAAGTTCCCCCCCGGAGAACCCTCTTCCGGAACACGCCTTGTTCTTTATTGCGCCACCGATCGGGAGATCGCCCAGGACTTGATCGATCGTTGCAGAAGTCGCCGGATAGGAAGGGCGGACAGGACACATTGGTCCACTAAGAGTTCGCCAAACCCCAACTTCCCCTGCTTCTTCAGATGGTCGCATTCGGCCGCCGCAGGCCGCTTCAAAGCCAGCTGCGGCTCCGGCCAGCACGGAGCCTGCCAACTGAAAATGTCCCAGTCTTTCAATCCGCGTCCGGGGCGGGGAAGGCAAGCTGGCGGGGTGATTTCCCGGCGCGTCGAATTCGCGGTTCGGTTGCTGGTAGCAGCGGCGGGACTCCGCTCTCGACAACGGCTTCAAGTTTTTCAGCGGATCGGGAGACAACTGCTCGCGTAACTTGGGCAACCCCAGCTTCATGCTCTGCCGCATGATTTCCGCCATGGACAAACCCAAATCCTGAGACGCCTGGCGCATCTCCCCGAGCAGATCGGCCGGCACGTCCGATGGATACGTCAGTTTGCAGTTTGCAGCCGGTAAAACTTGGTGTTGCCCAACCCTCCGCTGTTCGTGCCGTCGTCGGTGAAATTAAAGGTGCCATCCGTTGAGGTGATGATGTTGGTGAGGGTTGTCCACCCGGACAACAGGTTGCTTGAATAACCCACCTGATAACTCTCGTTCGTCGGCGCAATCCATGAAAAGGTGACATGATGTTGAGTTCTCACCACAGTCGTGGGATCAATGACCGGCTCAATGTTGAAAGCCGAGCGCATCTTGACCACCGTGTAGGGATTCCAGGTGGACATGGTGTAATAAATATAAAGTGTGCTGTTGCTGACGCTGGTGAAGCGCTCAATCATATTCGGCGCGTAATCGCCACCGGCCGTTGTGGTTGGATCGTTATCTCCAATCACAGGCCCATCAAGTCCGTCGTTGGTGGAAAGGCTGGGGTCGTGGATGAAAACGCCCGCGGCGTGGTCGCGAAACTTATTGAAAATAAGTCGCGGTCTGCTCCACGGACCCCACGGTTGCGCCGCGTAGGAAAAATAGACGCCCGTGGTTTGGTTTTTTGCCGTCTCCTCGGCTCGACCGCCATCGTAGGTCATCAGCCACAGGCCCAGTCCAGGCGGGCAGGTCACCGAAACATTTCCAACCGAGCCGTTGTCGTTCGGCCAAGGCGGACCGTTGGTCGGGTTGTCTTGCACTACAGGCACGCAGTTGGATTCCACGCTGCTCCAAATCGGCTGGCCGTTCGTGAGGCCCGCGAAATAAAGCGCGCCGTCTCCACTCGCAAAATCCGCCGTAGGAATCATGCGCAGAAAAATGTCGCCCGCCCGGTATTCTCCAGTGCCGAACATCATCAGGTTCGTGCCGCTTTCGCGCATCGAAACGATGATGAAATGCCCCTGTAACGGACTATTTGGATCGAGGTTCGAATTCAACATCGAAACCACGCGGTTGGTGACAAAAATGTCGGTGACGATGGTATTGGTGGAAAAGGCCAAGTTCTCGTTGAAGGTCACCAATTCCGAAAAATCATTCGTGTGCGGATCCGACAGACTTGTATCCGATCCAGTGTTGCAGACCAGGAAAATGCCATTGGACAGGCTGACGCCAGAGTTTGGCACGTCATCCGGACCCATCTTGATTCCTGCCGGTTGGACAAAGAGGGGTGTGAAACCCGTAGCCGAGATCGGGTTGTTCGTGAAAAAATTGAGCAGCAAGGGAGTTTCGCCCTCCATGTTCGTGCTCCACGCCAGAGGGTCGGCGGCGTGATAGTTCACGCTGGTCGTGTCCTGGCTGATGGTATCGCCGAAAAGAAAGATGAGATTGCCGTTGTTCTCAAACGAATAGGCTGTGTCGCTCCCCAGAATGTTGAACCGCGTGACCGTCAGGCTCGCGGTTGGAAGATAATTGCCGTGTGCGTAGGCTTCAAAGTCATAATCACCGAGGATCTGCTCCAATTTCACGGACGAATTGGTAATCCAAGTCAAAACCGGCCCTGTCTGGGCCATCACTTGCGCACAGCCCGCGATAACCGCAAAAAGCAGTGCCAGACCAAGAGGCAGCTTCGAGCGATGCATGCCAATAATTTAGCGCGATGCCGGGCAAAATCAACTCCATTTCGCCTCAGGGGCCTCAGGGAGTGAATCCCGAATCGTTTGCCTGCTGGCCTACGATCTCAATCCGGCAAGCTCGAGAACTTCGGAATAGCGCCGGTCCGCCAAGGTGTGCTATCGTTCAACATGGATGCCAAACGTAGCCGACAGTTTGCGTTGACGTGGCCCAGCGGCATCTTTTACCGCTACGATCCATTCCAAAAGAGAACGAAATGAAAAAACAGGAATTAACTCGACGCCAGTTCATCGCGGCGGCCTCCGCCAGTTCGTTGGCGGCCGTGGCCTCAACCACGTTACCCGCCTATGCGGACATCACGCGAAAGGCAGGCAAATTGGCAATTCTGGGCGGCGAACCGGTGAGAAAGGACAAGGCGTGGCCCAAATGGCCGTATGTTGACAACAACATCGTGGACGCAGTCGTGAAGACCACGCGGAGCGGCATTTGGTGCCGCATCCAGTCTTCCCACGGCACGGTCCCTACCTTCGAGAAGGAGTACGCCAAGCTTATGGGGACCAAGTTGTGCGTGGCTACCGGTTCGGGCACTCAGGCCCTGCACACTTGCGTGGAAGCTTTGGGAATCGGTGCGGGAGACGAGGTGATCACCTCGCCCTACACCGACCCCGGAACCATCGCGAGCATCCTCTCCGCCCGCGCTCTGCCCATCCTGGCGGACCTGGACCCGGCCACATACCAGCTTGACCCCGGCGAAGTCGAGAAACGAATCACCGAGAGTACACGGGCTATCATGCCGGTCCACATGATGGGTCAACCTTGTCAGATGGAGGCGATCATGGCCATCGCCAGAAAACACAGACTGGCCGTGATCGAGGATGCGGCCCAGGCGCCTCTGTCCGAGTACCAGGGTAAGAAGCTGGGGACCATCGCTCCACTGGGATGCTTCAGCTTCCAGGCCAGCAAGACGATCGCCTGCGGCGAAGGCGGCGCCATCATCGGGGATGACGAAGAACTGATGGACAAGTGCTATACCGTCCACAACCACGGAACTACCCGCCAGGGACGAACCGAGAGAATCGGCCCGAAATACCGGATGAACGAGTTTCAGGCGGCCGTCCTTTTGGCGCAGTTGGCGGGCGCCCAGGAGCGTTTCAAACGCCGCAATGAAAACGCCGCCCACCTGACGTCGAGGCTGAAGGAGTGTCCTGGAGTTCTTCCCCAGAAGCTGTATGAAGGCACTGCCAGCGGTGCTTTCTACATTTACGCTATGAGCTACAGAAAGGAGCATTTCAACGACGTGGATCGCGCCTCCTTCATCGAGGCGCTCGCCGCTGAAGGCATCGCGCTGAGCCCTTACATCGAGCACGGCCTGCACCAGGAGCCCTGGCTCGATAATATCCTAAAGACCAAGGCCTATCAGACAGCTTTCTCACCACGCCGGCTCCAGCAATTCCGCGAGGAGATGAGCTGCCCGAACTGCGACCAAGTGTGCCGGGAAATGCTCATGATCTGGGCTTCGGGCCCGCTCTTGGCTTCTAAAGCTGACATGGACGACATCGCTGACGCGATCCTCAAGCTCTACGAAAACCGTGACAAGCTGAGCGCGTTCTGATGGTTGAACAGATTCGCCCACCCGGCTGAGGTTGTTCGTATCTGGGTGTTACATACCAGTGATCGCCACCTTCTTCACACTCCCTCGTAAAAATGGTCGGGGCGGTGGGATTTGAACCCACGACCTCTTGGTCCCGAACCAAGCGCGCTACCAAGCTACGCTACGCCCCGACACGACCAATTATCAAGCACTTAGAGATGTTCCACAAGAAATTTTCGACAGAATGTAACCCGCACTTGTCACCCGGCAATTTTCTGCTATATTGTTGGTGTATGAATGCAACAATACAAGAAAACGCCCAGGCAAATGGGCATCCAGTCTTCCACAACGTGGGAGAAAACCTCTATAGGCTCGAATCATCGGGAGGATATTACGCACTGATTAAGAAAGGTGGCAAGCAGTTTCGGCGATCTTTAAAAACCATGGATCGCAAACTGGCCGAACGCCGCCTCAGCGAACTCAAGGAAAAGGTGGGCGTCCTGCAAATAACGGAGGACGCGCACGCCAACTTTAGAACGCTTGCTGACCGTTGGCTTGACTCTCGAAAGCATAAATTGGCCGAGAGCACGGCAGAGTGGTACGGGTATCTCATCAAGAATCTCGCGGAGTTTTTCGGCGATGCTTCCATTCGGAACATTTCGGTTCAGGACTGCGAGCGTTGGGCCGCGAGCCGCCGAAAGACAGCAGGCACAAAGGCGTTCGTGGGCGAGCTTGATACGATGAACGCGGTTTTCCAATACGCCTTTCGCCACGGCCTCATCCTGACGAGTCCCGCCGCCCACGTTGAGCGCCCAACCGTGCGCCAGCCAAAGATTCAAGTGCCAAGTCTGACCGACTTTCGGCAAATCGTTGCCGCTATCCGCGAATCTGACGGACGCCCGGGCAGTCAACAGAGGGCAAAAACCGGAGCCGATCTGGTCGAACTCCTCGCCTATTCCGGCGCGCGTGTTGCGGAAATTACCGGCGGGCCGAAAAAGAAAAGTCCCCTGCGGTGGTCCCATGTTGATTTTGATAACAACACGGTTTTCCTTCCGGGGACGAAAACGGAATCGGCTCCGCGCTGGATTCCCATGTCTCCTGAATTGCGGTCAACACTGGAAAGATTGAAGACAGAGAAGAATCCGGCTCCGGGCGATGCCGTTATTTCCATCTCGGATGCACGGACTTGTCTCGAAACGGCCTGCCGAAAACTCGGCTTCCCAAAATACACCCACCATGATTTCAGACACTTCTTTGCAACCACTTGCATTGAATCTGGCGTGGATGTTCCGACCGTCAGCCGCTGGTTGGGACACGCCGATGGCGGCGCGTTGGCGATGAAGCGATACGGACATCTCCGCCAGGAACATAGTCTCGCCATGAGCCAGCGCGTCAGCTTCGACAAACCGGCCAATGTCATTCCGATGCTGAATGCTGCGGAAACAAACGCCAAGTTGCAAACATCCACAACGGCTGCCGAAAGACGCGCCATATCCAACGCGAAAGCGAAATACGGGTATCCTTGGTGGGCCTCAGAAAATCCTGTGGAGGTTTTTTGGGGACAACTCAACGAAGAAACAAGAATTGTTCCGGTCGAGAAATTTCTTGAAGTCGCCAAGAAAGCGATGGGCCGGGAGGTTCTCAAATCGGAATTCACCGACCGCGAGGCTTTGGTTGATGAACTGTCCGCGAGAATTCCGACGACAACACTGAATGAAGTTCTTGCCAAAACATCGGCGCAAAACGCAACCGACCGCAAAGCAGCCAAGTGATTTATCCGCGTTCGCCGAACGGCTCTGATGTCTCGCGCAAGAATCGGTCAAGATCATCTCTGGAATAGATCGGGTGGCGCAGTGCGCAGGAAGGATGGAGCAGCCAATTGGCGCCGCTGAAAAATGAGCAATGTCTATCCATTTTTCAAGTTCAGCCTTGAGGAAGATGAAGGCTATTGCATTAGAATTATTTGTGATTGAAATTTGCCCGCATCATTCATCATGTTGATATTATTGAACATGACGTAGGATGGCTTACCCGCCGGAATTAATCGAGCAATGCGCGCGAGTTCCTCGCTGGTAAAAATCTGTTTGAAACCTTTTCCGCCGTGCAGACGAAAATAAACGAATTCCGGGGTGACGGACTGCGACACAAAAGGATCGACGACATGAATTAGATCCAATTCCTTACAGAGCGACAATACCAGAGGAGCGGGCCAGTTTCCGCGCGGTTCCCAAAGCAACTTCAATTCACGCCGGTCAATCGAAGTGAAGAAATGTCGCATTCGACCGAGGTTTTGCGGCGTGGGTGCGAAACTGGCCGGACATTGAAAGAGCAGATGGCGGGCCTCAAGGGCCTCAGCGCAAGCGCGGGTGGTTTCCCAAGCTTGTTGCACCATCGGCGTCGATTGAAATGCCCCGCACTGATTAAGTTCTTGCGGCGTTAGTTTCGTCTTGAGTCGCCGGTAAGTGGGACTTTTGGCCGTGTGGGTGATCAATTGCCACGCTTTCAGGGTGAACTCAAACTGCGGCGGCACAAGTGCGCGCCAGCGTTGCAGCGTGACAATCCTCGGCGGTTCGTAAAATGTTCGTTGCACTTCCACCACGGGAAAAAGTGCGGCGTAGGGAACTTTTGGCAGAGGAAACCCGCAGCAGCCTATTTTCGGAAATGCCACAATCACTTTGCAATATGACGGAAAATAAAGATTTTGCAATTTTGTCAACTCGCTCAAATCATGGGATGTGGTAGGTTTTGCATGGCAAAGGACAGCATGAAACGGTTCCAATTTCATCCCGTCATTTCAAAATGGTTTGAGCAGAAGTTTGGCTCTCCGACCGAGCCGCAGGATCGCGGTTGGCCGGCGATCCAATCCGGGGCTCACACGCTTATCGCCGCGCCAACCGGCTCCGGTAAAACCCTGGCCGCGTTTCTTGCATCGCTCGATTCCTTGTTCTGTGATGGGCTGAAAGGGACGCTGAAGAATGAGACTCGTGTTTTATATGTCTCACCGCTGAAGGCGCTGAGCAATGACATTCATAAAAATCTGGCAGAACCGCTCGCGGAAATTCGTGCCGCGCTCTTGATTGCCGAAGGCAGAGACATTGCCGTGCAGGCGGCCGTTCGCACGGGCGATACTCCTGCGGCCAAACGCCAGTCCATCGCCAGACATCCTCCGCATATTCTTGTCACCACCCCAGAGTCGCTTTATCTGCTGCTGACTTCGGTTTCCGGGCGAAAAATGCTCGCCACGGTGCGCACACTCATCGTGGATGAGATTCATGCCGTGATCGGCAACCGGCGCGGCTCGCATCTGGCGCTGAGTATGGAACGGTTGGCCGCGCTTGTGTCGGGACCATTGCAGCGGATTGGTCTCTCCGCGACGCAAAAGCCCATCGATGAAGTGGCAAAGTTTCTGGTGGGTGCCCCCAATCTGGATCAAACCGGTCTGCCCCATTGCCAGGTGATCGACAGCGGACACTTGCGCGCGATGGACATAGCCATTGAACTTCCCGATTCGCCGCTGGAAGCCGTAATGTCCACTGAGGTCTGGGTCGAGGTTTATGGACGATTGGTTAATTTGATCGAGGCCCATCGCACCACGCTGGTGTTTGTTAATACACGACGGTTGGCGGAACGCGTCACGCATCAACTTTCCTCGCTGCTGGGCCAGGACAAAGTCACCTCCCATCATGGAAGCCTCTCTACGAAACTTCGCCTGGATGCTGAGAATCGTCTCAAACGAGGTGAACTGAAGGTGCTAGTCGCCACTTCGTCCCTGGAACTGGGCATCGACATAGGCTCCATCGAACTTGTCTGCCAGTTGGGAACCACACGTTCGATAGCCACCTTTCTTCAACGAGTCGGACGCGCAGAACATAAGCGGGGCGGCTTGCCTAAAGGGCGCTGGTTCCCTCTGACGCGAGATGAGCTGGTGGAATGCGTCGCAACCCTGCGTTGTGTCCGGCGAGGGGAATTGGATGCCATTCACATTCCGCCCAAGCCTCTTGATGTCTTGGCTCAACAAATCGTTGCGGCGGTTGCTTGTGAAGATTGGGAAGAACAGAAATTGTTTGAGTTGGTACGTTCGGCCTATGCGTATCGGGACCTTGCGCACGAAGAATTCCAGGAAGTCATCCGTATGCTAGCCGAGGGTTTCAGCACCAAACGAGGCCAACGCGGCGCGCTGATCCATCACGATGCGGTCAACCGCCGTGTGCGGGGGCGGCGCGGCGCCCGGTTGGTGGCACTGACTTCGGGTGGCGCTATTCCTGACAATGGTGATTACCGGGTGGTAGTCGAACCGGGCGATATGTTTGTTGGAACAGTCAATGAAGACTTCGCCGTCGAAAGCATGGCGGGTGATATTTTTCAACTTGGCAACACCTCTTGGAAAGTTCTTCAAGTCATTGCCGGAACAGTGCGTGTAGCCGACGCCCGAGGACAGCCGCCTGGCATGCCCTTCTGGCTGGGTGAAGGGCCGGCGCGCACAACCGAGCTTTCAAGCGCGGTGTCTAAGTTGCGTGATGAAATCCAAAATGTAATTGAGCAAACGAATGGCTCCATCGAACAGCTCTTGGCCTGGCTCAGTGCCGAAACGGGCCTTTCCGAATCAGGCGCGCGGCAATTAGCGGATTATTTCAGCGCTGCCTACAAAGCCCTCGGAGTTATCCCCTCACAGACAAAGCTCGTCATGGAAAGGTTCTTCGACGAATCCGGCGGGATGCAACTCGTCATCCACTCTCCATTTGGCGCACGACTTAATCGGGCGTGGGGACTGGCCTTGCGCAAACGGTTTTGCCGTTCATTCAACTTCGAGTTGCAGGCGGCCGCCACGGATGATGCCATTGTCCTTTCACTCGGAACCCAGCATTCTTTTCCACTCGCCGAAGTATTTCATTATCTGAATAGCAAGACCGCGCGCAACGTGCTGGTGCAGGCGTTGCTGGACGCGCCCATGTTTCCCATTCGCTGGCGCTGGAACGCGACGCGTTCCCTGGCGCTGCCGCGACAGCGTAATGGACGCAAAATACCCGCGCCCTTGCAACGAATGGAATCGGAGAATCTGCTGGCGGCGGTGTTTCCGGATCAACTGGCCTGCTTGGAAAACATCATGGGCGATCGAGAAGTCCCGGACCATCCGTTAGTCAAGCAAACGGTTGAAGACTGTTTGACCGAGGCGATGGATATTGACGGTTTGGAGGCGTTATTGCGCCAAATTGAAGAGGGGAAAGTTAACTGCGTGGCGCGAGACTTGCCGGAGCCGTCGCCATTGGCCTATGAAATTCTCAATGCGCGTCCGTATGCGTTCCTGGACAACGCTCCGTTGGAAGAGCGGCGCACACAGGCCGTTTATACCCGGCGCGCCAGCGACTCAGCGGGCGGAAATGAACTGGGAATTTTAGATGCTGCCGCCATCGACCGGGTTTGTGAAGAAGCATGGCCCCCAGCCCGGACCCCGGACGAACTACACGAAGCCCTGTTGCTGCTCGGGGTGATGAAGGAGGACGAAGCCACTAAATGCTCCGAAGATGCCTGCTCATTATTGGAATCGCTCGTCGCGGAGAAGCGGGTGGCCCGCCTAAATGGATTACCTTTATTCTGGGTCGCTGCCGAACGATTTTCCATGGTGCGGGCGGTCTATCCTGAACGACAAACCGAACCGGCCTTAAGCCCGCCGCCATCCGAATTAAAACGAAACTGGGAGCGTTCTGAAGCCTTGCGGGAATTGGTGAGAGGACGCATGGAGGTCATTGGTCCAGTCACCGTTGCGGTGTTATCTAAACATTTTGCATTGCCTGACGCAGAAATTGAGGCCGCTTTATTGGGATTGGAAGCCGAAGGATTTATTTTACGAGGGAAATTTCATCCTCACGTTCAAGAACTGGAATGGTGTGACCGCCGGTTGCTGGCGCGAATTCATCGGCTCACCTTGAACCGGCTTCGCGCGGAAATTCAACCGGTGTCGTTGGAGAATTTCCAGCGATTCCTCCTGGCTTGGCAACGCGTGGATAATGAGCATCGCGCCGAGGGATTGGCCGGTGTTGAAACCGTGCTCGGCCTGCTGGATGGAATGGAACTGGCCGCAGCCGCATGGGAGCCGGAGGTGCTCGCGTTGCGCGTGAAGGATTACAAACCGCAATGGCTGGACCAACTCTGTCTTACGGGCCGCGTCGGTTGGGGTCGGTTATCGCCACCGCCAAACCTGAACGCCCGCGCCTTCTTTCCATTGCGTTCAACGCCCATTTCCGTGTTTGACCGGGAAAATCTTGCGTCATGGTTGGAATTGTCCAACCAGCCTTTTCTAAATGAATTTACGCCGGACACGGAATTGGTTTTAAAGACTCTCTCCCAATCGGGAGCAATGTTTTTTACAGAACTGGTTCGAATCACCAAACTTCTGCCTTCCCGGGTCGAACAAGCGCTCGGTGAACTTGCCGCCCGGGGCTGGGCCACGGCGGACAGTTTTGAAGGATTGCGCGCGCTATTGATTCCATCCGAAAAACGCGCGCCCTTCGCGGATCGAGAACGCAAGCGTCGGCACAAAACGGTAACCAGCGTTGAATTTGCGGGGCGATGGACTTTGCTGAGGAAATTTCCCCCATCGCCGGCGGAAGGAGAAAACTTGGCGCGGGCCAGCGATGAAGTCATCGAAACCTTTGCCCGCGTTCTGTTGCGCCGTTACGGGATTGTCTTCCGGCGTTTGTTGGAACGCGAATCATTGCGCGCTTCCTGGTATGAATTAGGCCGTGTTTACCGGCGTTTGGAAGCGCGCGGCGAAATTCGCGGCGGACATTTTATCAATGGAGCAAGCGGCGAACAATTCGCTTTGCCTGAAGCAATTGGTCTGTTGCGTTCAATTCGCAGAACTGGTTCCACGGGCGAAATGATTGTCATCAATGCGGCTGATCCTCTGAATCTTCTCGGTATTCTGACTTCTGAATCGCGCATTCCGGCCATCACGGCCAACCGTATTCTCTTGCGCGATGGGTTGCCAATCGCCGCGCTCAATGCCGGCGAAATCAAAAGATTAATCGAAACCGGTTCATTCTATCGATCTGGCCTAGAGCAGATATTGAAGGTTGGAAAAATGGCTCCGGATTTGCGCCCTTATTACGCATAGGCAATCGATGGCAGATTGTGTGCATAAGGGTTATTGCCTTCCCGCAAAAGCAAATAAAATGAGCCTCATCATCAATAATATGGGTGTCGCCCGGACTGAACCACCATAGAAGAAAATCACCGCCTTTGCATTTGGCTCCATTTTTTGGCGCGGGTCCGCCGCGTAGGGAATATCCGTGGTGCGGACATAACCCCGGTGTGAGACCGTGGCGCTGAGCAATTGCAAGCCGGTGCAGCCGGTCAGCCAAAAAGCGGCTGCTGCCCAAAGCACAAGGATTAAAGGGTCTGTAGCACATTTTGTGGG
>PLIU01000095.1 GCA_003140095.1 Verrucomicrobiales bacterium | reverse complement strand
TCATTCCGATTGAAGCGGAACAGGACATGCATTGTGCGAAGAGTGCTTAATTCTAAATTTCAGATCACCATGTCAACGGACGAATGGATTACATTTTGATCAAGGGTTGCCAGCCTGGCTCCATGGAGGGCTGCAAGATCGGCTAAATAATGGTCGGTCACCTCTTCTGATTTTGCCGGGCGGGAGTCTAGCGCTGCCAGATCGTCCGCGATCCTGAGCACCTTTCGATCTGTGGCGAACTGTTTGAGCAACTCCCGCGCTTTCTCCATGGGCGCATTGATGACCTTTTTGTTGGTCGAGATGCGCAAAAATCCAAGTTCGGCTAAAGGACAGAGCATGACGCTTTTCCCGGATAGCCAGGCAAAAGCTTTGGCATGTTGCGGATGGTTGGCCCAAATCGCTGCCAACAGAAGGTTCACGTCCAGCAAATGCATTCGCTGAGGCGAAGCGGTCTTGGATTGTGCCGGGGCCGGATTCATGGAAACTCTGCGACCGCCTCCTTGAGCGCTTCCTCATTTATCGGGCGGTCCAAGACACCGACATGGTATGGCCCACGTTTTTCAATCCGAACCTTCGCGGCACCCTTTAGCTGAACAGGCTCCAGCTTGGTCAAAATGTAATTCCCGTCGGAGACGACCTGGACATCGAACCGGTCGCCCGGTTGAGCTAGGCGCAATGTCACACGCTTTTTGTTGTCTGTCACAACTGTCATGGTGGGAATCTCCCACTTGTGTGGCCCAATTTCAAGTTCTTTCTGTCGGTGGGAGTCATCCTATGGCTCCTCTGTCGCGACCCAGACGAATCCGATTTTTGAGACTTTTTAAGAGAACTAGTTGAAGCCCGCAAACTTGAAGTTGCAGCGGAAGGCGTAACGCGAAAGGTCATAGCGGATGGCCGTGACGGTTTGAGTGAGGCTCAAGAATATATATTCCAAAAGGAGGTTATTAATCGTTACGTCCAGAAGAATGCAGTCGCTGCCATCAGACAATTCCATGGAGCGAAATGTTTTTTGCAATTGATAGAGGAGCGTGTGTGCGGCCTGCGATCCGCGCACTTCGTCTTCAATTTAAAGCACCTTTGCGTTATGGCGCTCATCGAATGTCCAGAGTGCAAGCACACGATTGCAGACGGTGCTTTAGCGTGTCCCTCGTGTAGTTTGACGGCAATTCATTGAGCGACTTCATTAGTGTTGACGTGCGGTGCAAAAATCGCTTGCTTTTGAGGGGTCACTAGTCCATACACTGTGCGAAATTCAGCGTCATTCTTGCTGAGAAAAAGGTCTTGCCGAACGGAAGGAATTCAATTACTTTGGAATGTATGAAACCTGTGCGATGGATGAAGTATTTCGAGGGATTTGCCTCGTGGGGTCGCAGCGGATGGAGGAAGTTTTGCAGGTCTAATCCTTTGATGAAGACAACACTTATTTGCGCTGGTGTTTTCATTCCGATGGATGCTGCCGTCCCCATCGTGGTGTCCTCTCCGCCCGGCCCTGTCGGCTCCCAGCCATTAGAAGCTGCCTCCGGTTATCACGCTCACGTTCCAGAGATGTTGCCTTCCGTCCTTTCCTCTGCCTCTCCATATTCTTGCTTGATTGAGGTGCCGACTCCGCTGGGTGATGCCCTTCTGCGTCAGCCTCCAAAAGGCTTGGAGTTTTCCACGCGGCATTGCGAACCGCCGCCGCGGCATGCCCATTCGGTGGATGATGCCTTTCTGCGTCAGCCTCCAAAAGGCTTGGAGTTTGCCATGCGGTATTGCGAACCGCCGCTGCGGCTTGAGCCGGTGAGATAAGAGAGCAGGACGCGAGAGGAGCACGCCGCCTAACATCGACCAGTTTATGACGGTGCCTATGAAGCCATGCTTCCTTCATAATTGGTTGCCTTTTTTGCTCTGCGGCTTGGCGCTGCTCTCGAGCACTTGTGCCGATGCCGGCAGCTCCAATCGCGGCGTTTGGTGCTGGAAAAGCCCCGGCCCCTATGGATTGAATTACATCATCGGCACCAACGACCTCGAAAACGCCGCCCTGGCGCAATTCAAGCTCTGGGGCATTTCCCGTGTATATGGCTCCTACGGTGATCTACTCAAGACCGTCCAGGGCCAAACTGCGCTGGCCGCCTGGAACATCTTGCTCAACAGCAACGGCATCGAATCCCAACTGCTCATCTCCGATAACACGTTGACCTCTGGCGACAGCAACCTCCTTGTCGAGATGATCAACTTCAACCAAAATCAGCCTCCCGCCGCCCGCTGCCAAGCCGTCCACCTCGACCTCGAGCCGTGGGGCCTTTCCACGTGGGACACCGGCAGCAATTACCAAATGTTGGTCGATCTCGCCGGCACCTATCAGCAGGTGCGCGCCGAGCTGAACGCCCACGGCCAGACCAATGTCCTCATCTATGCCGATCTGGCCGATTGGTTGAATAACCTTGCCTCCGTAAATTGGCCATCGGCCAGCGTGCGCGATCAATGGTACTCCAGCCTCCTCCAAAGCCTCGCCGGCTTCACCCTATTGGCCTACGACCAGCCCGCGTTTTCCGGCATTCAGAATGTCGTCTCCTACGCCATGACCAACGACCCTGGAGCCGTGCGCGTCGGCATCGACGCGGGCGCCGGCGAAACCTGGTCCAACTTATCCGCCTTTGTCACCGTGGCCGGTCAGATTGAATCCACTTATTCGGATACCGCCGGCATCGACATCTACGATTTTATCACATTGGAGACCGTAGCGCCTCCCGTCCTCAGCATAGGCTCGGTGCCGCCTTTGACTGCCAACGGTTTTAACCTCATGCTGCAAGCGCCCATTGGGTCGAATTATGTCATCCAAGCCTCGACGGATTTCACCATCTGGCAGACCATGACCAACTTCGTTACCACCTCCTGGCTGACCTACTTCACCGACCCGGCAGCCACCAATTTTCCCTATCGGTTTTACCAAGTCGAGCCATGAGCGCCGACGCATTGTGTCCGTCAGAGAAATTCCAAGTGCTTGATTCGTAGATGTTGGTAGTTATTCAGGTGTTCTTCCCTGTTTTCAGTGGAATGAAGGCGGATTGTTCATTCATGCCGTGCAATTGTTCATCCTTAATCCTGAAAGGATTGCATCATTCAGCCCAGGGTTGACCCGATTCCCAGAGGGACTACCCTGGGTAGCGGCGCTTTACATCCACTACCCTGAAAGGGTTGAATATCAACTGCTTAGGAATGCGTTTTGAAAGCTTCTACATGCTGACAAATATATCAGCAAGTCCAACTACTGGCAAATCCATTCCATCGGCGTGCGGCTCAGTCAGCGGCCTTGTTCTACCGTGGCGGGCGTCGGGGTTTTGCCGAGGGTTCCCTGGCCCCGCCGTGCAACAGCCAAATGACCAGCCCTTGCCAACCGGGCAAATGGCCAAACCGGGTCATTCTGGGTGCGGGGCAACACAAAAAGTCTTCCATTGATCCTCTCCGTAAACTGCTCATATGGCTAGGCCGCTTGTGTTTGATCCCGCCTCCCTCGCCTTTGATAGTAGGCCACAACTCCTAAAGCTGGCAACGCGCAAATGGCCGCGACGAATCCAACGATCCTCAGCCACCATGATCCCGGCGTGTGTTTTCCGTAGCCCGACTCGGACCATTAGAATTGATCCGCTACGTGACAGTTTGCAGCCTGTTGGGATTGGTGGTAAGCTTTATCGGTTTATGGTGGAAGCCGCGGAAAAAGGCCGCGTGGGGATTGGTGATCGGCATAGTAGGTTCTCTATATTTGCCCACGGTTTTCTTGCCAGTCTTGACTCGTTGAGATTAGGCTATTAGTGTTGACACAAGGCGACTAAAAAGTGTTGCCGACCGAACCTCCTTCTCACATTGTGCGATCCATACTATACTCTGGCTGAGGTTACGATCTCGGACGTAACAGTTGAATCCGATCTCTTAGCCTGTCGAAGTCGCTGTCCAGCACCAGCAGTTTATCGCCGCGCGCGAGCACTGAGGCTGCAATCGCTGCGTCAAAAAACATCATTTGTTGCCCTTTGGCTTTAAGATCCACAATCAACATGGCCAATTGAGCCGCATCTGCCTCGGTAAAGCTTGCCACCAAGGCCCGAAACCTGTTTTGGTAAAGTTGGAACGCTCGCTGTCGCAAAACCTGCCTTACTGGCGGGTGCGTCCCAACAAGGAACTCCGAAGCGGCCAAAGCCGGGATATAGTATGGGCCGTCCTCGCCTTCAGGAAGTAGTCGGTCGATATCACCCTGGCGCTCCGCGGATATAAGAACGCTAGTGTCAATCGCAACCGGCATAACCAACAGTCTCGGCCGCGCCGTCCATGGCAGCCTTCAATTCTTCAGAATCAGCAGCCTGGAAGCCGCGCCCGCGCAGCAGGCGCAAAAGCTCCGAGCGCGTCGCACCCACGCGCGGTTGAATCACCGCCACGGTTTTGCCGTGACGTTGAACTTCCACGACCTCGCCACCTTGCACCACCCGATCCAAAATGCTTTTACTTTCGTTGGCCAGCTCTGTTGCCGTCACAATCATGCAGCTAAAATACCCATTTTAGGGATTTTAGCAAACTCTTTCATCTGCATTTGCCGGCCTGCGGGTTCGTCGGCATCCATCCTCTCCGGTGATGCGCCCAGAAGTAAACATTACATCAATCATAGATATTCACGCGTACGCTAAGGTATGAGAATTTCAATGTCCGGCGCCACGTGCCGAAAGTGGGACGGGTTGCTCGTCACGATCTGGTCCGCGTTCTTGCGGCGGGCAAATGTCGCATGCAGGGAATCATAAATTCCCCCGCCCATGACCCCCCGGCTGCGCGCCTGGCGAATCGCCCTTTCGTAGTCCGCCAAAGCCAATGCCTCCACCACGACCGCATCCCGCAAGCTCAAAGTCAACTCGGTCGCAACGTCCGTCGGCACCTTGTAAAAGCCCGTGAGCGCGGCGAAAGTATCCCCGATCGCCTGGGCGCCATTATAACGATCATCATTCGACTTCCCACTCACAGATACCCCCGGACCAATCAGGCTTGAGCCGGACTTCCAGGCGCAGGCCGCTGGTGGTCGTTGGCGTGAAGGTCACTTCATTGTACTTGTCCGCCACAACGCCGTAACTGGATGGATTCTCAACGGGCGTCCATTCGTGTCCATTCCTGTACAGGAGGCGCCAGCTCTGAGGCAGATCGCATCCGCCCTCTGCCGGTCGGTCGGCAAACCAGAACACACGAACCTTCGAAACATTCGCGCCTGACGGAAAGTCATACTGCACCCATTCCGCCGTCCCCTTGTGATCCCACCAAGTCATTCGGGGCCTGCCCGTATCGCTGGATTTTTCCGGAATCTCCCCATCGTTCAATGCAGAGACTGAATCGCCCGGATTGCAGTGGGAGGCGCTCGGAATCGCGGTTCGCGACAATGCTGCCGCATCCGCGCCGGCTTCCGCTTCCGGAATCCAGACTCGAAACTCCGAAGGCCCGCGGTTCAGATACGTGAAATATGGAATGGCTTCCAATTCCACCGGCCGCGACGAAGCTTCCCCCTTCTGGCGGACACGCAAATCGCACTTGACCACGGCCACGCCACTCAGAAGATCCGGGCGAAATTCCGATGAAAGCTTCGCATCGGGAGGCAGGAACAAGCTGCCGACCCAGTAGGAAGCGGCGCCGGGTTCAAAAGCGTAAACGACCGGTCCGCGCTTGAGTGCGACCAAGCCCTGGTCGGCCTGCACCTTTGAGGCGCGCACCCGCCGGACCGGCATCTCCATCGCCACCTCCACGACATCGTTTTTTTTCCAGGTTCTGCTGATGCGGGCATAACCCTTGGCCATCACCGGTTCGACGCCCACGCCATTAACTTTGATTTTGAACGCACCCTTTTCCGGCAGCCCTTCCACCGGATAAAGGTCGTTGGCCGTTTGAATTCCCTGACACCATGCAGGCACGCGCACACACAAGTCGAAGGCGGCGGCCCTTTCAGGCTGGACGGCAATGCTCACGACGCCTTCCCAAGGGTACATTGTCGTCTGGCGCAGCACCACGCTCCGCCCGCCGATCATCACCGTGGCGCGGCTGCCGACAAAAAGGTTCACATACAAGCTGTTGTCGTCCTGCGCATAGATATAGCCCGGCAGCGCGCCCATGATTTTCAGAAACATGGGTGGACAGCACGGACATTCGTGCCAACTCCATCGCGAATGCCCATGGTGAAAGAGCAGGGGATTGACGTACGAGTACCTGTTGCCAGCCTGGGAAACACCACCCAGCGCGGCGTTATAAAGCACCATTTCCATTTCATCCGCGAACCGCGCTTCGCCGAAGGTCAGGTTCAGGTTGCGGCTGAAGAAGGCGCCGCCGATCGCAGCGCAAGTCTCCAGGTATCCATCATTTGGCAAAATGTAGTCCGGCCCGAACGCCTCGCCGCTGCTGGTGGCGCCGACGCCGCCGGTGATGTAGAGTTTGCGCTCGGTCATATTCTCCCAGAGCCTTAGCGCCGTCTGACAATACTCCGGACGTTGGTTGATCGCGGCAATCGCCGCCAGGCCTGCCCCCATTAGCGTAGCCCGTACGGCATGCCCCTCGATGCTTTCCTGCTCAAACACCGGCTTGTCATCCTGGTCGTAGGCCCCATGGCTCTGGCGGCCTTCGTAATGGCCGCGCGCCTCGGTGAAAAACTCGGCCAGCTTCAGATATTTCTGTTCGTCAACCGGCAATCCCATCTCAGTCTTCAGACGCGGTTGCTCGCGGAACAGCTCATACATCCGCACCAGCGCCTCCTCCGCCAGCGAATGCCCCGGGATGACGTTGTTTCTGGGCGGCGGCCCGATCACCTCGCACATGTAATTGGCCAGCTTCGCCGCGACCTTGAGCAAGGTGATCTTGCCAGTGCTGCGGTAGTAATGCACGCCCGCATCGATCAAGCATCCGGCGTTATAAACATCGTGCTGGTTTACGTCATTCCCGCCATTGAGTCCCCAACGCTTGTCCGGCGCCATCAACTCCGTCCAAGTATTCAGGTAACCATTGGGGTCCCTGGCCTGGGCGGCCGCAATCCGGTCGATGTAGCCGTCGAGCCGCTTCTCCAATTCAGGATCGGGTCGGGCAGCCAGGAAGTCGGACGAGCTGCGGATCATCTCGTAAATCAGGCCGTCGTACCATTCGGGGCCGGCGTGCTCTCCGGTTTTGCCATCGCGGACGCGGTCAAAATTATTGATCGCCCCGCCCCGGTCATTCTCAAACTTGGTGAAACAGTCTGGAATAGTGACCTCCTGCCACACCTTAAGCTTGGGTGACCAGAACGCGTCTTGGATAGTCACCTGCTGAATGGGAACTGGTGTCAGTTGATGGAGCGCGCTGTTTTGGGCGGAGGCCAGCGCGGCGAGCACAACCAGCGCTGTGATGGCACGAATCAAAACCGTCATCATTCCACAGCCTTTTATGCCCCCAGCCGCGAGATGTTGTCAAATGTCGAATTATGTCGAATGTTCAGAATTGACCTTGAACACCAAGACGTTTAAAATGAAGGAGGCCAAGAGCAGCCAGATTCCTATGAAATCCTTAATATGCCGCTTAATAATGGGTCCCGTTGCCACAATCATCTTCAGCCTTATTTTTGCGGTCAACAACTGTCAAGCGCAAAACACGCCGGAGGGAGATCTGTCGTTAAAATATCTTGCGCGGCAACCGACTGAAAAATCTGAGCATCCGCCGGTCATCATCTTGTTGCACGGCTATGGCAGCAGCGAAGCCGATCTATTTGAATTGCGAAGCGCGTTCCCGAAAAACTACCTGGTTGTTTCCGCGCGCGCGCCGCTCACGTTGGAGGACGGCGCTTATCAATGGTATAGAGGTGCGAATACAGATGGTCAAAGGGACGGCAATGCCGAAGACCTCAAAGACAGCATTGCCAAGGTGAAGAACTTCATTTCGGAGATTGTGGAAAAATATCACGCCGACCCGGCCAAGGTGTACCTGATGGGATTCAGCCAGGGAGCTGTTATGAGCTACGAAGTGGGCCTGACTTCGCCGGAATTACTCACAGGCATCGGCGTGTTCAGCGGAGCCATTTTCCCCTCTTTGAAGCCACGGATAAAGTCTTCACCCGCTTTGCAAAAGCTGCAAATCTTCATCGGACACGGAACCGCCGATGACCGGATCAAGTATTCGTCGGCCACGAACGCCGACGCCTATTTGCGCAGCCTGCATCTTACCCCCTCGTTTCATTCCTATCCGGGAATGGCGCATCACATCAGCCAGGAGGAACTGGCGGACGTGAACCGCTGGCTTGAAGGACATTAGTTTCAATCTGGGACCGGGGTAAGTATGAACGACACGACGGGAGCCGCTTGCTGATTGCACCGGCCCAATTCGGCTGTCGTTGCGGGAAAAGGCGATGCGAACCCACTTGAATTTTCTGCGGTTTGCGGTTATCAGATGGACATGAGCAGCACCACAGAGGAAATCATGCGAGTCTGCGAGGCTCTGCCGGCCGACAAGGAGTCCGAATTGGCCGGCATTTCCCGCTTTCTCCTCGCTCGTCAGGATGACGATGCGTGGGAACGTCGGCTGGCTTTTCCTGAGGCACGACCTCGTCTCGATGCTTTCTTGCGTGACTCAGCCGCCGAGGGCGATGAACCGCTGGACCCGGACCGCTTGTGATTTCACGCACTCGGCCGAGTTTTTGGCGGGCTTATGCGAGGTTGAGCGGACCCAATCGTCTGGCACGACGCGCCTATGCGACCTTCGCCGAGAACCCGGACCATCCTTCGCTGCGAATCAAGAAACTCGGCGGCTACGACCACGTCTGGTCTGTTCGTATCAACGAGCAATATCGCGCCGTCGGTGAACGTGATGGCGACACCATGGTCCGGGCTTGGATAGGCACTCATAATGAGTTCGACCATCTTTTTGGTTGATTCAACCTTATCATGATCGGGTCATTCATCGTTCGTCTCGATTTTCTCTTTTCGCCAGGGCGTTTCGCCCTTATGTTGTATTCGGAGCGATTCGCATAAATGGACGCCGCACACATAAGAAATTTTAGCATCATTGCCCATATCGATCATGGGAAGACAACGCTTTCGGACCGCCTGCTCCACCGCACGGGCACCGTCGCCACTCGCGACATGGAGGAGCAATTGCTCGATTCCATGGACCTGGAACAAGAGCGGGGCATCACCATCAAGGCCCACCCGGTCACCATGCTGTATCAAGCCAAAAATGGTGAAACTTACGAGTTGAACCTCATCGATACCCCCGGTCACGTCGATTTTTCTTACGAAGTCTCCCGCAGCTTGGCCGCCTGCGAAGGGGCTCTGCTGATCATCGATGCCGCCCAAGGCGTCGAGGCGCAAACCGTGGCCAATGTTCATCTGGCGACCAAGCAAAATCTGACCATCATTCCCGTCATCAATAAGATTGACCTGCCGCACGCCGATGTGGCCGCCACCAAAGCGCAAATGGAGGATATCCTGGCCATTCCCAGCGAGAACGCCATTCTGGCCAGCGCCAAGGAAGGCATCGGCATCGACGACATCCTGGAAGCCATCGTGGCGCGCATCCCGCCGCCCAAAGCGACCGGAGCGGTCAGCGTGCAGGCCTTGGGGTTTGATTCTTATTTTGACATGTATAAGGGAGTCGTCACCCACGTGCGCGTGTTCAACGGAGAGCTGCATGCAGGCATGCAGGTCCAATTGCTGCATTCGGGCAAGACGGTGGAGATCAAGGAAGTCGGCAGTTTCAATCCCAAGCCTTACGTGCGCGAGAAATTGGAGACGGGCGAAACAGGCTACATGACGGCGAACATCAAAAGCCCCAAGGATGTCAAAATGGGTGACACCATCACCGACGCGCGCAATCCGGCCCCGGTGCTGCCGGGGTTCAAGGAGATTCATCCGATGGTCTTCAGCGGGTTGTATCCGATCAACACCGCCGATTACGAGCATCTCAAGGCCAACCTGGGCAAATTGCAATTGAACGACTCCGCCTTCGTCTATCAAGCCGAGAGTTCGGTCGCCCTGGGCTTTGGCTTTCGTTGCGGCTTTCTGGGCTTGCTCCACCTGGAAATTGTCCAGGAACGGCTCCGGCGCGAATACGACATGGACATCATCGCCACCTATCCGAGCGTCGTTTATCGGGTGGTCATGACCGACGGCACTGTCAAGGAGATCGACAATCCGGCCTTTCTGCCCGAACCCACTTACATCGAACGGGTGGAAGAGCCGATGGTTTTCGCCTTCGTCATCTCGCCCAACGAATACATCGGCGACATGATGGCCTTGCTGGCCGAGAAACGCGGGGAAGTCGATCACACCGAGACCCTGGACCCGCGGCGGGTCATGCTGACCAGCACCCTGCCGCTGTCGGAAATTCTGATTGACTTCCACGACCGCATCAAGAGCATCACCCGCGGCTTTGGCTCCATGGATTACGAACACGCCGGCTACCTAACCTCCGACATGGTCAAGCTGGACATGCTGGTCAACGGCGAATCGGTGGATGCCTTCTCCTGCATCGTGCATCGGTCCAAGGCCGAGGGCAGGGGGCGCACCCTGGCGGCCAAGCTCAAGGAAGTCATTCCGCGCCAGCAATACCAGGTCTCCATCCAGGCCGCCATTGGCGGCAAGGTCGTCGCCCGCGAGACTGTCAGCGCGTTGCGCAAAGACGTCACCGCCAAATGTTACGGCGGCGACATCTCGCGCAAACGCAAATTGTTGGAAAAACAAAAAGAAGGGAAAAAGCGGATGAAATCCTTCGGCTCGGTCAACATTCCGCAGGAGGCTTTCATTGAAGTGCTCAAAGCCTGATTCACTATGAGATTACGATGGTTCATCTCCAGCACCGTCCGCCAAGCCGCCGACATGCGCAAACACGTCCAAGAACTCCTCAACTCCCAGCGCGACATCCTTTCATCCCAGGCCCTCTCCGCCCTCGAGACCTCTCTCAAGGAAATGCAGGCCGCGCTGGATGCCGACGCCGATGCCCCGGCCTTGCAAAAGCAAATGGAAGCCTTGGAAAAAACCGCCACCAAATGGATCAAGCCCTACCCGTACGCGGATTGGCGCGACAATGTGGAAGTCTTCCTGGTGGCCATCGTCGTGGCCATGGGCATCCGCACCTTCTTCCTGCAACCTTTCAAGATTCCCACCGGCTCAATGCAGCCGACCCTCTTCGGTGTGCAAACGGTTGATTTGCGCTCGGACCCGGGCTTCCACATGCCGGGGATTCTCACACGGGCATACGAGGTGGCCGTTCATGGCACCATTTACCACCAGATTATCGCTCCGCAAGACGGCGAACTCGTGCAGGTCAGCCGGGTGGATCATTCGTTGCATTTGGTAAACCGGCAAACCCTTTTTGTGCGGTACGGCGGCTCCGACAAGGAAGTCCCATTGACCTTATGGGCTGGGCCGGAAGACGACCAGAAAAACCAATTTGACGCCGGGTTGACCCGGCTCTATTCGTTTCACAAAGGCGACCCGATCGTCTGCTTCAAAGAAACCACCGGCGACCATCTTTTCGTTGATCGGTTCACTTATAATTTCCGGCCTCCGCACCGCGGCGAAATCATCGTTTTCATGACCAAGGGCATTGCGGGAATCAGGGATCAGGACCAATTTTACATCAAACGGCTTATCGGCCTGGGCGGCGAAACCGTCAGCATCGGCGAGGACCGGCACGTGCGGATTGACGGTCGGCGGCTGGACGCATCCACGCCGCACTTTGAAAACGTCTATGGCTTTGATCCGCGCTCAGAGCCGCAGGACAGCCACTACAGCGGCCACGTATTGGACGGCCGCAGCAACCTCGGCACACCGGGGCAATCGATCACCGTGCCGCCCGGTCATTTTGTCGTCTTTGGCGACAACACCGTCAACAGTCTGGATTCGCGTTATTGGGGTCCGTTGCCGGAAGAAAACGTGATTGGAAAGTCCTTTTTCGTCTATTGGCCGATCACCAGCCGCTTCGGTTGGGGCCAGCAATAGGACCATCAAGAAAACCTGTGCCTCTCAAGGAGCCAGCCCGCAGTGATCAAAGATCCAAAGCGCATTTGGTTTGGCGCAATGCATGTCCAGTTGACCGTGCAACAGATTGAGACCAGAGCGCGAACGGCGCTTCCGGTGCGGCAGAGGTCAGGCTTCATCGGGTTTCTGTCGTCCCATCTTATGCGCTAAAACTGTTGCTAGCACCGCCAGCGGAATAAACCCAATCACACTGCCAAGCCAAGCCTGGTCCATCAACCTGCTCCCTTCAGCCCATACAAGGTTTGCCGTCTTTCTACCGTCAGAACTCCACGACATAAAGAGGTACAGCCAATACGAGTCCCATTTTACTGACACGCCAATGCTGCGGCAAAGGTAAATGAACGCACCCGCCCACGCTGCAAGATAAGCAACGAGTAAGGCCACAATGTACCTCCACAGGAACGCCAGTCCTCGGCGAATAGCCAGTGGAAGGCGGTTGAAAGCCCAAACCAACACACCGCACGCGCCAGCAATGGCCAAGACGCAAAGCAGTCGCCGGGGCTGGTCCGAGAAATATCGAATCGAGTCATTGGCGCTGAATTCACGAATGAACTCCACCACAACGCAAATACTAATCAGATTGATTGCAATAGCGCCGACCCATCTTCTCATGCGCGAGGCCATCCTTTATAATACAAGGGCTGCTTCGTATAGTACACTGAAGCCAGCCCTAAAACTCGCGGGTCTTGATGCCATGGGTTCAGTAAAGTGGCACGATGTATGAAAAAGTTCAAAGCTTTCCTTTCGCATACTGTCAAGCAAAGACAAGACTGCTCTTAGGGTGGATTCCGTTGGGGCTCGAAGTGGTCGCGCGTTCGGTTGACCAGGTCGAATCCCAACGAGCATATCCTACAGGGGAGCCGACGCAGGCACGGAAATCAAGGATTTCCTGCACGAATTCCAAGCCGGCTCGTTCAAAAGCAAGCGGTTATTTCCTTCTCACCCTGTCAATCAGACGTCAAGAGGAACTTTTGATGCCTCTTGGCCCCGTATGGTTTTCTTGGAAGATCAGGTTTGCCCCTTTGCTCGGCTGGCAAGGGCTGGTAATTTCGCCGTTGGAGGGTGGGGCAGGGGAACACCCGGCAAATCCCCGACAACCTTCCAAATTCAAGGGTCCCGGCGCAGGAAGTCCTGGCTCGCGCAATGCCGTGGACGCCGTTCATTCGCGCCGATGGAAAACGCTTGCAATAAGGCCACCCGAGTGGGAGATTCCCACCATGACAGTCGTGACACACAACAAAAAGCGTGTGACCCTGCGCCTGGCAAAACCGGGGGACAGGTTCGATGTCCAAGTCGTCTCCGATGGGAATTACATTTTGACCAAGCTGGAGCCTGTTTAGCCAAGGAGTCCCGCGAAGGTTCGCGTTGAAAAACGTGAGCCGTACCATGTCGGGGTCTTGGACCATCCGATCAATGAGGAAGCGCTCAAAGACGCGGTTGCTGAGTTTCCATGAATCCGGCCCCGCCGGCCATCCACGCCCGCTGCGCGGCCGCTACGGCATTTGCTGGACGTAACCCTCTCCTGGCAGCCTGGGCCAATCATTCGCAGCATCCCAACGCTTTTGCCTGGGCTATCCTGGCTATCCGGGAAAAGCGTCATCCTTTGTCCTCTATCCGAGCTTGGTTTTCTGCGCATCTCCACCAACAAAAAGGCGATCAATGCGCCCATGGAAAAATCGACGGAACTGCTCAAACAGTTAGCCACAGATCGAAAGGCGGTCAGAATCGCCGACGACTTGCCAGCACTTGATTCTCACGAGGGCAAATCCGAAGAGGTTACCGACCATTTACTTGGCTGATCTGGCAACGCTGCATGGGGGCCAGACTGGCCACCCTCGATCAGAACCTAAACCATTCGTCCGTCGATGTCCTAATTTGAGTCTGAAGAAGCCGCCTTTTGCTTGTGGCCTTTCCCTGATGCCCGGAATAGTTTCGCACAATAGATGTTATGTTCAGTATAATCTTGCCTTTCGATCCATAAATTCCAGCAAATTCAAATGTCCAACCGTGAGTGCTTCGTCATTTGCCGGAATGCTGCGGTCGCCGAAATGCGGAGAGCGCAAAAGGTCCAGGGCCATTTCATCTGGGA
>PLIU01000090.1 GCA_003140095.1 Verrucomicrobiales bacterium | reverse complement strand
GCCGCGCTGAAGTCATCGCACCACGCGAAGGAATGCACCTCGGCCCCGCATTCCTTTGCTAACTCGATGGTGCGATCGGTCGAGCCGGTGTCCACAACGACGATTTGAGAGGCCAGCGCGCGGACGGAGCGGAGGCACTGCAGAAGAAACCGCTCCTCATTTTTGGCGATCAGACAAACCGAAACGCGCGGGGCGGCGGCCACGTTCTGTTCGGCCAGTCCGGGCGGCAGCGTCAGCCATTCCGGCTTGGAATGGCCGCGCAGTTGGCCTCGGAGAAATTGTTTTGGCGGCGCCCAAGCGGGCGCCATGTCGCGCGCCGCTTTGGCGCAACGCCGGGAGGAGTCCGCATCGCCAGCCGCTTGGGCGATTTCCGCCAGCAGCAGATATGCTTCGGGATGATAGGGGCGCGCTTGGATTGCGGCGAGAGTCGATTCCCAGGCAGCGCGAGACTGCTTTCTGTGGAGAAGACCGCGCGCCGTGGTCAAATGCCCCAACAGGGCGCAGGGCGGAAGGTGGATTGTATTGGGTTTGGCCGGCGCTTTGGCGGGCTTCGCGCTTGCGGGCTCGGTCAGCGTTTTCTCCGTGAAGAGGCGGCCATCAGAAGAAGACTGGTGAGATTGTGTCAATTCGGGCAACGCGATCCGCAGCGACGCTCCGGCCGGCAACATGGCCGGAAAACGATAACCTTTATCAATCTCCGCCTCTTTGGGCATGCCCCATTTCGTTTTGAATAGGTCCCAATTGCGCAACAGGCTCGCGCCGTAATCAATCTTCGCGCCCTTGAAGGTCTGGCTGCCGGTGTGATGAATGAACGCGTCCTGGGCGATGCAAATTTTGAAACCGGCCAAGCCCGCGCGCAAACAGAAATCGTCGTCCTCAAAATTGCCGCTGCCGAATTGTTCGTCCAAGCCGCCGATGCGGTCGATGACCGAGCGGCGCGCCAGCAAGCAAAACCCAACCACGCGAGCAGTTTCGCGAGTCTGACCAGCGTGAGCGCGAGACCAGTCCGCGGCAAAGAGGCGCATTTCATCAGGGCTTCGATAATTGGGTTCTTTGACTAATTGCGGACCGGAGACGTGGTTGGTCATGGGACCAACGACACCAATGTCCGGATGCCGTTGCAGCGCGGCCAGCATTAATTCGAGCCAGCCTTCGGTCAGAATCGTGTCGTTGTTGAGGAGGAGGACGCATTCGCCTCGCGCGAGCGCGAGACCTTGGTTGTTGCCGGCGGCGAAGCCAAGATTGCGCCGATTCGAAATGACGACGACGTTTTTCTGTTGCGTGGCGAGCGAGTGAAAATAATCCGAGGTGCCATCCGTTGAGCCGTTGTCCACGAGGATCAATTCATGCGGCAATGGCGTGTGGGCGCGGATGCTGTCCAGACACAGTCGCGTATGTGCAAGTTGGTCGTGCGCCAGAATGATGATGGAGACGATGGGCGCGGTGGCTTTGCCGGTGTAGGGAGCAATCTTGATGGCAGAAGTGCGCGCAATGGTTCCATCCGCTGCCACCACATAATCAGGAGTGATTTTGCCAATCCATTTTTGGTGAAGGCGTTGCGTATTGCGAGCCACCTCGCGGAAGCGTTCCGGCCCGCTCTGCGATTCGAAGTGGGTCACCACGCTACGCGGTTGATAAACGAGCAATCCGCCCTCCTGCTGAAGTTTGAAGCACAAATCCACGTCTTCGTAGCCGTTCCAATACTCTTCATCGAAGCCCCCCACTTTCTCGAAGACGGATTTGCGAATGAGCAGACACGCCGCGGTCAGGGCCTGATAGGTGCAAGCGTGGCTGGCTCCCGGATCGCTCTCGGGCTTGCGATAGTGGATGTGACGGGCCACGAGCGGGTCAGGCAATTGCCGGTCTTCCAGAATGACGACGCCGGCGTGTTGAATGGTACGGTCCGGAAACAGCAGTTTGCCGCCGACCGCGACCACATTTTGATCAGCCTCCATGGTTTCCACCAGAGGCTCGAGCCAGCCGGCCTCCACTTGAGTATCGTTGTTCAGAAACAGAATATGGCGGCCAGTCGCGGCTTGCGCACCCTGGTTGCACGCTTTGGAGAAACCGGTGTTCTCGCCATTGAGGATGGCGCGCAGCCGGCCAGCCGACTCTTCGGCCCGCAGGAATTCCGGCGTGCCGTCGGTCGAGCCGTTGTCCACCACGACAATTTCGTGGCGCGGGCCAGGGGTGTTGGCCAGCAAGGCCAGCAGGCATCGGCGTGTCAATTCGATTTTATTGAAAGTGGGAATGATGATCGACACATTGGGCGCGGGTGGGGCGGGTGGAGCAGCTGGAACGGGCTGCGTCTGCGCGGCGGGTTCGTTCGTGGCGGGCGGTGTTTGCTGTCCGGCCACTGGCGGACGGGAGACGGCGTTGTCGAGGGCCGGTTTTCCTCCACGCCGGGCCGCGGCCAGAAGGTTTTGTGCTTCCTTCATGGCAATCGGGTCCCGCAAGGTCCGGCAGTGCTGAACCGCGCCTTCCAAAACTTGAGCGGCGATCACACAACGGTCGCTCTCTATCATCGCCCGGCCAATATCCAGCAGCGTTTGCACCACGATGGCAGGATTCCCCGTGGTTTTCGCTGATTGGATCACCTCCAGCAGGAGCGTTTCCGCAGGCTTGCCCTGCCCGGATTGAATGAACTGCCGAGCCATGGAGATCAGTCTCTGGTGGACGCGAAGCAAAGGTTGTTGGTTGATGGCGGGAATAGGCTCCACGCTCGGCGAGCAAGTGTAGCCTTGAAGCAAATGGATGAGGCCGTGGAGCGATGGCGGGACTGCCTCGAGATAAGGCCGCAAGCTGCGCTGCAAGTTTGCAAAGAGCGAAGTGCTCCGAATCATGCTTTGTTCAGAAGTGCGATACCAGAACAGCGCCTCCGCCAGAGTTTCCATGTGGCAACCCTGCAAAACCGCGCGCGCGTAAAACTCCCAGTCTTCGTGCGTCACACCGTAGTCTTCGGTGAAGCCGCCCACCCGCCAGAAAGTGTCCCTGCGCATAAAGCCGTTGGCATCGCCAAAACAGTTGCGAATCGCTCCAGTGCCCGCGGCCCCGCCCAGGAATATCCAGCGGGCTTTGGGTTTGCGCGAGGGGTCTGGAGCTTCGTCGCCGAGAAACAAGTCCATGGCTGAGGTCAGAATCTCGGCGCCCGAATTGGCCGCCGCGCGGACAAAGGTCGAGATCTCATGCGGCTTGGCGAAATTATCGTCATCCATGAAAAGCAGATACTCACCGCGCGCCTGGCGGGCGGCGGTGTTGCGGGCGGCTCCGAGGTAGCGGTTGGCCTGCCTGACGATCTGCCAGCCGCGCTCCTTGAATTCAGGCTCGAGGCCCTTCAGGAACTCCAGCGCCTCCGGCCGCGTGCTGCCATCGTCAACAAGAATAACCTCGAAATTGCCATAATCCTGGGCGCGCAACGAGGCCAGCGATTGCGTCAGAAATTCCGGCCGGTTAAAATGAACCAGGCAAACGCTCACAAGCGGCGTGGCGGCGGGTCCGGGCGCGGCTTGAGCCGCCAGCGCCGCCCCATGTTGGGCCACCCACTCCTCGTGCCAGAGGTGCCACAAGCTGATTTGTGCCGCATTTCCCGCCGCCGATCGCGCCGGAACGTAACCTTCTTTCATGGCGCGTTCCAAGGCCGAAGCGACGGCAGCGCTCGTGCCTTCACAAAGCGAACGCGCGTGGTCGTCGGGGTCAATCAACTCCGAAACACCACCATGGCGAATGGCGACAAAAGGCGAGCCTGAGGCCAAGCAATGGCGCAGAGCCAGCGGCGAGTTTTCCGCAAGCGATAACATGACCAGGAGGCGGCCTTTGCCTTGAACATATTCGGCGTGAGAATCCGAATTCTTCATGCCGAGCTGCCAATCGAAGGTCCATTTGCGGGACCGTTCCTCCAGATAAAGCGCCGAACTCAGACCCTGCAACCCAGCGCCATGGTCCAGGAACTTAACCGTAATGGGTTGCAATGCCTCGGGACCGAGGCGGTCGAGCGCATCGCAAAACAAGGACAAACCCGGGCTACGGGTAAGAGGACCCATGTACACAAATTCCTTGATCCGCTGCGGCGCGACGGCGGTGTTGGCCGGAACAGGATTGGGCCGCACCTGGCGCAATTCGGGCAGCTGCCATTGTTGTTGCTCCAGCCATTCCAGCATAAAACGGGTCGAAGTCACGAGCGCCCCGGCCAGCCGGACGCACTCTTTCTCCATGAAATCCAGCTCCAGTTCGTAGGGATTGGCCAGCAGTTGCTGGTCGCCCAGACGGCGCCAAGAGGTGGGTGCATGCACGTTGACACAAAAGAGGGTGCGCGCAAATTCCAACCCCTGATTCTTGGCCAGGAGACTATAAAAGCCAACCCCATGCGTTTCGGGAAGATGAACCACCTGAAAGGACTGCTGGCGCAGCCACTGATAGGTTTCGTATGAGTGAATACCAGCCTCTGTAGATTCCACCGGCACCATGCCGTCTGCCGGCAAAGCGCAGTAATCCACTCCTCGGGTTGCGAAATATTCACGCCAATGACCCAATGAGCGCATCTCGCCGTAGTGAGCCTCCGTATGCAGCAGCGTGACCGGATGGCCGGCCTGCGCCAGCATCTCCGCCAGCGCAACTTGGGCGGAGCCGGAATCGGCATGCGGCCCTTCCCCGGTTACATCATGCGTCACGACACAGACCGAAATGGCCCTTTCGGGTCTTTGGGCGACGGCTACAACCGGGAAGATACTGGCCGCCAAGCTGACGCGTTTTGTCGGAGGGGCGCTCAATCGCGCCACCAGCGGCCTGAGAAAATCTTTGAGCTGGCACTGCTTGGTCAACGTTTCAAATCCGTGTTCGATAATTTGTTGGGCTTCCTGGCGGCCCGCTGGAGAACCAAGGTAATATTCGATGCGTTCAGATAGCTGGTCCAGGGGAGCCTCCACGAAATCAACGTTGGCCTGGAAAGGCGGCGCGAGGCTGCACGTTTCGGTGATGACCAGTGCGCGTTGGGCGATGCCCAGAAGCACCGTGCGGTGCCATTCGAAATATTTATCGGCGCCGTGATGAATGTTCAGCAGCACTTTGCTCCGTTGAGCCAGCCCGACGCTTGTCAGCGTATTCATCTGAGTGGTCTGACCGGGTATCATCGGGCGCATGGCGCTGGGCCTGTGAAAAAAGCATTGCAGCCTTTTCAAACTTTCGGCGTGGTCCGAAAAAAAGCGTTCTCGGCGGGCCGACCCAAACCCCAGAAACACAAGATCGATGGGCCGTTCACGAAAGGACAGTCCGAAGCCTGACCGGTCCCGGACATCGGCGGACAGGCACCGAGTCTCATCATGGAGCGGAAGCCGGGCCACTTCCTTGAACAGAGCGCTTTGAGGGGCATAACCCAGGGGCAAATAGTCGCAAGCGTGGCCGCTCTTGCAAAGGCGGAGCGAAGACTCAAAATCAATGTCCCAAATGGCGGCGGCACGGTCAAAATGTTTGGCCGAAAGCTTAAGCCAGAGGCTAGAGGGCTGCTCCGTGTTGAAGAGAATCAGGTTGGCTGGCCATTTCCGTTCAACCAGCGTCTTGCCGGCGCCAAGTTCAAAGAATTCATGGGGCGCAATCACGATATGCCAGTCCGCTTGCCCCGCGAACGCGCTTCGCTCGTCACGGAAATCCACACTATAGCCCAGTTCCTTAAGTCCCTCTCCGAGCAAGTCCCGGATTTCGTGGAAAAAATAATTGCCGAGCGAATTGATGTAGAGTGCAAAGCGCAGAGGCGTTGGCGAATGAATCTGGTTGTTGCTCATGAAGGAGTGGTGTGATGGTCAGCGAGCGATTCAGTGGGGCCTTGTTTTTGGAGACAAACAACATCCTGATGATTGTCCCAGCCTTTTTCGTGGTAGGTCACCAGTTTCAAATCCGGCAGTGAGACAAGTTTACCGAGGACATGCGCGGGTGAACATACGCTGATGCCGTACTGCGTTTGACCAGGATAATCGGCGTACCCGAAACCGCTTTTGTAGTAATCTTTCAGCAGCGCGCTTATCCGCTCGTCCGGCAAACTATACTTGTAGCGACCGGTCGCCAGCGACCGTTCGACCCACCTGCCATGCACGGTAAAAATTAATAGGCCCCCGAGGTTCAGATGGGAATGGAACCATCTCACCAGCGCCGCGCACGGTTCTTCACGCAAATGCGTCAGCAGCGAGCCGCACCAGATCAAATCGAATTTCTCCCGCAGGGGAATCCTGTTCACGTCGCTGTCCGAATAAACCGGCTGCGCCCCAAAGGTCCTGGCGCAAAAATCCACAGCGCCGCGATTGAGGTCGCAAGCGGTCAAGAGCGCATCGGGAAAGGCTGCTTTGAGAAAACGCATCACCCAGCCGTGGCCGGACGGCAGATCTAGAATACTCCGGATTTCCCGGGCCGGTTTCTTCGCTGTGTCAAGCGCCGAATGGATGCAATGGCACGCCGACTCGCCCACGCCGAAATAATGGGCGCGGTCGCCAGTGAACATTTCATCGCCCGGCGCAATCTCCGCGCAGACTCCGCCCTCGAGAATAGACTTCATAATAAGAGGTTGTGACGGAGAAGAATGGCCGTTGTTAAGGTGGTGGCCGTTGGTGGGAGAAGCAGCTTCCGCATCCGCGCGAAACCTTGGCCCAGCGGCGTTGTCAGTGATCGGCGCCTCGCGTGGGGCCGCCGGAATCCTGGGAGAAGAAGCCCGGTCTTTGCGAACGAAAATGGGCGCGGGCACGATGGGTGGTGCGGAAACACGCTTCGCGCCGGGGCCAAATAGGAGATCCGCGGCTTGTTTCGCTTTCTGCTTATGGACGCGCGCCTCCTCGATCATTTGCAAGCCATTGGCATCGCCGGTATCCTCCCGCAGAATAAGCCGGCAAGTTTGCTGGGCGGATTCAAGTTGGCCCTTTTGGAGTTGGCATTTGGCAAGGACTCTCAAGGCAACCGCATCCGCTGGATCGAGCGAGAGCGCTTGATGGACACTGTCCAAGGCCTCGGCCGAACGGTTCAGCAACTGCAGGGCCAAACCTCGGCTGGAATAAGCGGAAGACAGCCTAGGCTGGATGCGTGTGGCTCTGGTAAAGGCAGCCAGCGCTGTTTCAAAATTCCTCGCGCGAAATTCTGCCCGGCCCAATGCCAGGGTAATTTCGCCGGAGCCGATCGAAAGATCGAGCGCTACGCCGAGACATTCGGAGGAGCGTCGAAGCTCAGTACGAAGGATTTCGTTAGGCGCCTGCCCGGTCTCGGCGGCTTGTTGCAATGCCTGGTAGGTTTTGGCCACAAGGGGCAGGGAGCAGGGGCGCCGCGCCTTGAAGTGGCGCAGGTCCGAACGGATTGTCTCCGTTAGCCGGCCAACCAAGTCGCTGTCGTCGGCAGGCCAGGCCAGATCGAGCGCCTTGGCGACGGCTCTGGCTTGCTCACGCGGGGCGGTGAACCAGCGATCGTAGTCCACAACGATGCGCAACTCTCCGCCAGCATCGCGGACGGCGTCCAAGGTACGCAATAACCAAAGAAACTCCGTGTGCAATGGGTCGATCTGGTTTCGTTTCCACAGGGATTCCACCACGTCCGACGGGTTCCGGATGGCCAGCACATAAAGTGGTTCAAGCTCAAGTTCGTCGAAGATTTGCTTCCACATCGGCAAGAGGCGGCACGTGCGCGGATCTTTAAAGCCCCAGATTCCCTTGGCCTTGGTAATTTCGGCACGGACGATGGAGACTAGCTGTTCCTGGAAAGTTCGAAACTCTGGCAAGCGATCCCAGTCGATGGCGAACGGATAGGCAAATCCGTAATCGCCCCATTCCTTGGCGATGTGGTTCATCAAGGCCGCCTGAGTGGAGGTAATTTTCTCGTTTTCCCAAAACCCCATTTCGTTGAAGGAGTTGGGAGCCTGCGGCTCATTCCCAAAATCCAGTCCCAAAATGGTGAGCAGATTACCCAGCAAGGAAGTGCCGCTGCGGTACGATCCTAGCACCACGACGATCCGTTGTTTTCCGGGTGTCGCAGGTCTGCTTGTCTGAACCACTTTTGACGCGTTGGCGATCGCTGTCATGGTTGGACGCGGCGCGAGGCCGGCTTACTCGGTTGATTGCAAAAGGCTGAGGACGTTCTCAGACAATTGGTTGGCCTGGGCGGTCATGGCCGTTCCGGGCTGGCCGCGCATGCTTTGAAGCAAAGAATTCATAATCGGGTTGGCCTCAGATTCATCCTCGATCTCAGAACCGCCATCCTGGACGGGAGAGGGCGTCTCCGTCAGGCGCTGGAGCAAAGGATCAAGCTGGCTGGCCGAAGAAGCAGACGGCGTGGCCGCTGAGGCCTGGCTGGAGGTGCTGGAGGTGCTGGAGGTGCCGGAGGCCTCCAAGCGCTTTTGCTGGAGGCTCAGAGCCAAGGTGTCTGAGGGAAGATCAGTGTTAACGAGCATGGGGTAATGAGTTTTTGGCCGCGGCCGCCCCAGGCGGGGTGGGCTTGGCCTTGGCGGTTAAGGAAGGTAATTTGGCCACGGTCTGTGTCAGGGCCTCCTGATTGTTCCTTTGAATCTCTTCGTAAACCTCCTGCCGATGCACTGGGACATGGATCGGAGCTTCGATGCCCACTTTAACCACGTCGCCTTCCAAACGCATGATTTTGACGGTGATGCGACCGTCAATGATGATGCTTTCGCCAGGCTTGCGGGAGAGGATGAGCATAAAGAGTGAGGTTAGGAAAGGCTTAGGAAACGGGCAGCGGATGCCGGATGGCGAACTCGGCGGCATTAACCGGGATGACCTGTTTGCCGATGAGGGTGCGGCCATTGATGACAATCGGCCCTTTCAAATTGACAGTGATCTCCGCTTTGCCGCGCACTGTGACGATGTTCAGGATAAAGGCCTCGGAAGGGTCGTCTAATTCAAGGAAGGCGACATCCAACTCGCTCAAGTCCGGCCGGTAATCGGCCAGGACAAAATGGGGTGGCACAACAAGGAATGCGCGTTTGGCATCCCCGACCTTCTGGAACCGCATAAAGGGTTCCTCTTCGGGGCGGGCCAGCAGGACGTAATTCTTGTCGCGCTCAAACCCCAGCAACCCGTAGGGGATCTGAATCACTTTGTTAACATTGGTTGCGTACCGTTTCGTTGGCATTAGTTCTAAGGTGTTCATGCATTTTTAGTCATAGGCGATTCTCCTTGAGCAAAGCGCATGCCACAGCCTGTTTGGCCAGTTTTTCGGTCTCCAGAGCCCCTGACAGGTCGGTCAACCGGCAAAAATGACCCCTGGCCGAGCCGGCGACGGACATATTTGCCGCCGATTTCCCGCCATTGGGCTAAAGTATTGGGATGCTGGCGCAGCCTCGACGAAGACGTTCCATGCCAAATGCCGGCGCTTGACTTCCCGCGGAGGCAGGCAAGCGTGAATTCGATCCGTCGGCATAACCCATCAAACCTGTGGCGGAGTTTCCGCCTCTGGCCCGGCGCGGTAATCGATCACTCGCACCTTTTCCAGCGTCACCAGGCCGCCCTTCAACATCTCATCCAGAACGGGCAGGAAGGCGTTGAGCTTTTCCTCGGTGTCCACGATCTCGATCACCATCGGCAGGTCCAAGGAAAGCCGCAGAATCTTGGCGGTGTGGATGCGGCTGGATTTGCCGAACCCGATCGGCCCGCGCAAGACCGTGGCGCCAGCCAGGTGCATTTCGCGGGCTTTGAGGACGAGGGCCTCATAAAGCGGTTGATGATGCCAGCGGTCGGATTCCCCGATGAAAATCCGCAACAACATCGCGTCGTGTGGCAGGTTCATATCAGCGCTGAAACTTCATTCATTGGGGAGCGACATAGACGTTTCCGCTTTGATCCGCGTTCAGGAATTGACCGAAACCGTTGGTTTGCTTTTGGAAAACCGCGCCATTGAAGGAAATGGTGGCGCCAGCCGAATTGGTGGTGGTGCCTTTGAACAGACCGGTGGTTGTCGTTATTGTCAGGCTCAGTTTGTTGCTGCCTTTCACGACATTGTTGGCCTCCAGGGTAAACAGGTTGGTGATGCTTTGCGTCAACCCGCCGCCCTCCAAGAGGACATACCCGCCGGTCAGGTTTAACACCGGCGCACCCTTGGTCAGCGAATAGGCCGAGCCGGCCGCTTCCACTACGTTTGTAAAACCCGCCTGGTAGAGCGTCGTGGCCTGTTGCGATGGTTTGAACCAGCTTAACAACCCTTCAATATCCTGGTCCGATTCATTAGTAAACGTCAGCCAGCCCATCAGCATGCCGTTGCCGCTGTAGAGTGAAATATAGAGCGGCCACTGCCCCTGCCCGGATTCGATGGCCGATTGCGTCACCTTCGTGCCGTCGCCCAGGGTGCCGCTAAAGGTGACGGTGCCGCTGGTGTTGACGGTCACCGTGCCAAAGCCGTTGCCGCCCGGCAGCGTCGGGGAATTGGTCCCCGGGAGAATGAGGGTATATTGGCCCGCCTGGGGAGCGGGGTTGGCCGTGGAAAAGACCGCGCGGCTGGCTCCCAATTCCGCCGTCCAGCCGGAATTGGTCAAACCGCCTTCCAAAACGTCTCCTCCGGTCAAATCCAATTGCAACGATATGGCCGTGTTATCCCAGGCGGCCAGGGCGCCGACAGACCAGCCGCCGGTGAGGGAAAATTGCCCGGAAATGGGGATGGTTTTGCCGCCTTGCTGAAACTTGGCCGTGAAGCTGCCGGTGTTTTTGACTACCGCGCTGAAGAATCCCGAGCCGGCCGGAGTCACTGCATTGGAGTTGTAGAACAATCCTTCATACGTCCCCGCCGCGGCCGTGAACGGATTGGGAACGAAATTGGCGGTGAAACTCAGGTTGCTGGCCATGGTGAACTTCAACTCCGGGCCGTTGGTGACGACCGCGCCCGTGCTCGAGGTCCAGTTGGAGAAAACATAACCCTGGCTCGCCGTTGCCGTCATCGCGTAGCTGTTGCTGATTTCCAACACGGCGTTGTTGTAACTCGGTTTGAGCGTGCCATGGCCGTTGGTTTGCACAGTCAAGGTCGCGCTTAAAACATAGGTGAAACTGACGCTGTTGGTGATCGAAATATTGCCTGCGGCGTCCACCGCGTACGCCCTGATCGTGTTGGCGCCCGGGGGCAGTGTCACGTCCAAGTTCCAGTTGGTCCAGCCGTTGGTCGTGTTGACATTGTTGGACCAGGGTTCCGTGTTGAGTTGATACCACACCGCTGCCACGCCCACGTTGTCCTTGGCTTTGCCGGTGACGTTGAACACGCTGTTGCTCCACCGCTGGCGGGCCAAAGGCTCCGTGATGCTCAAGGCCGGCTTCTCCACATCAACGAAGGTTGCGGTGAAGCTTAAACCGGGCTCCATGATGAATTTCAGAGTCCTGCTGTTGGTTGAAATGTCGCCCCTCCAGCCTCTGAAAGCGAATCCGGCGGCGGCTGCGGCGGTGAGCGTGTACGGGTAGCCCAGCTTGAGCAGTTGTCCGTTGGTGGCGCCCGAAATAGTGCCTTCGCCAATTTTCGTCAAGGTCAAAGGAACGGGAATGATGTAGTTCAAAAGGATCGAAGCCACCTTGGATAAGTTTGTGCTCGTGTCATATGCTTCCACTTTCACGGTGTTCGTGCCGGGAATCAGATTGGTGACGGTGGCCGACCAGTTGGTGGTTCCAGTGGCCAACTGCCAGGCGTTGGTGCCGTTGGCGTTGTCCAATTGGTAATAGACGGAGGCGACGGATATTTTGTCGCTCGCCGTGCCCTGCACCAGGACCGTCGAGTTGGTCACATCCGCCCCGTTCTTCGGCGACTCAATCGTAACCGTTGGAGGGGTTGTATTCGGGGAAAAAGTGAAGGTGAAATCCGCGCTCCCCGACTGTCCATTATAACCGTCCAAGGTGATCTGATATTGCGTTCCCTGGGAGACATTGAATTTCACATAAGCGACTCCGCTGCCGAGTTTGGCGCCATCGCTATTGGTAACGACGACCAGATTGGTCAGCGCGGTGCCGGTATAAACACCCAGCAGCGTGTTGAAACTGCTGCCGGCGGTGTTGATGGTGACGGTGCCGATGGCCGGCGCAGTCCACGTCCACCAAACGGAGTGGCCGCCGGGATTGCCGGCGATATCGGGTTCCCCGTTTTCGCGCGAGGCGTAGGTTGTTGTCACGTCATCGTTCGTGAGTCCGTCGGCAGAAATCACGGTCGCGTTCGTAAAATCATCGTTGGACGGAATGTCCGCCGTCGTGCCGGCCACCAGGCTTACGTCGGTGATGTTGAACTGGGTAAGGCTTCCGTAAGACGCATCGGTCGTCACATAAAAAAGCAGATCCACCGTCTGTCCAGCGTAAGACGAAAGGAGATTCGATCCCGCGTAGGTGATAAAATTGGTCGAGCCGTAAGCATAAGCGCCATTCGGGTTTGCGCTATACAATATGGGGCCTATTTGCTGTAGCTCAGTAAGGCCGGTGTCAGTGAGGTTGATCGACAAGGAATCGTCGCCATTCGGGTCGGTGCTCAAGGTCTCGTTAGCAAGGGCCAACGTGGCCCCGATGAGGTTCGTGGGGAAAGTGATGGTTTGATACACCCACTGCACGGCGCCGTTCGCGTTCCCCATCGATACATAGCCCGGCTCGAATTGCACCCCCAGTGATCCCCCAGCTTGCCACGGAGCGTAACTGCTGGCCGAAAATCCGCCATTGACAATCAATTGGGTTGTGGCCAAAGCCGGTCGCACAAAAGCAAGCCACATCATGCCCCAGACAAAAATTCTCCTCCTCATATTGCCTGTATTTTCCACATCACCTCCAGTCTTTGCAACGACAAAAAAACAAATTAAGGACCCTCGCATAACCCATGTCACCGGCGTGTGATTCTGAGCCAAGGCCGGGTTTTTGCAAGCTCTTTTTATGGATTATGGATATTGCTATGTTGGCATACGCTGGCATATCGACCGCTTGACATCCTGGCGGAACGTTCCACCCTCCGATGAAGAATATGCGTATATCAAAAGCTTTTCGGACGGTTTGTCTGGCAACGGCCATTTTTTGCGGCAGGGCGGGGCTGCCATCGGCCAGGGCCGAGGTTCGATTGCCCAAGGTGTTCGCCAGCCACATGGTGCTCCAGCAGGAAATGCCCTTGGTGATTTGGGGCTGGGCGCAGCCCAATGAAATGGTCACGGTGACGCTGGCCTCCGCCACCGCGCAGGCCCAAGCCAATGAACGCGGCGAATGGAAAGTGGTTCTGCCGGCCATGAAGGCGGGCGGCCCGCTCACGCTCAAAGTGACCGGCTCCAGCTCCGTCGAGTTGGACGATGTGATGATCGGGGAGGTGTGGCTTTGTTCGGGCCAATCGAACATGGAAATGGGCATTGGGGTGGCCCGCGACGGCGAGAAGGAAATCGCCGAGGCCAATCATCCCGGCCTGCGGCTCCTGATGGTGACACGCAGTTGGACTCCGGTGCCGCAAACGAATATCGACGGTGAATGGAAGGTCTGCTCGCCCCAAACCGTCGCCCAAGGTGGTTGGGGCGGGTTTTCGGCCGCGGCCTATTATTTCGGCCGCGAGTTGCATCAAAAGCTGGGGGTCACCATCGGTCTGATTGATTCAAGTTGGGGCGGCACGCGCATCGAACCGTGGACGCCGCCGGAAGGTTTCGCCGCGACGCCCGCCTTGCGCGAGGAGTATGAATTGGTGCAATTGGCCGATCCGAGCACGCCGCAACATCAGCAGCGGCTCCAGCAAATCCTGGATAAAACCGAAGGGTGGGTGGCCTACGCGCGCCGGGCGCTGGACGAGCGCGCCGTGGTTCCTCCGATGCCTGTTTTCCCGAACGAATTGCTGGCGCCGCACGATGTGCAGAATGCGACCGCCCTGTACAACGGGATGATTCATCCGCTTTGCCCTTTCGCCTTGCGCGGCGCAATTTGGTATCAGGGCGAATCCAACCTGGAAGAAGGCATGCGTTATACGGAGAGAATGAAGGCTCTCATCGGCGGCTGGCGCGCGGTGTGGCACGAAGGGGATTTTCCGTTTTATTTTGTGCAGATTGCGCCTTACAACTACGGCGGGAAGCCGGAAACGGAGGCCGAATTTTGGGAGGCGCAGGCCGCCGCCGCGCAATCCATTGCCAACACCGGCATGGCGGTCATCAACGACATTGGCGACCTCAAGGACATTCATCCCAAGGACAAACAGGACGTCGGCCATCGGCTCGCGCTTTTGGCACTGGCCAAGACCTACAGTCAAGAGAACGTAGAGTGCTCCGGGCCGACCTTCAAGTCCCTGGGTATCGAGGGAGGCAAGTTGCGCGTGAACTTTGACCACGCCGGGGGCGGATTGGCCAGCCGCGCGGGCCAGCCGCTGGACTGGTTTGAGGTGATTGACGCCGAGGAAGGCGGCTTTGTCAAAGCCGACGCGCAGATCGACGGTGCGAGCGTCCTGCTTTCCGCGCAGGGCGTCCCGCATCCGGTGGCCATGCGCTATGCCTGGAGCATGCTGGCTGAGCCGCATCTGATGAACAGCGAAGGTTTGCCCGCCGGCGCTTTCCGCGCCGGGACGGTGCCCAAACGCGATCTTCTGGCGCTGAAGGTTCCGGAGGCGAAGAATTACCAGTTGGTCTATGATCTGGACCTAGGAAAACTGGGCCAAAAGATCCAGTACGACGCTGACAATCATAAAAACATCCCGGCGCCTTTCGACCGCATCGCCTACTTCCTGGAGCTGCAGCAACCGGATGGGAACACGCAGTATCTGTATGTGTCGATGGACGCCTTTACCGGCGACTTGGGAAAGATCGGTGTGCCGACGTTGGAGTCCGGCGCGCATTTTCAACAGAACGTGGCGAATCTGGACGTATATTCAAACGTAAAAGGGATTGTGAACGGCGCCGGTCTGGCCGGGGGCAACATCGAGTTCTGGCCGAACAACTACGGTCCGAACAACAGCGCCAACGTGCCCAACGCTTCCGGGGAGGTCTATGATTTTGGCGATGAGCCGACCGAGCCGGCGGATGGCTACGGTTCGATGCAGGTCCATGACCATGACGCCAAACAAACGCTCTTCGCGCTCAATCATTGGAGCGAAGGCAGCCGGGCTGACCTCGGCATAGGCAACCAAGCGGCGAACAATCCGGACTGGACCTTTGCCGGCAACGCCGGGACCTACCAAGCCAGGCGCCTGCGCGTGCTGGTGCGGAGCAAGTGAGGCCGTCGCGATTGTTCCGGGCAGGGGGCCGTCCAGCGGGGGCTTTTCGCAATGCTGCGATGGCAAGGCACCTGCTTTACAGGGCAGTCATATGGGAACTCAACCTGAGCCCCTCCTCAGGAAGCGCATCCTGTTGGTGGAAGACGAACGCTGCGTGCGCGATTCAATCCGGCAACTTTTGCACTTGGATGATCATACAGTCATCGAAGCCAACAACGGCGCCGAAGCCTTGGGGCTATTCGCCCAGCATCAATTTGACCTGGTGCTGACGGACTATGTCATGCCATTCATCAAGGGCACCGAGTTGGCGGCCCGCATCAAGAAATTGGCGCCCAACCAGCCGATTCTCATGATCACCGCCTACGGCATCAAGCCCGGCCCGCACAATTCGGTCGATGCGGTGTTGCGAAAACCATTTGATCTCGACAAGTTGCGATCGGCCGTGGCGGAAACCCTCTCCGTGCCTGTTTGAAAATAGGCCGTGCCGCCAGCGCGGGCTTGACGTTTGTCCCGCTGCGGTTCAGTTTTGGAATGCTAACCGCAGGCGCGCGTCGCGCGGTTTCATATGACATCCATCACGGACAACTTCGGCTTTCTGGTGAAAATATTTTCAGGCTCGACGGTGGTTGACTTCGTCCGTTACGCCATGGCGGCGGGCGCGCTCTGGTTGTTTTTTTACGTCATTCGCCGCCAACACTGGCTGCATCGTAAAGTGCGGTCCGGCTTTCCGAGGTGGCGTGATATCCGCCGGGAGGTTGGCCTTTCGACACTGACCTGCGTCGTTTATGGCATTGTCGCCGTGCTCTCGCTTTATGCCGTGCAGCACGGCTGGACTCGTCTTTATCTGGATATTCATGATTATGGCTGGGGTTGGTTTGCGGCCAGTATCGTGATCACGATCTTTTTCCACGATGCCTATTTTTACTGGACGCACCGGCTGATGCACCAGCCGCGCCTGTTCCGCCTCATGCACCAGGGCCATCATCGTTCCACCAATCCAACGCCTTGGGCCGCCTATGCCTTCGACCCTTTGGAAGCTTTCGTGCAGGCCGGGATCTTTCCGCTGGTCATTTTCGCGTATCCACTGCATCCGTTGGCCTTCTTCATTTTCATGGGCTGGCAGATCGCCTTCAATGTGTTCGGTCACGCTGGGTTCGAGATTTTTCCGCGTTGGTTCCTCGATTCATGGATGGGAAAGTTCCTCAACACGCCAACCAACCACGCGATGCATCACGAGTATTTCATCGGCAATTACGGTCTGTATTTCAATTTCTGGGACCGGCTCATGGGCACGAACCACAAGGATTACGAAACTCGTTTTCGTGAAGTGACCTCGCGCGCGAAGCGTCCGGCTTCCATCTCCTGAATGGCGGATTTGCATTGAAGCAGGGGAGTATGCGCCGAGGGAATCGGAAAAAATATTGTCAGGGGAATGTCACGGCCAACAACTCTTTGAGACACCATGACCCAATTTGCCCCGACAAATCCATGGGCAGCATAAAAGCCCATCCAAAAATGCGTTTTGCACGCCCATCCTAATGTGGTAGTGTGCCTACGTGTACGGCGCTCACGCGCCTGTTCTTTGAAAAAATGCAGTCGGGCATCCTGTCTGGCCCATAAGCCATGAAATTCCGAGGCTTTGCGATCTGCGTGATTTTCACGCATAACGGGCCCGAACAGCCCCGGTGAATCAAGCCGGATCAAACCGGATCAAACCAAGACAAGGTGGTTTAGCCCAGGTTCGTCCGCGACAGAGCCAATCCAAAGCGATGTGCTTATGATTAGGCTCAAATTTGACTGGCAGTTGGCTAAAAAAGCCGAATGGAAGCCAGCCCGAACCCAATCAAACTAAATCAAACCAAATCAAACCTGCACGAGGGGCGAAAGAGGCCGGTTTGGAGACTGTCCGGTCAAACCCTGTCAAACGATAAGGGAAAAAGCAACCCCAACCAAGTCAATCCTAAGCGATGTGCTTATGTTAGGCTTAGATTTGCTTTGGCGGTGGCGAAAGAGGCCGGCGAATGCCAGCCCAGCCAAACCAAATCAAACCAAATCAAACCAAATCAAACCAAATCAAACCTGCGGGCGGCGGGAGAGTGTCCCGAAATTGGACATGAGGTAGCGAAAGAGGACAGCGGAAGACAGCCCGGTCAAACCTAGTCAAACCAAGAACGGAGGTTCGACTTCAGCTTTTTCCATAAGAAGAGCTAATCCTTTGCGAGGCGCTCGCGAACTCACGCGGTGGGTGGGCTTGTGAGGGACGAAAGTTTCCGTCGGCGCTGACGGATGCGATCAGGGTACGCTTCCGCCGCCGCGAAGGCCATGGTGATCGAGTCACGGCTCGACGGAGTCAGAACAAATTTCGAGCGACCCGCTTTGCGGGCTTGGCATGTGCCCACCGGATGGGTGACATTTTATACCCACCGGATGGGTGACACTTTTCCTGACCGCATGGGTGACACTTCCAGGGCAATATGCCATGGAAAACAACATGTCAAAAAGTACAACGGTGGAAATTCATTCAGGAATTTCTACGCCACAAAATCCCACTCGTGGAGCTTTCGCGGCACTGGGCCGTCAGCCGAAAAACAGCTTATAAATGGATCGAACGGTTCAAGGAGCGAGGTCGATTTGGATTGGCCGATCGGCAGCATCTGGCCCATTGGATACACAACCGGCCCTGCGCTAAGTGGCTAGCCCGTATTCGGCGCTGGAGGCTCCGGCATCCTTATTGGGGAGCGCCCAAATTGCACTGGGCGCTCAAGCGGCGTTTTGGCGCCAAAGGATTGCCCTCCGAAACGGCGATCGGTCGTTGGCTCAAGGAGTGGGCCTTGACGCGCAGACGCCGCCGCCCCGCGCACAAGGGACCGGTGGTGGAACGACCGAAGCTGACCCTAGCCCAGAGGCCCAACGACGTTTGGACCGTGGATTTCAAGGGGTGGTTCCGCACGGGCGATGGAACCCGGGTGGAAGCACTGACGGTGCGAGATTTAGCCAGCCGGTATATTTTAGCCATTGATCTGCTGGGCCAGCAAAACATCCCGGAGAGCCGGATCGCCTTTGGGCGCATTTTTGCCCGATACGGTTTGCCCCGTGTGGTCCGGGCCGACAATGGCTCGCCCTTTGGCGCGACTGGAGCGCTGGGGCTGACGCGTCTGAGCGCCTGGTGGGTCAAACTGGGCATCCAGGTGGAGTTCATTATGCCGGGCCGTCCCGACCAGAACGGGGCGCACGAACAGTTTCATCGGGTCTACAAGCAGGACACGCTGCTGCCGCCGGCGCGAAGTCTAAGGGCGCAAAAAAGAAGGAGCGAGCAGTGGCGTTAACAATATAACGAGGCTCGTCCGCACGAAGCCTTGGGGATGGCTGTTCCGGCAGATTCGTACCGCAAAAGCCCTCGGGCGCTGCCGGCCAAGCCAGGGCCATGGCGCTATGAGGCGGGCTGGGAGAGCCGGTTGGTCAAAGGCAAAGGGATGATCCATTTCCGCGGCCGAGGACGGTTTGTGGGAGAGGCCTTTGAAGGCGAGCGTGTGGGCCTGAAGCGAACCCGCATCGGGGTTGGGGAGGTGTATTTTGGCCCTCGCGTGATTGGGGAACTTTGGGACTCCGAAGGCGGCGGAATACGGGCGGCTTGGTACCGTCGCAGGGGGCGGGAGAAGTAAATTGTCAA
>PLIU01000244.1 GCA_003140095.1 Verrucomicrobiales bacterium | reverse complement strand
TGGCGGATGAAGCGATCGCATACCTGTCGGGCCAGCGCTGGGACCACGGCTTGTAGGGCCTCGATCAACCAGCCGGTCGGAGTGTGCCAAAAAGCCCCGCTCTGATAGGTGTTGACACCGCCGCCGCCCGCTTCCCAACACTGGTTCGGACGGAAGTAGTGGTCGGAGGGCACGTGCCGAACGGCGCCTTGGTATTCGATGGCGTGGCCTGGCGCGCGGACGGCCGCCGCGACCGTGTTTCTGGCCCGCTGAGCGGCCTCGGCGCGCAGCACGCCCAAGTGCAGGCCGAATAAGGTCGCCCATACATCCGGCTGCTTGCCCACATCGGTGGCCGCCAGCAGCCAGCCGTCCCGCCCGGCGTGGTCGCCGAAAACCGGCACAAGATGGGCGGCGATTTTCTCCGCCATTCGGTTGTACGCCGCGGCGGCTTGGGCCATTGCCCGCGCCTGGCACAGCTCGGCCAATTGCCGGGCCGCGCGATAACGCAACAAGGTCGTGAACGATATCGCCCCCAGCAAATACACGGAATCCTGGAAACCGAAGCCCACGGCGCGTCGGTCTTTGTTGGTCACGGCCGCGCCGGTGTCCGGATCACAAGCCGGAGAGTGAAACGCTCGCTCAAGGCGGTCGAATAGGCTGAGCTCGCCAATCGACTCGTCGAGGAATCTGGCGTCGCCGGTGTCGCGCCACACCGCGTAGGCGATATGGATAAAATAGAAGTGATCGTCCATCGGCGGCAGCGGTCCCCAGGGTGGCGCGCCTTGGTCTTCGCCCGAGGAATAGGTGCCCGGATAAAAGACCGCCCCGCCTGTCAGGTTGACGTGATCCACGATGGCAAACGGCGGAATGATTCCGCCGCTGGACAACCGCCGTTCTTTCTCACCGTTCTGACATCGGGCGATCAAGCGCAATTGCGGCAAAATTTCCGCGGCGCCGATCAACCCGCAATCCAGCGACATGGCGAAGTCGCGCGTCCACAGGGCGGGGTAGTTGCCGCCAGGGGTGATCAAGGTGATCCCGGTGGCATTGGGATCCGATCCGCCACGCCTATGCCCGGGCCGGACCCGCGCCGACTCGATGGTCGCGGCGGCCAGTCCCCGGAGAAAAGTCAGAGATGCCTGATCAATGGGCTTCATGGTTTCTCCTGGCGCCTGCCCCGCGGCGGCGAGGTTGAAAGCCAGCGGCGAGGTTGCAGCCGCTGCCGCCGCGAGCGCGCTTCGGCTCAGAAAGCCCCGCCGGGAAACGAGCGGCGGCGGTGTCAAGGGAGTAGGCGTCGTCACATCACCTCAGGTTTTTCGTCGCCGGCTGCTGCGCGCGGAAATCGGCCACTTGAGCGCCCCAGGGGGAAGTTCAATGCTTACTTGATAGCGGCCGTTCTCGCTCGTGCCCGACCGCTCGTCCGAAACACACTTCATGGTTGGATCCAGCCCGAGCGTTGTCAAGCCGATGCTTCCGCTGATCGTTCTCTTTTCATCGCTGCAGTTGAAAACGTTGACGGTGAACGCTTTTTTCGCGGGCAGAACATGCAGATGGATTTCCTTGGTGATGCCAAAGAACTCGCCGCGCTTGTAGAACTCTTCCCACTTCTTGTGCCTCATCGCTTCTTCATGGACCCGGACGATCGCGGGATTCTTGGCCTTGCCGCCGATCCCCAGATGCCGGCACGTGGAAGCGTACCACCACAGCGCCGCCGCGTATTCGTTGTTCCCCTCCAACGCCATGTGCAGGTAAATGGGAATGTTGCAGTCGAGCGCGTAGTAATACAGGGCGTCGGCAATTCCCGCCTGAAGGTTCTTCATCGGCGTCCACATCAACTCAAACTTCCAGTTCTCGTCGCGGCTGCCGGGCAAACCAGATTTGTAATAGACCGGTGTCATCCTCTTCCATTCGCCACCGGCTAGCATGTCGTGCATTTCGATCAAGACCTTGGGATAACGCGCATGGACGCGGCGGGCCAACTCAAGGCACGCCCGCATGTGGTGCTCGTAGCGGTAGGGAATCGGATGACAGTGGCGCTCATCCACACAGGGGCCGTTCCACCAATTGCCGTCGAACATGACGGCACCCTTCCATGTCGAAATACTGTTCCCAGTTGATCGGCGGATTATAGTCCGCTGGAAAACGGCAGCCCTTTTCGACGCGCATCGAGCGGAAGGCGTATGCTGTTTCATTGTGGCCGCCTTCGATCGATTGGTATCGCGTCAGCCCAAGGTCAACCGGCTCCCCCGGAGCCACACTCTGGAGCGCCGACAGCGTGGTGTTAAGCAGGCAACTGCCGCTGAATCGCAACCGCTTGCCGGACGGAGAATCGTGCGGCGTGACCGTGGCGAAGACCATCTGCTCCTGGTTGAAACTGAACACTCCGATGCTCCGCTTGCCGCGTATCCACGCCCAGCCATCGGAGAAACGGTGCGGGCTGGCGACGCGATTGGTCTCCAGCGGAAAAGACATTGACGTGCGGAATGTGCTCGAAACCGGGCTGGTCCAACAGAACTCGCAACGGGAAATCATAGACCACCGCCTTGGAGTCTTCGGCCCGGCGCAAAAACGGCACGGCTGCCAAGTGGTCGTCGGCCATTTCTGGCAGGATTTTGCCTGCGGCGTCCGTGACGCGGAGCGTGAATCCGGCCTCGAACTCCCTCAGTGCCACCGCCAACGCGACGTCGTTGCGGAGAACAATGTGCTCCTCCAGCATCGGCCGGTCCTTTGGGAGGGACAAGGTGTGCTCAACATTCAAGCCAGCCAAGCGGCCCCGGATGACGATGTTGCCCGCTTCGTCGGATATCGCTGCGCTTTCCAGCGCATAGTTCCTGCCGGGTTCATCCTCTCTCACGGGGATGTAATAATACGGCCCATAGGCAAGTTCGCGGTTCGCCGCTAAGTCCTGGATATGAATGACTACGTCGCCATCGCCCTGGACGGCCGAAACACGAAATGCGGCATTTTCCAGCGTTTCAGCGGAGGCTGCGCCGACACAGGCCCGGATCATCACCAGGCAAGGGGCGACCGACTGCTCAAACACCCAATGAAACATGGATTTCTCTTTTGGATTTAATGATTAAAGTGCATACACTACAAGGGGCTGCCAGCCAATGTCAAGGGCCGCGAATCAGATCCAATTCCCGCCTGAATTTGCTTGGTCACTTGCCCGCGCTCCAGCCGCCGTCAATGATAAAAGCCGTGCCGGTGATGCTCGCCGCTTCGTCACTGGCCAGATAGGCCGCGGCGGCGGCGATCTCTTCCGGCCGGAGCATGCGTCCTGTCAACTGCGTGGCGGACATTTCGCGATAGGCTTTTTCAGGGTCGGCGTGCTCGGCCAAACGCGCCTTGACAAACGGAGTTTCCACGCGGCCGGGGCAAATGCAATTGACACGAAGTCCCTCGTGGGAGTGGTCCAGCGCCATGCTTTTGGTCAGGCCCACCACGGCAAATTTAGTGGCGCAATAGGCCGCCCGCTCCCGGATGCCCACCACTCCGCCAATGGAACTCATATTCAGAATCACCCCTTTCCGGCGCTCAATCATGGAGGGAAGAAATACCTTGCTGACATTGAAAATGCCGCGGACGTTCACGGCATACAACCGGTCCAAATCCTCGCCGGTGGTTTCAGTCAAGTTCCCCACGCAGCCGACACCGGCGTTGTTGATCAACACATCGAGATGGCGGTGACTGGCCAAAACCTTCTTCGCCACGCGTTTGCAATCAGCCTCACGGGTGACATCAAGGCGCAAAAACTCCGCCTTGCCCCGGGCCGTCACGATTTTTTCCGCTGTTGCCAGACCGGCTTTTTGATCGATGTCCGTGAGGAAAACACGCGCTCCACATTGAGCGAAAATTTCAGCCGTGGCCGCGCCAATGCCCGAGGCAGCCCCGGTTACCAAGACGTTTCGATCCTGTAAATTAAACCTCATAGTTGTCCCGCTTGGTCTGTTGAAAACCGCCGGCGCAAAACGGCGGTCATGGATGCCATACTTATTGCCAGCAAGTCCAAAAGAACAGATTGGGTGAAGAATGCAATCCCGAACCGGACGAATCAATTTGGAAGGCGCGATAGCAGCCAGCAAAATGAACGGAGCGGCGGTTCACTTGCAATTCTTCGATTTGGAGTTGACGAGCCGGAAGGGGTTTGATAAAAGTGTATGCACATAATATTTTGGAAACTTCACTTATCGCCGGAGTTTTGGTCGTCACCGCCTCGGGACTGGCCATGGGAACCAGCGCCTGGCCGCTCAAGCTCATGCGCTGCCTTCAATATGAGCACTTCGGATTTGTCTCCATGTTCTTTTCCTTGCTCATTTTGCCATGGATCATCACGCTTTGGAGCTGTCCGCAGGTGTGGGCCGCCTATGCCAGCGTGCCGGCCTGGACCTTGATCAAGGGGAATCTTTTCTCACTGTCATGGGGTATCGCCCAAGTTTTGGCGTTGCTTTGCTTCGTGCGCATTGGCGTCAGCCTGACCTATGGCATCCTTTGCTCCATCGGGGCGGCGGTGGGCGTGACGGTGCCGATGTTGTTCAAGGCTTCGGGCGCCTTCGCCCAAGCACCCGATCTTCTGTCCAAGGCCGGCTTGTGCGTGATGCTCGGCGCGGTCGTGATGATTGTCGGCGTTTGTTTTGCCTCCCTGGCGGGGTTTGGGCGCGAGAAAAGTCAAAACAGCCCGGCCGCAACGACGCCAATCGCCGCCAAGGGAAATTTTGCCGTCGGCCTGATCATGGTGATCGTGTCGGGCGTGCTCTCGGCGGGTTGGGGATTCGCCTTCAGCTACTCGCAGGGGCCTATCATCGCGGCGGTGAAGGCGCGCGGCGCTTCTGATTTTTTCGCCAATGTTTCTGTCTGGCCGATTATCCTTCTGGGCGCGGCGTTGGTGAATATTCTTTATCCGGCTTGCCTCATGACCAGGAACAGGTCCTGGAACGTGCTGGCGCGGCATCCGCGCGAGATCGCCCTGGCGCTGCTCTACGGCCTGCTGTTTTTCATCCCCAGCGTGCTCTTGGGCCAAGGCATGTTAATGCTCGGGGCGTTGGGAGCGTCGGTCGGTTGGGGGTTGGTGCAGGGCACGCTGATCCTGGGTGGCCAGGCCCTTGGGTTCGTCAGCGGCGAATGGAGACGCGTTGCCGGCCGGCCGCGCACTCAGATTTTCGCGGCGATTGCCATTCTGGTCGCGGCCATGGTGATTTTTGCCTTCGCCAAGACCCTGGCCCAACCTGGCTGAGACCGGCCAACCGTCGCCGCTGCTCATGGCGGGACCACCATTTTCACCGCGGCGCCGGAGCGGCGGATGTGCGTGCGCAAGGCGTTGACGCCGGCTTGGCGCGCCGCCGTGCCAAGGGTTTGCAGAATGCGGCAGTGCTCCTCGTAGGAGCGGCGCACCAATTCCGGATCGCGCGCCATAAAGCGCTGAAAGATGCGAATGTAAGTCCAAATGCGCTGGAGGCTTTGCGTCAGCCAGGGATTCTGACAGCGATCAATCCAGGCGCGGTGGAGATTCCCATCAAGGGCCAGACACTGATCAATCCGGTCCTCTGACTTGCATTGCGAAATGCTTTCCGCCTGCCGCCGCAGGTCGCCGATGAGCCGGGGCGGGATATGGTCCCACGCTTCGTTGAGCGCGAGCACTTCCAGGACCTCCCGCATCTTGTAGAGACCCGCCACCTCGCGCGCGGTGAACGCGCGCACCAGCGGGGCGCGGTTCCGGCGCAGGGTCAACAACCCGAATTCCGCGACCCGCCGGACGGCCTCGCGCATGGGAGTGCGGCTGACACGCCATTGCCGGGCCATTTTGGCTTCGCGCATCGGCTCCCCGCCGGGGATCGTGCCGGCGACGATCTCGGTCACGAGGCGGTTGAAAATGTGCTCCGCCCGGCGGGAGGAGCGTTTGGCGTTTGTTTTTTTTCCACTGATCTTCATTGACACCCGCTTCACCATCATTTACTTAAAGTGTATGCACATTGCGTATATCATGCCGCCTTCCCACCGTCCTCGGCCAGGAAAATCTGGACTATCCCGATGAAACTAACAAGCAAATCAGCCATCATCACCGGCGCCGCCAGCGGTATCGGCAAAGCCATCGCCACGGCCTTCGCCGAGGAAGGCGCCGATGTCGCCATTCTCGACATCAACGCCGCCCAGGCCCGCAAAGCGGCCAAGGCCATCCGGGCGCTCGGACGAAAGGCGGTGGCCATCGAATGTGACGTTGGCCAGGCCAGCCAGGTCAAGCGGGCCTTTGCCGAGGCGGTTGCATTCCTGGGCGGCCTTGACATCATGGTCAACAACACCGGCGTCATCCGGTTTGCCAAAGTGGTGGACATGCCTGAAGAAGACTGGGATTTCATTCTCCGCACCAACCTAAAAAGCGTTTTCCTGTGCGCGCAAGCCGCCGCCCGCCAGATGATCCAACAGGGGCGCGGAGGGCGTGTCATCAGCATTTCGAGCATTCACGCCGTGCTCAGTGAACCCAATTGCGGGCACTACACCGCAGCCAAGGGGGGCATCGAGGCCTTCTCGCGCACCTTAGCCTCGGAACTCGCGCCTCATAAGATCACGGTCAATTTCATCCGGCCCGGCGCCACGTTCACCGAGTTGACGGTGCCCATGTACACGGATTCGGTCAAGCGCTCCTTGTTCCAACGCGTGCCGATGAAAGAAATCGCCGAGGCCTCGTGGATTGCCGCCGGCGCGGTTTTCATCGCCAGCGAGGACGCCCGTTACATGACGGGCCAATCCCTGACGCTGGATGGAGGATACGTCATGGACGGTTCGCTTCCTTCCGCCGAATATTGCAAGGAATGAGCATCCATGATCAAGAATGAGTACATCGACATCAGCGTGCCGACCAGTCCGGGCACGACGGTTTTTCCAGGAGATCCGGCGCCGGAGTTCTCCTGGCCCGGCTGGTCGCATGAAAAGGGAAATCCGGCCAATGTCGGCTTTTACAAAGGCGGTCTGCATTACGGCACGCACGTGGATGCGCCGTGGCACTTCATCCCGGGCGGGCGGCGGCTGGAGGAAATGCCCTTGGAGCATTGGGTAGGGGAATGCCAGGTGCTTGATTTGACAGCCGAGAAGCGTTGCGTCACCGCCGAAGCGCTGGAAAAGGCCGGAGTCCGCCCCAACGCTCGCCGGCTGCTTTTCAAGACCCGCAACAGCGCCACCGATTATTGGCATGAACCGTGGAATCCTAACTTCATTTTCATCCACAAAAGCGCCGCGGCCTGGTGTACGGCGCGTCGCATGCTCGTGGTTGGCTTGGACTATCTGACCATTGATTCGCCGGAGGAACCAACCTTTCCCTCTCATCTTGAACTACTGAGGCACGAGACGTTAATCATCGAAAACCTCAACCTCCGCCATGTCCCGCCGGCGCTCTACGAGTTGCTGGCGGCGCCCGTGAAACTGGAAGGGGTGGATGGCGGGTGGTGCCGGGCTTTACTGAGAACCAAACGATGAGCGAGGTCATAAAAAGCTCCTGGACTATTCCAGCCGAAAGCATGACCCAATGGGCTGACGCATGTCTCTCGGTGGCGGGGATGGAACCGGCGGACGCCAAACTGGTGGCGCGCCATCTGGTGCAAACAAGCCTTTGGGGCATCGATTCTCACGGAGTGGCGCGCCTGCCGCATTATCTGAAGCGGATTCTGGCGGGATCGATTGAACCCAAGCCGCACATCAAGGTTCGGCGCACCGGGCCTTGCACGGCGCAGTTGGACGGCGGGCATGGGCATGGTATGGTGGTTTGCCACCGGGCGATGGGTGAAGCCATCGCCATGGCCAATGAGAACGGGCTTGGCGCCGTGGGGGTCGGCAACTCCAGCCATTGTGGGGCCATCGGTCTTTATGGACGACAGGCGGCGAGCCAGGGGCTGCTCGGTTTGGCGCTGACCCATTCCGACGCGTTCGTGGCCCCTGAGGGAGGCCGGGCCAAATTCCTGGGCACCAACCCGATTTGTCTGGCTGTCCCGTCCGCCGATCCACAAGGCCCGATTTGTGTCGATATGGCCACCAGCGCGGTGTCCTGGAACCGGGTGGAGAATGCGCGGCGAGAAAACCAGCCGTTGGAGCCAGGCTGGGCGTTGGACCAGCACGGTTCGCCCACTACCGATCCGAACGCGGTGGCATGCCTGCTGCCGCTGGCTGATCACAAAGGCTATGCCCTGGCCTTCCTGATTGACCTTTTTTGCGGGCCGCTCAATGCCATGCCCTACGGGCCGCACATCCCGGCCATGTACGGCGACTATGCGCAACAACGGCGGCTTGGCTCCTTCATGATGGCCTTGGACCCGCAACGCTTCGCCGGTGGCGCCACTCTGGCCGCCACCGCGCTGGAAATGGCGGCCGAGGCCCGCCGGCAACGCCGGCCCTTTGACGGCGCCGAAATCCTCGTGCCCGGCGATCCCGAATACCGGTGCGAACAACTTCGGCGTCGCTCCGGCATTCCGATTGAGCCAGGGCAGTGGAAGGAAATCCGCGAATGGTCGCAGCGGATGGAAGTGGAGCCTCCTTCGTGAGTCAATATTAATTATCCAGGAATCGATCCCGCGTCCACAAGCTGCCATCGTCTTTAAGCCCAGCACCGTGTTCACGCTCGCCGCCACGTTCATCCAATTTGTTGGAGAAAAATCGCCGGGGCCGCTCAAAATTGTCCGTCGTCCTTTATGTCTTGCGGGTGCGAATAAAGTGCATACACTTATGTCATGACGAAATCGCCGCCGCGCCCGTCCGGCTTGTTCCTGGCTCCCAACTGGATCACCTTCCTCGGCGCGCTCTTAAGTCCTGCATGTCCTAGGCGATCCGTGCAACGCGGTGACTGGTGCCGCCGCCTCGGCCGAGGCGGGCGCCACCCTCAGCTTGAGCGGATCGGATTGGCAGATACGGGCCGATCCCGATGGGCCGCGCCTCGCGCGGCAATGGTTCGTAGCGGACATGGCGTCACCCGATTGGCTCCGGGCCTCGGTGCCAGGCAATGTTCAGGCCGACCTGGAAGCGGCGCACCGGCTGAAGCCATTGTGGTATGGAGCCGGTGATGCACGATTATACGACGTCGCCCAAAAGGACTGGTGGTATCGCAAGGACTTCGCCACGCCGTCGTCCTTGGCCAGCCAACGCGTGACCCTGGTTTTCGAGGGGGTGGATGAGGAGTGTGAGGTGTGGCTCAATGGCCGCAAGCTCGGCTCCAATGCCGGGATGTTTCGCCGCTTCTGGTTCGACGTTGCCGATGTCCTCCAGCCGGCGCAAACGAATCACCTCGCGGTGCGTATCATAAGAATGCCCGCCTCGTTAGCGCCGCTAGTTGTCAGCGCGGCCGGCCCGCGGTGCCTTGGCCTGATGGAGGGCATAAACCGGACCCGCCAATTGCTCAGGGAGCTCAAAAGCCCCACCAATTTCGGCTGGGACTGGGGAGTCAGCATCTGGACGCTGGGCATTTGGAAGGATGTTTATCTGACAGCTACCGGCCCGGCCCGGATCGATTGGATGCAGACGCAGACAACTCTGGAAAATAATTATTCGAAAGCCACCATCAGGGCCACCTGCGAGATCGACAGCCTCTCGGAACAACGTGTCCACGCCCGTTTCCGCGTTTCAGGCAACGGGCAGGAGGCGGTGGCCACCTCAGAGGCAACCCTCAAAACGGGCGCCAATCAGGTCAAGGCCGAATTGCCGCTCGACCGGCCGGCTCTGTGGTGGTGCAACGGCCAGGGGCCACAGCCGCTCTATCAATTGGAGGTCCAGTTGCAGCCGGCCAACGGCGGACGGGTGCTCGATGCCCACTCCACGTCCTTTGGCATCCGCGAAGTGCGCTGGGTGCAGACCGATGGCGCGCCGAAGGATTACATCAGAAGTTACCAATTGCTCCTCAACGGCCAGCCGGTGCGGACGATGGGGAGCTGCTTGATCCCACCCGACCTGCTCTTCGGCCGCGCTTTGCCCCGGAGCCTGCAATTGGTGCGGCAGGCCAAGGAGGCCGGCATGAACATGATTCGTCTCTGGGGCGGCGGCGTGATCCTGCCTGAGGCCTTCTACGCGTCCGCCGACCAGCAGGGCATCATGCTCTCGCAGGAGTTCCCTCTGGCCAATTGCCTGCCGGAAACCAACGCCATCTTCCTCGGCAACCTGGAAACGACGACCCGGAACATTGTCAAGCAAGTGCGGAACCACCCAGCGATTATCGAATACACGGGCGGCAACGAAATGTCCTGGGACTCCTTGAGCCAACACGCGGCTTGGGAACTCATCCAGAAAGTCGTGCGGGAAAACGACGACCGCCTGGTGCGCGCGACCTGTCCAGACCTCGGCGCGACGCATGGGCCGTATGATTACTTTATCAACTCCAGCTACCGCCACTATCATGAGGTGGAAACGATGCGGCTGGGCGAGTTTGGCACCAGTTCGCCGGCGAACCTGGAGGTCTGGCAACGCACCATCCCGCCGAAATCACAGTGGCCGATCCGGGGAGTTGACGACCCCATCCTGGCTCGCAAGAAAGTCGTCCAGGCCGTTTTCACGCCCGAGAACTGGCTGTCAAAAAGTCGTGTTGACGGGGCGTTCGGCCCCTTGGACAACTTGCCGGACCTGGTTCAGGCCGGCCAATACCTTGGCGCCGAAGGATTGCGCTATGCCATGGATGCGCTGCGGCGGAAAGGCCGGCGGCTTGGCGGATTCACCAGTTGGGACTTCAACGAGCCATGGCTCAATGGCGCCGGCAGCTACATGGTGGATTATGACGGGCGCCCGCTGATGAATTATGATTTCGTCAAACAAGCCCTGGCGCCGATCAGCTTGTCGCTCAAGTATGACACCATCCTCTACGATCCAGAGGCGGGGGTGGACTTGGAGGTATGGTTGACAAGCGATGCGCCCCAGGCGGCCGAAGGACTCCAGTGGCGGTTGCTGGCGCGCGACCGGCGCGGAAAAGTCTTCGCCCGGGAGCAGGGCGCCGCGGCCATCAAGCCCTTGGAAGTCAAACAACTCAAGACGCTCCATCTCACGCCGCCCAAGCAAACCGCGTTAGGCCCGCTCTTCGTGGAAATGCAGCTCGTGGACGTGCAGGGCAAGCTCCTGACCGAGCGCCTGCACCTCTTCGGCTTCGGTGTCAACAACCGAGGTTCCTTTGGCGGCCTCCTGGCCAATCGGAAAACCGATTCCGACGATGAGGTTGCTGCCACCATTCCAAAAGAGTTCCCGACGGGCGCCGCCAACCTGGCGTTTGTCGGCAATGGAGCCAAGTCGGCTACGGCCTCATCAGAACTGCCCGGTTATGCCATCCATCGCGCCGAAGGACTTAACGACGGCCTTTACGGCAATGACCATAGCTGGATCGGCGCCACCCCTCGCGCCTGGTTCCAGATCGATCTGGGCCGGCCAGCCGAAATTGGCCGTTTTAAGTTAGGCCGCGACCGCACCGGCGGCTTTAGCGACCGCAGCGTGGACTATCTCAAGCTCGAAGTTTCCCTGGACGGCCGGCAGTGCCAAACCATCTTCGAACAACAAGGACTGACCCAGCTGCCCGATTTCGATCCGACCGCAACCATGGAGATCGACACCCGTCCCGTACGCGCGGAATGGATTCGGGCGACCGTGGACGCGGAACACCCGGAGGAGGGCGAGCTCGCGTGCATCGACGAGTTCGAGGTCTATGCCCCAGGCGCCAAACAGCCCGACGCATTGCCGCGAGTCACATTTAATTTTGGGGAAGGGATATTGCGCCACCCACCGGTGCGGCGCACCGAATTGCGAGTGACGGCGCGGCCGATGCGGGTGCAGGGCGGGGAGGAAATTCTGGATCTGCTCGCGCGTAACACCGGTTCCATGACGGCCTTTTTCTGCGAGGCGCATCCGTTGCTGGAATATCGGACAGATTTGTTTATTGACAACAATCATGGCTTCATTCCGCCGGGAGAAACGCGGACGATCACCATCCGTTCGTCCCGCGCGGCCCCGGGCGGATTGAACCTGGCCCAAACCGGCTGGTGGATCAGCACTTGGAATGCAGACGATCAAGTGATCGAATCCAGTGAGGATGTCCTGCTGGCAGTCGGCCGGCGAGATGGAATGTGCCGCGAGTTTGCCGGCTATGGCCAACCGCCCACTCTGCCCGAGGCCCAACTCGTGGCATTGAAGGGGCGGCGTCCCGATCCCACGGCTCTGCCCTACCTGTTGGAAGGAAAACGACAGGCACGATTCGGTTTTAAGGTCAAAAGGGACCGCGCCCGCCAGCCCGCCCGGCTGAGAATTCACCTCTGCGATCAGGACTCCGCGAGCGAGCCGGTCCTGCAAGTGGCCATCAACGGGCGAGAGTTTGAGCGGCCTGAGCCGCGTGGATTGGGAGTGCAAAAGGAGCAGCCCTACGAGCTGGCTTTTCCCGTGACCGCGGTGTTCGATCTGCCCGCAGGCTCCTTGAGAACAGGCGAGAATGCCCTGGAGATTAAATTGGCGGGCGCGGGGTGGGTGAGCCTGGATGCTTTGGATTTGTTGAGTCAGGCCCAGTGAGCATCATGGTTTGATGAGGTACCAAGTGAATCCGTGCGGGGCGATCGCGACGGAAAGTTTCGCCCGGGCCAGCGCATCGAGCCGCACGCGCTGGCCGGTCCCCTCGCCGAGATGGATGGTGGCGGCATCGGCCAGGCCGGTGTAATACAGAGGGAGGGTGACTTCTCGTTTGAGGGCCGTGTCGGAAGGGTTGAAGAACAGGGCCAAGCCGCGGTGTTGGAGGAAAGGATTGACATGCACGATGCAATCGAAGTCGCGCCCATCCGGACGCCGCACGTGGATGACATCGGAGGTGAGAATGTCGCGATACTTCTTGAACCAGCCCACCCACTTGATGACCATCGCGCGAGTCTGGCCTGAGTCAAATAAACGGTTGGCGCGCAAATCGATCTGGGCGCCATAACCCAAGGTCTGAATCAGGAGCTTTTCGTAGTCCTCCAGATGCTCGGAGAGCGGCTCGAGCATGGTGCGAGGATCGTCGTTGTAGGTGCCGATGAGGCCGATCCCCATCCACCCCATCGGGGGAAGTTTGTACCAGGTGCCATCATACATGTACTGGCGGTAGAGCAGGCGCCCCAGTTCGCGCGGCAAATTGGCGCTGGCCTCCCGATAACCCATGCCGGTGCAGGCCTGGCCGTTGAGAAAATACCAGTCTGGCGCCGGCGCCCACATGTTGCGTCTTTGGCATTCATGGAAAATCTCGACCTGCTTTTTCCACTGCGCCCATTGCGAATCCTCCAACCCGCGGTGGTAGGGATGATTGGTCGCGGCGCAAGGGTCGCCGTGGTAAGGGCCGTCGGGGTTGAGCGTGCGACAGCCGGTTTGTTCGATGAATTTCCACATCTTCGGGTAATAGATGTCCGCCCACTTGCTGGCGATGCACACGCTCTGGCCGAAAATCGCCGAGCCGGGTTTGCCCGTGGCGGGATTGACGACGTCGAATTCCGCGCCTCGGCTGCGCGAGGCAACCATCAGTTCATAGCCGCCGGTGACCATGCCTTTGGCAAGAGCGTACTGAGTCACGTCACGCCACTTGGCCACGTAGGCCGAATCGAGATTGTCGTGCTGGATGCCAGGCCAACAGGTGATTTCGAACCGCTCGAAGCCGCACTGGGCCATCTGATCGAGCAGATTTTTGATCTGGGCCGGATCCTGGGAGGGCGTGCCGGCGGCGAGCAGGCTTTCGGTCACTTGCGGGGCCAGTTTGGCGTACAAGCGCCGAATGCCAAGGGATTGGCGTTCCCGATCTTCGCTGTCCTGCAGCAGTTCGAAGGTGATGAAGGATTTGAAGCCAGTGCCCGGAGCCACCTGCTCGCCCGGCCCCATCGGCAGACGGCTTATCATCAGGTTGCGGAACCAATGGCCTTGCATGTCGTCCTCCATCGCCGCCGGAGTCGCCCACGTATCGTATTCCGGATCAACGGTCCACAAAGTGGTGGTGTTGCCGGCCAGATAAATGGGAATTTTGTCGCGCTCGGACCGGCTGGCCAGCGCCTCATGTACTCCGTCCACCGCGTTGTTGATCGTGTGGAAGGAATAATCGCTTTCCACGTGAAGGCGGCAGACCTGTTCTTGCGGCACAGCCAACCGCTCCGTTTGCGTCTCATTCACGACGACGGGCTTGTCGGCGCCGTTGTCCAAAGTGAACCACTTGGCGATAACGGGCAGACCTTCGTACATTTCGTAAAAGACGGTCAGGGTGAGGTTGCTCGACGCCGCGTCGATCTTTTCCGGTGCGCGGTAGTGCATCGCCACACGCAGGCCGCGCGGCGGCCAGTCAGTCGGAACGGCGTTAAATTTTGGCTGCCAAGGATAGCGTGCCTGGGGAAGGCTGGTGGTTAGCCCCACGAATCGGAACGCGGTGGCGGCGCCGCGCATCTGCGGCAGCCACGCATCCAGCAAATAGGAACGTTCGGGCTGGCCGTGCAACCCGCCCACCTCGAACCACTGGCCGTCGAGCATGAGCCGCATCTCGGGCTGGACCGTGCGGATGAACTCGGCCCCGTCGCCAAGGCTCTTAAGGCTCGTGCAGGCCAGGTTGTCCGAGACGTAGAAGGAGCGGCTGACCAAGCCGTTGTTCAAAACAAGTATGGCCGATTGCTGGTCGGCGGCCGGTTTGACCAGCAGTTGCACCGGCTGGTTGATGCAATGAATCAGCCAATCGCCCCGCGCCAGCGGCGGCTCCAGCGAACGGACGAGCACGACGCCCGGTTGCGGGCGCCCCAGTTCCGCGATGCGCCTCCCCTGCTCGGCTGCTTCTGCGGCCTGACGCTGGCGGATTTGTTCGGCGTTCAGCAGGAAATCCGCCACCGGCTCAAACTTGCCAGCCTCGAACGTAAACGCGCGCACCGCATGAATCAGACCGTGGAATCCCTCGGTGGGCAGGCCGCCGGTGCCAATGCGGAAATAGGGATCGATGGCGGGCGAAAGCGGGCTGGTGGCGACTTTGACACCATTGAGATACTCAACGCAGTGGTCGCCCTCGCGCACCAGTGCCAGATGCGTCCACTGCCCGGGTCGAACCGGGCCGAGGTCAGTTGCGCCGACGGCCCCCACGAACGCGACCCAACGATCATTCATTTGTCCCAGGACGTAGCCGCGCGCGCCGTCGCCGTTTGCGGCCGCACCGTGCAGACCCTGCTGGTTCTGTTGCGCCGCATTGACCCATGCCTCCAGACCGAAGTTATCGTTCTGGCCGAACAACGCCCCGTCGCGGGTGTAGCGCTGCAATTTGCCGTCGAATTGCAGCGCGCCGGCGGCGCGAACGGTCGTCAGTCCGGGCGTTGAAGCGACGAACAGCGGTTCGCCTTGGCGCTGCAGATCCTGACCGCGGCCGCTGTCGTCTTGCAAAGTCTGCGGCCCGGCGGCGTAGGTCACCGTCGAACCTGCCCCAAGTTCATAATAGCCCACTTTCTCTACCTCCGCGCGCGCCACGGCCAGGGACGCCGTCAAGATGAACATCGACCAGGCCGTCACGACAGAAATATCCATGGTGTCATTCCGATTTGTCATAAAATCTTCTCAATACAAGGGTGTGGCGCACTCATTTCCGCCAAGGCACAGAGATAGCCGCCGTGTTCCACCCTTTGGCCAAAATAGCTTCGGGAACAGCGTCTTCGTCGGTGGCCCCGATTGGCCGCAGCACGCGCGTCTGCACGGATTGGCCTGGCAAGAGGGTGAAATCATTGTCCTCGATGTAGCACTGTTGTGGCGGACAGGCGGCGCTTAAGCAGACGAAGAGCGCCGGCACCGCGCCGCGATTGGTTGCCGTCACGAAGTACACGCGCATGGGCGAGCCGTGAACGGTTTGGTTCTCCCCGTGGCCTACTGTGATCCCCAGTTGTGCAGCCGGCGCACTGAGCAGCGGGCGCAGGGACTGCGCGGACAGGCCGGCGCTTTGCGGCGCATTACCGCCAAGGGATGGAGTGTTGACGACGAATACGTACGTCTCGCACGAAAGGACGGCATCGTCGGAATCGCGCAGCAGCAGTTGCAGGAGCAGGACCTTTCCAGCGGCCGACTGCGGCACCGTCAATTCCGCGGCGCCGACCTTTGAGGCACATTCCGGCTGAACGGACAACCGCCGCTCGCGTCTGCCCAGACTGTGGCCTTCCAGGTCCATGAGGACCGTGGTCAGCTTGCAGTTATCGAGAGCTGTCGCACGGTCGCTGCACACGTAAATTGTCGCGGGCAATGGGCCGCCTGCTCCAAGAGCAAGGGTATCGTATTCGGCACTGACATCGATGGGGGCGTAGGCGTTGCGCGCGTAGTAGTAGGCCATCTTGGGCCGGCCGTAGAACTCTAGGACACAGCCGTGCGCGGCGTTGGGCCAAGGCTCATTGAACGTCCAGGCGTAGCAGCCGCTGCGATGCCATTCATGACGGCGTTGCGATTGGTCGGCGTAACGCAGGCCCTCCGCTTGCGCGAACTGACTGGCCCGCACCTCCGTTTCCAGATCGGGTAACTCGCCGAAGAGATGACGATAATTCTCCGGCAACAGCCATGTATTGCCGACGTACGCATCCAGCCCTTTGTGCCAGCGCCAATAGGGATCGCCGTTGCGGATCGGCCAAAGGTGGCCGGCGGGGATGATGCGCGTGAGGGTTTCCACCGAGGATGCGCCGCTGGCGCCGTATTCGCTCCACTCGTTGGGGTTGCCCGGCCCGACGGTCAAGGGATAGCCGGTGTTGTAAACGCCGTATTCGCCGGGGATGGAGAACCAGTGCGGCCCGTGGCGCTGGGCAACCGTGACGGGATCGGGGCTGACCGCTGGCCGCATCGGGTCCAGCTCCTGGCAAATATCCATGAATTGACCGACCTGGCTGCTGGTGCTCGGATCGATGTAAAGTTCATTGCCAAACCCATAGCGCACGATGCTGGGATGGTTCATGAGCCGGCTCATGACTTGCCTCTGCTGGGCGCCTTCGTTGGCCAGCGCCTGGGGCGTTTCCAGCGGACGACGACCGGCATGAGGCATCTCCTGCAGCAGCATGATGCCGTAGCGATCACACAATTGGTAGAAGATCGGCTTGTCGATGATGCCTCCACCCCAAATGCGGAAGGCGTTGCAATGGCCCAGCGCCGCCATGCGGATCAAGTGCTCGTATTGGGCGGGGCCGGGCCGGCCGTAGAGCAGGTCGGCGGGCAGCCAACTGCCGCCGCGCGCGAAGATGCGCCGGCCGTTGATGCTGATCAGGAAATGCGGCGGCTTGCTCTGATCGATGGCCTTGACTCCGCTGGCAAAGCCCTGCGCCATCCAAACGTCATTCTTCGATGTCGCCCAGTAATCCATGTATTGCGTATCGTCCTCGGCCGGCGGGTTGGCCAGCATTTGCAGATCACGAATGCCGAAGGTAACCCCGCTGCGGTCAAGTTCCTCACCGGTGCCGGCATCGCGAGCGCTGATCGTCAATTCATAAAGAGGTTGGCCGCCAAATCCGTTGGGCCACCAAAGCCGCGGCCGGGCGATCGGCATGGCAAAGGCGACGTCGTTGGACCCGGCCTTGAGTCCCACAGCCTGCTTGTGCTCCGCTTCAGCCGCCCGGGCGGTCAGGCAACGAGCGCGCGCAACGATCTGGATCTCACGGTCCTGTTTCGATTCAATTTCGAAATGAATGGGAAGCTCGGCCGTGTTGTAGGGTGGGTGCAGTCGCGGCAGGACCGTGATTCCCTTAAGCTCGACACCGCGCGTGCCGATCAGGCGCACATCCTGCCAGATACCCATGCTCCACAGCGGCGTGCCCCAGTCCCAGCCCGACGCCGTGCGTGATTTCCAAAAAGCCAGATCGCGGGTCATCGCATCCTCGACCGTCTGCCCTGATGAACCGGCCAGTGCCTTGAGCACTTCCTGGGGCGCCGGCTCGATTCGGACCGTGAGCAGGTTTTCACCATCGAGTCGCGCGGCATCCGTCACCTCGAACTCAAAGGGAGTGAACTGCCCCTCGTGCCGGCCTAAATATTGGCCGTTGAGCCAGACCTCGCCAAGGTAATCCACGCCGTCAAAGCGAAGCCAGATGCGCCGGCCACGCCATCCGGATGGCACCGCGAACCGCTTCCGATACCACCATTCCTTACCCGCCACCCACCCGATCTGCCCACTGTTGGTTCCCTCGTAAATCGGCTGGATTTTGCCCGCCCGTTCGAGGTCCCAATCAATGTCGCCCGGCACGGTTGCAGGCAAAGCCCGCGCGGCGGGATAGCCTTCAGCGAAGGCGCGTTCCCTGAGGCCTTCTCCTGGTTCGCACGAAACGACGGTCCAGTCCTGACCGTTGAGCAGGAGTTCGTGGCGGCTGGGGAGCGCGTGGATTTGTGCCGCGGCTTGGTCCCATCCGGCTAGGAATATGAAAGCCATGAAAATCAAGGGCCCAGCCGAACCGGCTGGCAACGGGGAGTTCATATCTGGGCTTGGTTCCGCGTCACGCTCCTCGGAAGGTTGCGACCTGAGCCGACCACGGCTCCACCGGCAGACTGACCTTCAATTCTCCGCCCCCCACCGTTGCCCGCGGACTCGATTCATCATAATGCTTGCTCGCATCCAGGCCAATTTTGTCGAGGGCAATGCTCCCGCCGACGGTGCGCGGCTGGTCCGACAAATTGAAGAGGTTGACCACAAACGCATTTTCCTGCGGCAGCACGTGCAAGTGAATCTCCTCGTTGATGCCGAAGAACTGGCCCCGCTTGTAAAAGCTGTCTAACTGGCGGTAACGCTTCATGGCTCCTTTCTGCGCTTCGACCACCGCCGGGTTGGCGCTCGTGCCGCCGATGTCCAGATGGCGGCGGGTGGAGGCATACCACCATAAAACCACGGCGCGCGCGTTGTCTTTGCGCAGGTCAATGTGCAGGTAGAGCGGCACATTGCAACCGAGATTGTAGTAATACAGCGCCCGAGACCGCCCCTCTTTTAAGTCGGCCATCGGGTCCCACATCAATTCAAAGCCCCAATTCTCGTCGTAACTCCCAGGCAACCCATACTTGTAAAAGACCGGCGTGAAGCGCACCGGACTGCCACCGGCCACACAATCATGCAATTCAATCAACACTTTCGGATATTTGGCGTGGACGCGCTGGACTAGATCGACATTGGCGCGGATATGATCCTCCATGCGGTACGGGACGGGATGTCCGTGATTGGTGTTGACACAGCCGCCATTCCACCAATTGCCGTCAAACATCAAAAACGCGGCGCCGTCCGCGCAATTGGCCAGCAGCCGCTTTGCCGCCTCATCCAGATATTGCCTTGATCCCAGACAGAGCAGCGGTCCCGCCGTTGATTTGGCAGGCGGTTCGGGGCCGCGTTTGGCCTGCCGGGCAAAAACTTCAGTCTGCTCTTGCGAAACCGGATCGGCTTCATAGATTTCCAGTTCATCCAAGCGGGCCACTCCGGATAGGCTCTTGAGCAACTCCACGCGCACCCAGCGCGCGGACACCGGCTCGAAAGTGAAGCTCTTTTCCTGGAGGATTCCTTCGCCTTCGTACTGGGCCACGGCGCGCCAAGCCGCGTAATGGGTGGCCACCAAAATGCGCAAGGAAGTCGCGGCCCGATCGGCTAAGTCACCCGAATGATCATTGCCTAGAACAACCTGCGAGATTTTGCGGATGCTCCCCAAATCGATTTCCGCCCAGGCGGGCAAGTGGTCGGCGATCCAACTGGCGCTGTTGCCGTACCATCCATCGTTGACATGAGCGATTTGATGGATCGGCATGGACCCGCCATAGATGACCGAGGAAGCCCGCGCCTGCGCCTCAGGCAGCAAAGCGAGATTGCGACGGCCTCCCCGCACGGCCGGCACGCGCATCCCGATCGAAGGTTCAACAGCGACGGGCGTTCGTCGCGCGTTCGCAGGCCAATCTTTCATGGCGCTGGGACCCATGGGATAACCTGTCGAAATCCACGTGGCCAAAGGACAGTGCAAGGACACTTTCAGCCCATATTTCGATTCCATCTCATGGATGAATTGTCCTCGCGGACCCAGCCATTGCTCACCCCAGAGGAACGATCCAAAAGTCGTATCCCACCCGGGATCCAGGTAGAGGGCTTGGCAATGATAATCCAAGGCCTTGAGAGCTTCCTTCTCCAAAGCGCTCTTGGTGTACTTATGAAGGCGGTCATCCCAAGCCCCCTCCATGTCGTAGAGTTGCTCCCAATGCACCGGCGGATCGTAGTCTTTGGGGAAGCGACAGCCCTTTTCATCCAGCCAGTCGCGAAAGGCGTACATGGCTTCGGTGTATCCGCCCTTCATTGATTGATAGCGAACGGCGCCCAGATCGACGGTTTGGCCGGGAGCGATCCGGGTCAATGCCGCCGGTTCTCCGGAAATCACGCAAGCGCCGCCGAACCGCAACGAAGTCTCGCCGCCCTCGTGATGTGAGGACACGACACTGAACAACATATTCTCCTGATTAAAGGCGAATATTCCCAGCGTGCCGTTGCCGTGGCTCCACGCCCAGCCCTCCGAGACGTGGTGCGGCGAGGGAACATGGGAATAACGCTGCTTGAAGTCCATGCGGGGCTCGTAACCGGGCTGCGTGACGAGTTGTTGCATGGAGAAGTCGTTGACAAATCCCTTCGGATCGCTGGCCCGGACGCGCCAAGGAACGGCCACCCAGCGGTCGTGGGCAAGCTCCGGCAACACCTCTCCGCCGTTGTCCGTGATGCGCCGCAAAAAACCCGCTTCAAAATCACTCAAGTTAATCAGGCCGTCCGTGTTGTTGCGCAACAGGATTCTTTCTTCGAGGAACGTGCCATTGGATGACAGCCCAAAATGATGCTCGAGGTCCAACCCCGCCAGTTTGCCGCGAATGACAATGGCGCTGGGCGATCCAGTGATTTCCACATCCTGCAGGCTCCGGAAGTTGTCCACTTTTTGGCCGTCGGTTTTCTGGGCGGCATAAAAATACGGGCCATCGGCCAGGGTCAGCTCCAACAATTTATCCTGAAATCGCACCAGTACCTGCCCCTGGGCCGAGCTGACGACCAATTGGTACGCGGCATTGGACAATTCCCGGGCTGCGGCGCCTGGAGCCCCGGCTCCTGCCGAATTGACAGCCATCAGGCCGGCCAAAGTCTGCTGTCCCACAACCGCCGCTGTCCCCATAAGCAGGAGTCGGTTCATTATATTAAAGTGTAAGCCATTTGCGAACCCCTCCCGGCTTGGCCAGAGGGTTTCCCATTGGATTGAAAGGCCTCGCGCTATCACCGGCCGGCTCTGGGCCACGAGGGCGCCATGGCTCGGACGGCGTGTGGGCGCGCAGCAGCGTCACGGCTGGCCCGCTGACCGGAAGAACTGAGAAACACCGGTCTCCGGTGCGACCCATGGCGCAGTGACGCTGCTGATCGTGGTCCACGGCCCGGTGACCGCGCTGGCCTGCTGCAAGTTCTCGCCGCTCCAGAGGACGACGATGTTGGTCCCCGCTGTGATGGTGCCGACCGTGAGGGCTGGAGGAGCGCTGGCCAAGAGCAGGTTGTTTGTGGAAAACAACCCGGGCGTGACGCCGAACACCCGCACTTCATCGATCAGGCCTTGGAAATACGAAGCTCTTCCCGCGTATGGGTTTGCGTCGAAGCCGATGCTCAAGTCACCGATGCCGGTCACGGGGGCAGGCGCGGGGCCAGTGGTTACGACCTCGCCGTTGACATAGAAGGTGGTGGTGCCACCGGTGGTCACGACGGCTAGATGCGTCCAGGTGTTGGTCACGACGGTTGGGCCCATCAACCACGCAATTCCGCTGACCAAACCCGCCCATTGCGTGCCATACTGGAAGAGGCCCATGCCACCGCTCGCGGCGTAGTTTCCATTAAATGCGATGTCACCCTCCCCGGGGGCGGCGGAGGTGGCGTTAGTGCTGTAGGCCCAGGCTTCAATACCCCAGTTGTCCGACAACTGGATGGGCACATTGGTATAGCCGCCGTCGTTGACGGCCAGCGAAAGGGTGCTGCCCCGAACGCCCGTGTTCGAAGAATATGTTGAGGGATTACCAACCATCGAGAGGTCGAAGCCGCTCACGATATCGATGGTGTTGGTATCAGCGGTCTGGCCGGCGACCGCGCCGGGATCGTTTTCACCCAGGCGATAGTAGGCGATTGGGGTAAGGCCGTTGACTCCCGCAGGCAGCACGGTGACGTTGACAACCGCGCTGGTGGTCGAACCGTACTGGTTGGTGATGACCACATCGTACCCACCCGAAGCGGCCGTCGTCACATCGTTCAAGTCAAGCGTGGCATTGGTCTGACCGGAAATGGCCACTCCCCCCTGGTACCACTGGTAATACAGTGGAGCCGAGCCGCTAGGGACAAGACTCGCTGAAATAGTTCCTCCCGTGGCCACGAGCGATGAACTAATTGCCGGTTGGCTGAACACCTCAGGCGCCTCCGGGCCAGGCGGCACTTCAGTGAGCAGCAAGTCGCTGACTGAAAACTTGCCGGGCACGACGCCGAAAACGCGCACTTCATCAACGCGACCCTGGAATTGTTCCCATCCGCCCGGCTTGCTGGAATTGATGCCAATGCCAAAATAGTCGATGGGCGGGGCGGGTGCAGGCCCCGTGGCGTTCTCCACACCGTTGACGTAGAAAGTCGTCGTGCCGCCCGTGGTCACCATGGCCAGATGCGTCCATTTGCCCGGCGTGATCGGTGCGCCGCCCACTACCGCAACGCCACCGCACAAACCGACAAACTGACCGCCAGGAGCGGAATATAAGCCCATGCCGCCGGGGCCGCTATTGCCATTGTAAGCGATTTCAGCGTAACCATCCGGCGCGTTCGTGTTAGAGGCAATCGTATTGCTAATGCTGTCCGCCAAGACCCAGGCTTCGATGCCCCAGTTGCCGGCCGGAATCGGTATGGGCGCGCCGTTGGTAAAGCCTCCTCCATCCACGTCAATGCAAAGCGTGCTGCCAGCCACGCCGGTGTGAGAGTCATAAGTAGGCGGAGTGCCCAGTTGGGAAAGATTCACGCCGTTAATGAGATCGACGGTGTTGGTATTAGCGGTCTGGCCGGCGACCGCGCCCGGATCGTTTTCGCCCAAGCGATAGTAGGCAAGGGGGACAACGGAACTGGCTCCCGCAGAAAGCACGGTGACGTTGACCACGCCGCTGGTTTGCGCACCGTACAGGTTTGTGACAATCACATTGTATGCACCCGAGGCGGCCGCAGTCACTCCGTTGAGGCTAAACGAGGAAGCGGTGGCCCCGGAAATGGCAACTCCGCCCTGGTACCATTGGTAACTCAGCGGAGCCGTGCCACTGACGACCACATCGACTGAAAAACTGTTCCCAAGAACGGTCGGTGAGCTGGCTGTCGGACCGCTGACCACCTGCGGCGGCTCCGCGCCGGGCGGCACGTGGGTGAGCAGCAAGTCGCCGGGTGAAAATTGGCCGGGCACGACAGCGAAAACGCGCACTTCATCGATGCTGCCCTGGAAGTCTTCCGCAGACGCAGTAGCGCCGACAGTATAATACGGGCTGCCACCAATGCTGAAGGAGCCGAGCGAGGCGGCGGGTTCACCCGCAGCGCCGGTGGACACGCCGTTAACATAGAAGGTCGTTGCGCCTCCAGTGCAGACGAGGGCCAGATGTGTCCATTTGCCCGGTACGACCGCTTGTCCTCCCACCCAGGCAACCTGGGTGCACAAACCGATAAACTGACCAGCACTGTTCTGGAATATGCCCATTCCGTTAAATCCAGCGTCTCCATTATAAACGATGCAGGCGTAACCATCCGCGGTGATATTGGTGTCAGGGGTGTTGGTTGTGGCTTTCACCCAAGCTTCGATGCCCCAGTTATCGGCGAGGGCAGTCAACTGCGAATTGGTTGCATAGCCGCCGCCGTCCACGTCAATGCAGAGCGTGCTGCCAGCCACTCCGGTGTGTGAGTCATAAATCGGCGGGGTGCCAAACTGTGCCAGATCCAGGCTGTTGATGATATCAACGGTGTTGGAATCACCCGGCTGTCCGGCGACGGCGCCCGGATCATTTTCACCCAGTCGATAGTAGGCAAGGGGGATGAGGCCGGTTCCGGCGGGCAGCACACCGACACTGACCACCGAACTGGTCACCGCGCCAAGAGAGTTGCTGACCACCACGCTGTAGTTGCCGGAATTGTTGGTCGTGGGATTGGCGAAAGAGAGAGTCGCATTGGTGGCGCCGGCCGGATTGCTGGTAGTCTGCCATTGGTAGGAGACCGGCGTGCTGCCGCCGACCGTCACGCCGATCGAAAAGGGGCTTCCGGCTGCAACGTACTGTATGCCCGAGACCACGGCGCCGGCCGGAGTTAGTGTCGGGCCCGCGAAAATCGTTGGCGCTTCTGGCGGCGGGGGCACGTCGGTCAGGAACAAATCGTTGGTGGTGAACGCGCCCTCTTCAAACGCGAAGATCCGCACTTCGTCGATGCGGCCCTGGAACTCTTCCCATCCACCGGGTTTGTTGGGGTTAATGCCAATGCCAAAAAAGCCGGCCGGAGTGTTGGGTCCGCCCGCAAAAACGGCGTTGGCCACGCCATTGACATAGAGGGTCGTCTGGCCATCAGCGTAGACCATGGCCAGATGGGTCCAGGTGTTGGTCGCGTAGGTGAAGCCGCCCACAACCGCAACGCCACCGAGCAAACCACCAAACTGACCGCCCGGAATGGCGTAGAGGCCCATGCCGCTGGGTCCGCTATTGCCATTGTAAGCGATTTGAGCGTAACCGTCTGGAAGGTTATTGTTGGAGGCGGTATTATTAACGGTGCTGGCAGCCAAGACCCAGGCTTCGATGCCCCAGTTCGTGCTCGGAGTCTGTATGGCCGCGTCGTTGGTATAGCCTCCGCCGTCCACCGCTATGCAGAGCGTGCTGCCGGCGACGCCCGTGTTCGTCGAATAGGTCGGCGGAACTCCCAGTTGGTGAAGATTCACGCCGGCGGGGCCGGAGTCAATCGTGACCGCATTGGCGTTTTGGCCCGCCACGGCACCCGGATCGTTTTCGCCGAGCCGATAATACGCAAGAGTAGAGACCGTCGCGGAGGCGGCACCCGCCAGCAGGAGACCGCCGGCCACCAAACCAAGCACAGGAATTAAATGAGATTTCATGATAGTCTTGTTGTTACTTTTTCTTCTGTTTGTTGTTGCTTTTGACACTACAAAATGGCGTATCAATTGAGGCGCGCGCGCAAGGAAAGCCGACTATTGCCGCAAATCGAACCCTTGCAACCCGTTTAGTGTCCAGTCAAAATTATACACCAGCACCGTTCCAGGCGGCGGCGCGGGTGGGCCGCCGTTAGACGGAACTAAAATAATGTAGTTGGCGAACTGGGCGTGCCCGTCCACAAACAACAATTGCATGCCCTCTGGTCCGTGCCCGTAGGTAGGTGTGTCGAGGGCGATATCGTAAGCCTCCTTGCCCGAGCTGGCAAAGCACGGCACCATCGCCTTGCGCGTGGGATAGCGCACATCCAGCACCTTACGAAGCGCAATCGCGCCGGCCTCAAAGTCGTAAAAAACCTGGTAGTAATAGTACGAGTCGGGGAACAGCAACTGGTTCGTGCTGATGCCGGAACCGGCGCCGTTGGCCAGCGTCCACTCGATATTCCAGCCCAGGCCCGCGTCGGCGGGGCAAAGGAAAAAGTTGCCGTTGTTGGTGTTGTTTGGAATATAAGGGGCGTAAAGATGCAGTAAATCGACAAACGGCATCTGGGGCCAGCCAGCCCCGGAAAATGGAAACTCATCATGGTTGTCACCCGTGTACATGGCCATGGTGATGCCGATTTGGTGGAGATTCGAAAGGCACTTGGCCCGTTTTGACTCGTCCTTGGCCTTGGCCAAACCGGGGAGCAACAACGCCGCCAGAATCGCGATGATGGCGATCACCACCAACAATTCGATCAACGTGAAGCCCGCCGAGCGGCCAGCCGAACTTCGCGCAGGATCTGTTTGATGTGCTGCCAAGGCTTTCATGCTCGATAGACCTGATTCCATATTCGCGCCCGGCAAATTCGGCAGGGCGCGCGCGGATTCCCGATCATAGTTTGCTATTAAGTGTATGCACTTTATAAAACGCCCGAGAATCCGTCAATGTTTATTTTTATTTTTTAAATCGCCTTCGTATGGGACGCACAGATTCTGCTCCCACCAGAACCAGAAAGATGGTTGAAACGCCAGAACTGAGGTATTGTGAAAGGATTTACCGGCATTTACCGGCATGTATGGGTAAGCCAAAAATTATATCAGCATGGCTGCCTCATTTTTACGCCTTGTCGGTAGCGAAAACCCTATCGCGGCGCGAGACATTGAAGGGCCATCGGTGTGCCGAAAAAAGAACCTCGGCCCGACGAGACGACTCGGCGGCCGTCGGGCTACTGCCCGCAGATCATCCGGGAGACCATTGGAGTTTGGTCGTATCCGTGTAGCTAACGCCGTCTAGGCGGCGCGGGTGAGCGGACGCGGGGTGTAATACTCGCCGCCATTGCGTCCCGCGTTCCCCATGTTTTTGATTTTGGCTTCGTAAAGGTGCGAAAGTTCGTGCTTCTCGGTCTGTGAGCGGAAGCGCAGTTCGTCAATGTGGTCTATGATTTCGCGCAGATTGTAGCCGCTTTGAATCTTGTTCTTAATCTCGCCAAAGATTTCGCCAATTTTGTGTTCGATGGTGAACGAGCACGCGCATGCCAAAGACGGTGACATCGGCGTAGAGACTGGTGGTCATCGGGTCTTGGTGCCCAAGGAGATCGCCGATCTCGCGCAGGTCTGTCCTTCGTCCGCTCACAGACATGCCCAGCGAAACGCGCTCGCGCATTCGCCATTTGATTCCGGTGCGGGATGCGGTGCGGGCCTGTCTCCGCTCCCAAATGGGCGGCAGCGACGAGGGGCAGGTGATTGAGGCCCGGCAGCAACTCAACTACGCGTATGAGCGGTTCGTCGCTCGCTTTGGCCCCGTCAATCTTCGCGCCAACCAACGCGCGTTCGATGGCGATCCCGACCTGCCGTTGCTGCTCTCATTGGAGCATTACAACGAGGAAACGCAGCGGGCAGCCAAAGCCTCGATTTTCCGCGAGCGGACGATTCATCATCGCCAACCCGTCCTATCCGTCAGCGAACC
>PLIU01000150.1 GCA_003140095.1 Verrucomicrobiales bacterium | reverse complement strand
ACCCGTCCCATTTTCATCACGTGGCGCCGGACATTTAAATTCTGACGCCTTAGCGTGCAACAAAGTTTTTTTCACCAATGCGAATGACAAAAGCCGAGACGTGCCGCCTTGTCAATTGTGATGGATTGACCCAAATCTCGCCTGAGCCGGAACCATGCGGTCAGGTCTTAACGCCAAGACGCCACGCCACAACGCAGCCGATCCGCATCCCAATTCTCACCACGAAGGACACGAAGAGCACGAAGAAGAACCATGCCGGCGCCGTGACCGACCCGGCGATACTGTGGAACAAAGATTTTTTCACCGATGCGAAGGTCAAAACCCGAAATGGGCCGCCTTGTCAATGGGGATGGTTAAAGAACACAACCCTGCAGGGCCGCGGGCGGCATGATCCCTGTGTGCTGCCCAGAGCGGTGCCGATGGTGGAGGCGATGGCCTCTTTGGTTTTAGTTGATCACGCATTGCGCCAGCGGGGCCAGTGCGGCCGACGGTTGGGTCCCAGGAAATTAGTCAACAAAATGAACGCATACCAATTTCCCAGGACCCTTCAGCCTTCATTGAAATGACGGTGCAGCCTTTGGCGCAATTTGCTGGTTGAATCGGAGGTTTTGACCGACTGGATATGCGTAAACCCAAATTTGCCAACCTAGCCATTGTAATTGGTCGTCCGTCTTTGAACTCTATGTCTGTACTCTTGACATGTTTGCCAGCGATCTCCACTGTTTGTCTGAAAAGAAACGACGCGGCGAGTCTGCGCCCCAGATTTGTTGGCCCATCCGCTTCGCCCATTGTTCAGCGTAACAATTGTTACATGCGGCCGAGACCTTAGCGCAACCCTGCCTATAGTCGGATCACCCGCCGGTCCAATTCCGTTAGTTTTGGTTGTTCACCAATGATTTCAGTCACACGCATGCCCCAATTATGCCATGTTCTGACACAATTACCAACCACAAAGAGCACTTACTCACGGATCCGTAGCAGGGTTCCATTTCAGACTGTTGATGACCTCAAGCACGGGCGGGCTCGTGATGTCGGCCGTGCTTTGATAAAACCAAAGCTCGTTGACCGTAGTCCATGTCGTAAACCGGTACATGGTCCCCACGTTGCACCACCTTGCTGAACAATCGGCGAAGACTTCATTGCCGCCTTCGGGATACGGATGATTTCCTGCGCGATGCGGCGGCCAGTACCTGTAGGCGGCATCGATGATGCGAGGAGTAATACCAGACTCAGAACCGCCCCAAGTGCCGTTAATTTTGGCAACCAAATCGGCGCCCAAGCACCAATATGGCTGGGACTGGCTAAACTTGACCGGACTGTGGGTGCCGGGGATCACGCCTGTTTGGGCGTTGGGCGTCCATTCGAGGAAGCCGCCAAAATATTGGTAGCCAATGATCCATTGTGGGTAGTTAACGAGGTCAGGGAACGGCAGCCCTGGAATTTCGGGACACGACCAAACCGAGGGGACATTAGTCAAGAACGGGACCCCCGCCGCTTGGACCAAATTGACGTACATCGAATCGATGCCGTATTGCACGAAGGGCGGTTTGCCCGGCGTGTCGGTATCGTTATCGGAGGGTTTGGCGGGTATGACGTAATCCCGGTTGTCTTGGGCGTAGCCCGTCATGCCGATGGCTAGCTGGCGCAAATTGCTCAGGCACTTGGTGCGTTGCGCGCGTTCCTTGGCGCTGGCGAGGGCGGGCAGCAGCATCGCCGCCAATATGGCGATGATGGCAATGACNNATGACCACCAGCAATTCGATCAGCGTGAATGCGCCAAGAGCGAGGCTTTTCTGCCGCCGCCCATCCGCCTGCCGGGCCTGGCCCCGCCTCCCTGCGCGGGAGGCGAAACCCAGACTCGAAACCATGACGTTTGCTTTCATTTTCGTGGCTGGCGCCGGGTTCTTTTGCTTCACTAAAGCTGTAGAGTAAACTTGCGTGCCTGTCAGTCCCGGAAACCGCGAAAGTGTCACCCATTCGGAGATTGGTATTTTTAGCACGCATTGTCAATCAACAATGCGGCAATGCTAGCCGGGTGTGTCGAGTATAAAAAGGCCGCAAAGCTTGGATTGGCTGTTGTTTGGAGTGTAATGAGTTCCGACGCTTTTTTCTAAACCTGGCAGTGTCGTAATTTGGGGAATTACATACTTTGTCACCCTGCTTAACTCCACGCTTCAACCGTCAGAAGTGACGGTGCAAAACACTTCGCCGCCGAAAAAATCTTAACCACTGGTAGTTTTCGGTTCTGTCGGCATGAATGATGCCCGACTTAAAATTAACATTGGAAACGAGAATCGCGCCGGGATGATATATGGGCAGTATCCCTAATTTAGCCTTGAGGATGAGCCGCGCAGTTGAATCCCTGAAATTCGTATTCCGATTGCACATACCACAAACCCAAGGATAGTAATGACTGCAACCCATTCATTTAGAATGAGCGTATTAGCAAAATAATAACCCCCTCTAATCGGGTAAAAAACAGTGTGGTTAATCCCAAAGAGTGGCACTAAAACGCACGCCGAAACTTGGACGCCGAAGGCGACCATTATCAATCCAATTATAACAATGAATGCTCCGAGAAGTGATCGCCACTTTGATTTCATTTCTTTCCCCTCGCATTCCCGCGTTTGATAGTCGATGGCATAAGCAGGGCAGAATCTGCCCTATCCGATGCCGGATGTCCAGCGAATCTAATCCTCAATTGCGCGGATTTCACGCTACTCCTTCTGGGGTAACAATGTATGTAATTCCCGTAATTTGGATTTAGGAATGCCCCTATTGAATATGCCAGCTCAATGTCCTACCAATTTACTGGTTCAGCCAATTGCAAACTTGATGCGGGATAACGGATATATACCTGCCCTTGACCTGCGATGCAATCGTCAAGCGGAAATGTCTGCACGAGTGAAGGGCCTTGAATCATTGCCTGCACATATTTCAATGTCACCAAGCTCGCTATTTTTTGACTGCCGGCAATGGGTTTTGAATATTCTCTCGGCGCTTCGGTCGTTAATTCCCATGATCTCCCTGTGGCATGGATCGTTGGTGTCGGTAGGTGTTGATATAATTGGCGTCCCATTCGGTAGAATTGCCGCGGAGAATTTCCAAAAAATTGGGGGTTCACCTGACTTCGGATAAAAGAATCGTAAATGTTCACAGACGGATCGCTGTGCCAAGGCGCAATCCCGCTCCACAACGGAGATTCCTCCGTCTGATGATGGCTTAAAAACAAGGCTTTGAAATCGTTGCAGTTTTTTGTCCCAGTGCCTTCTTGGGAGGTAGCGAATGTATTCCATAAGCGTTGCGCAATTTCCTCAACCACCATTTGGGCCTCGGATAGATTGAGGTTGTCTCGCTCTAAATTCTCGATCTCCACTCCATTGACTTCTTCAATGTATCTCCATTTTCCGCCCCGCTCTCTGGTAAACTCGAAATAATAATCCTTCCAATAAGCTGTGACCCGGATTTCGCCAGCCAGGCCAGGAAAGGCATCAGTTTCATAAAATCCATGTTCAAGCAACGTATCGTGAAGAAGACAAGCTTCCTGTATCGCCCTTCTGGAGAGAACTACCCCCTCTCCGAAATGCCACCCGTCATCGATGTCCTCGAAATCGAGGATTTTAGCCTCGGTGCTATTTGCGTTAAGCGTGTTGTAACACTCCTGCAACAACAAGGCTCGCACGTAATCTTGATAATTCATCAATAGGGTCAATTTTATTTGTTCTCAAGCGCCTTGACCACTTCCTCTGCCGAAAGCACCTTCGTTTTGCTTCTGTCTTCCAAGTCTGCCACGAGCTGAGATAATCCACTCCCCAGAGCTTTGGCGGTCGTAAACGAAAGGTTCAGTGTGGCAAATGATTTTCCATTGTGAACGAAGGTTACTATCAAATCCGCTCCTGTGGCAGAGATTTCAAAGCCGTTGGCATACAAGCTCAAAAGCTGCGGTTGCATGAGACCCGACAAGGCGGGCGCCATACTGACCGGCATTCTGGGAGCCATTGTAACCTGTGGCGGCGCTGCTTGAATCGGATTATCCATAACATTTTATCGTGTCCCCCCTATGAATATCGGATGTTGCCGGATAAAGTCAAGTCATACCGTCGAAATCCGGCATTTACAGCACTGATATTATTGACCTCTAATGAACCACAACATATTGGCATCCAGGTTTGTTGAATATACCGCAGGCTGTAGGGCCATCCGCAAATATGTTACAGATAGTCCTGGCCGATTTTTGGAACCGGAATTCATACAACATATTGTGAATGTGTATGTTATGATGATATGCGACGAAAAAATGGACAGTCCCTTGGACAGTCCCCACGATAACTGTGGAACAAAGATTTTTTCACCAATGAAGGACAAAAGCCGAAATGGGCCGCCTTGTCAATGGGGATGGCTTGACCCAAATCTCGCATGAGCCGGAACCATGCGGTAAGGTCTTAACGCCAAGACGCAACGCAGCCGAGCCGCATCTCAATTCTTACCACGACACTTAAGGAGTCGCGCAAAAACTAATTCGGCTTTTCTTGAAGAGCATGTCAGAAAAATCCGGGGCAGAAATATAAGACGCCCGGCCCCCCCCTTTTTTGAGCGAAGCGGGCCACTTTCATTTTTCTGCCCCCATTTTTCTGCCTATCTTCTTTCCTTTCAAAATGTTTGAATTACGCCTTTTGTACGCCGGTGCATCACCACCCGCCCCCCTCGTTCGGTTTGGCCGCGCTGGTCAAGGCGTCTTTAGAATACGCGCAACCGCCGGGCCGAATTGGCCATAGTGGCGGATGTTCCAGGTAAAAAGCGTTGCCGCTTTGGCCTTGAGGGCGCAAGTGGCGAGGAGAGCGTCGTAAATGGTCCCGCCAACAATACCGAGGGACGTGAATTCTCGAAGCATGTCGCCGTATTTGTCCGCCCTCAACGGCGCCAGCGTCATCCGCTCTTGAATGTTGGTGATGAAAAGCAGCCCTTGTTCGCTGCTGATGCGATATTTGCCCGGCATCCGCGTCAGCGTGGCATACACTTCGAGGAGAATATGCGCCCCGCAACAAACATCCCTGCGGGCAAACCTGGTGAAAAGGTCCAAGCTGGCCGCGTGATGAACGTGGTCGCCGTAAAATACCGGAAACAAGACCGAAGTATCCAGGAACGCCTTCATTTAGGCGCGCCCGGATGCAGCTTGTCGCGCTGCTGACGAATCTGCGCCAGCAAATCATCGGTTACCTTGGCCGGCAGAGGCTGCCCGGCGCGGAAAACCCACACGCCTTTTTCCTTGGCCAGCGGCGTTCCGCCCCGCACCGGACGCAGGGTGATGCGTTCGCCGACCCGTTCCAGCTCCAGCAAATCGCCGGGACCGATGTCCAATTCATTCAGTAACGGTTTGGGAAGAACCACCCGCCCGGCGCTGTCAATCGTCACTTGCGTTGTCACAAATGGGAAAATATGGGTGAACCCAATTATCAATACCAAAATGCTGCTCGATCAAAATTCGATTCGGCGGTCGTGTATTATTCGTCAGGCGCCATACGCGCCGCAGCTCCATGCCGCAACGATCCTAAAAGGGTAAGGTTTATTTTCATTTATGTTTTAAATAAGGATTATTTTATTTTATTTTTAACATTAGGATTTATGGCGCTACGGGTTATTCGACATTGTCGGATTTTTTAAGGAGGGAGCAAGAAGATCGATTTGGTGAAGGCATTTTTCCCGGGATATGCCGACATATGGGAATTGAGGGGTATTTCCGCTTATTTGCGGCTGAGGCGAGATTTGGGATTTACGGCGAAAGCTTTTGCACCTCCACCGAGGGCGGGGAGATGGCCAGCACTTTGATGTCCGGCGGGGCTTCGGCCATCAGTTGCTTGGAAGTGGGTTGCGTGGCGTTGAAGTCTGTCAAATCAAGATTGACCCGGATGTCTTTCCGCGTCGCCCGCAGCAAGGCGTCATCTTCGCCGACGGCCGTCACGACCACTTCGTCGGGAGTGATGCGGAAGACGCGTTTGTCGCCAACGGTGGTTTTAATCGAGACCGGCACGCGAATGTACTCGGACCTGAGCGACTGGTTGATGTTCATCTCCTCGTGAATGCTGTAATGAATCCCCAGCCAGATCACCGTAGCCATGACGATGGAGAAAAGTTTGAGCCAGAAATTGTGCAGGATGAGGTGGCGCAAGGTCATTACGTTTTAGGCTCCTGTGAAACCAGGGTGGGACTGCCCGCCTTGGGCGGCTCCTCCGCCGGTCGAAACAGCCGCAGGAGGTTGTGCTGTTTGGTGGGCTTGATGAGAACGGAAGTCAGAAAGGCCCGCAGTTGCTCGGCGCTGACGCCGCGCACCAAGTTCCCCCTGTAGGCGTGCGAAATGGACCCTGTCTCCTCGGACACCACCACTACCACCGCGTCGGTCTCTTCCGACAGGCCAATGGCCGCGCGATGCCGCGTGCCCAGGGAAGCGGTCAAATCCTGCCGCTGGGTCAGGGGAAAAATGCAGGCCGCGAAGTCGATGCGGTCGCCTTTGATGATGACGCCGCCGTCATGAATGGCGTTATTGGGGAAAAAAATCGCTTCCAGCATTTCCGGCGTGGCCTCGCAATGGACAGGCAGGCCCGATTCGGTGGCTTCCTGCAAGTTGATCGATTGTTCGATGGCGATGAGCGCGCCGATGCGCACCTCCGAGAGCCGTTCCACTGTTTGGATGACGACCTCGATGGTCTCGCGCTGCTCGTGACTGGTGGCGAAAAGGGGATGCGTGCCCAGCTCGGCCAGAATCCGCCGCAGTTCGGGTTGAAAGATGATCAGGACGGCGACGACCGCGATGGCGACGAAGGAGCGGATCAGCCAAATGAGCACTTCCAAGTTGAGAAAGTAGGCCAGAAGCGTCAAGGTCAGAACCAGCAGAGAGAAGCCATAGACCACCGGCGCTCCGCGCGTGCCGCGGATGAAGTTGAGACTGAAATAGATGCCCACCGAGAGGATGGCAATCTCCAATACCGGCCGCCAGCCGTTCTGCACGTCTTTACTGAGGATATGTAAAATGTCCGGCATTTGTTTGCTGCTTCATCAAGGCCTCGGTCATCCGCAAGGCGTGCCGCGTGGCCGCCACATCATGGCAGCGAATGATGCGCGCCCCGTTGGCCACACCCCAGCACGCGCAGGCCAGCGAAGGCGGCAGGCGTTCCTGGACTTTCGCACCTGAGGCCGCACCCACGAAGGATTTGCGGGAAGCGCCCACCAGCAGCGGGCGCTCCCATTTTGCGAAGCGGCGCAATTGCGCCAGCAACCGCAAATTGTCCTCCAGCCGTTTTCCAAACCCCAACCCCACGTCCAACACCACTTGTTCAGCATTGACACCGCGGGAGCGCAAACGTTTCAAACGATCTTCAAAAAAACGGTCCACTTCCGCCGCTACGTCGCCATAGACAGGATTTTCCTGCATCGTGGCCGGCGTGCCTTGCATGTGGACGGCCACGTAAGCCGCCCCGCTCTCGGCCGCCAGCCGCCACATTTCCTCGTCCTCACGATTGGCGGCGATGTCGTTGATCATGCACGCTCCGGCCCGCAAAGCCTGGCGGGCCACGCCGGGTTTGACGGTGTCAATGGAAAGCGCAATCGTCGTGGCGCCCGACAGTGCCTCCAACACCGGGAGCACCCGCCGCAATTCCTCGGCCTCACTGACAGACGCGGCCCCGGGCCGGGAGGATTCACCCCCGACGTCAATAATGTCGGCCCCTTCCTCCACCAGGCGCAAGGCGTGGGCAACCGCGGCGGGCGCGTCGTCAAAGCGGGCGCCGCCGTAGAAGGAATCCGGCGTCGCGTTCACCACGCCCATCAGCAGAGCGGGGCGTGGAAACGCGAAAGCAAATTGGCGCGCGCGCAAAAGCATGGTAGATGGCGGCGCCGTTTCAATAAGCCTGCTATTTGGCGGCGGCGTAATGCTTCGCCACCTCAGCCCAGTTGACCGCATTCCATACTGCTTTGAGGTAATCGGCGCGGCGATTCTGGTACTTAAGGTAATAAGCGTGCTCCCAAACATCGACGCCGAAGATGGGATGGCCTTCGCATCCGGCGACGGCTTTGCCCATCAAAGGATTGTCTTGGTTGGCGGTCGAGTACACCTCCAATTTTCCCCCTTGGACAACCAGCCACGCCCAACCGCTGCCGAATCGGGCCAGACCTGCCGCTTCGATTTTTTCTTTCAGGGAGTCAAAGCTGCCGAAAGCCGTCTGGATGGCATCGGCCAGCGGGCCGGTGGGCGCCCCGCCGGCTTTTGGCCCCAGGAGCTTCCAGAACATGGAATGATTGGCATGGCCGCCGCCGTTATTGCGCACCGCCCCGCGAATGTCCGGCGGGACGGTGTCCAGATTGCTGATCAATTGCTCCACCGTTTTCTTTTCCAAGTCCGGTTTGCCGGCGATGGCTTTGTTGACATTGGTCACATAAGCCGCGTGATGTTTATCGTGGTGGATTTCCATGGTGAGCGCGTCGATATTGGGTTCGAGCGCGTCCTTGGCGTAAGGGAGTGGAGGTAATTCGTATGCCATAAATATGTGTCTCTTTCCTGTTTAATGTTCAACTCGTAACGTACTGTTCAATGAACCATTGATCTTTAAAATTAGCAAACCTCTGCGCGCAGCACAAGCGGGGGATTTGTTCTGTCAACATCGACGAATTTTCTCACAAATTTGTCCTGCGCTCGTTCCAAGACGCCGGGGAGTTTCCTCCACTGCAACCGGCTGTCCAGGAAAGCGTTTCAGTCAGTGGCGAACAGGCGGAGCATATCTCGGACTTTTTCCCGGATTGCTCGCCGGGCGCGCGAGCTTCACATGTCCGCGTTTAGTGCTCAGCAGCGGGGCATCGACGGACCAGAGGATTGGGCAATCGCAGAACGTTTCCCAGCTCAGACCGTCCTCCATGTCCAGCATGACCTCGAAAGGATAGGGTTTCCGACTCTGGCGTTGGCTGGTGCAGAAAAGGACGTTGAGCACTTGCGCCCTGGCGCACCGGTCCCGGTGAAAGATCAGGACAACCGGATGCAGTCCCTTCTTTGGAAATCGCAGTCCCAGACCTCAAATTGGGTCTTCATTCCGGCCCTTTGACACAACCGGACAAGATCGCGAGCTCTTCCTCGTCCCGCTGGCGGAGTGAAGTACTTGAGCAGGGAGCCAGGCGGGAACGTTTCCTTGGGCTTTTGCGCCACAAGCCGGCGTCCGCGTATCTCGCCGGCCTCGACGCGCCACTCCACTCGGTCATGTGGCTTGAGGCCAATCGCCTTGCAAACCGGCTCCGGGATGGTCATTAGGCGTTTCTTGTCGATTACGCTTGCATGCATAGAGGAATCATCCCTGCGAAACGCCCCTGCCTCAAGTCCTTTCGGCGAATTTAGTGATCCTCGCGTGCCCTCACACTGTCAATAATCCACATCTCGCGAGGAAAATCGAGTTTTCTCACGGATCTTGTCCTGAACCCTCACGACGCCAGCGCCTTTTTCATGGCGGCTAGCAGGTCCCCGTATTCCTCGAAGGCCGGGAATTGCGGGAATTGTTTTTTGATGTGGGCGGGCGAATGAAAAAGAAATCCCACGTGCGCTTCCATCAACATCGCGGTGTCGTTGAAGGAATCGCCGGCGGCGATGAGAAAGTAACCCAGCGTTTTCAAGGCGGCGACGGCGCTGCGCTTGGGATGCTCCTGGCGCATTTGGTGGCCCGCGATGCGTCCGTCCTCGACCACCAGACGATTGCAAAAGATGGTGGGCCATTCCAATTGGCGCATGACCGGCTTGGCGAATTCCTCGAATGTGTCGGACAGGATGATGACCTGTGTCAGCGCGCGCAGCTCGAGCAGGAAATCCAGCGCGCCGGGCAAGGGGCGGAGGGTGGCGATGACTTCCTGGATGTCGGCCAGCTTGAGGCCATGCTGATCGAGGATTTTGATGCGGGCGCGCATGAGTTTGTCGTAATCCGGCTCATCGCGAGTGGTGCGGCGGAGTGCGGGGATGTTGGTCTTTTCCGCGACGGAGATCCAAATCTCCGGCACGAGCACTCCCTCCAAATCCAGCACCACAATCGATTGCTTCACGGCGCCGATTTTTTCAGGAAATTTTCCGGCTGTCGAGTCAATCCCCGCCCACGCCGCTCAAAACAAGCGCGGCGCAACGGAGGATCGTGGGTGTGATGGTTCGTTTAATCATTTTTTGTTTCGGCTTCGAGGATAGACTCGGAACCGGTTCTTCGGGCAGACCATACTCCTGGCGAAGCAGATTGCGCCAGCGGGAGAGCACGGTTTCCTGATCGCGCCGATGGCGAGGAGGCCAGGCATCAGAAATGTCTCTCTCGCTCACGAGTGGTGTGGCCCGGCTGGCTTCACAATTTTCAGCATCTCTTTAAGCGTCGTCCAATCGGTGTAGCCGAACCCGCGAGTCTTGATCAAAGCTGCGAGCATTGCTTTGTGTCGGGGCGCCCGGCCGCCTCCACCTCCCACAAAAAGGCCGCCGGTTGATGGTCCTTATATTTAATATAATCCTGCTTCTTCCATAACAAGTGTCAGACCGGTGTAAAAGCATTGTAAAATATTTGCTTTTCATGGCCTTTGCAAATGCCTTCGCTCATGTTAAATCAGTCGTTGACCGATTGATTGTGTAACGATTGAGGATATTTTATGGCCACCATTCCAGCATTTGAAACGAAGACCAAGTTCGGCGAACTCCTCGACCGAGTGATCGGTGGTGAGGAAATCATCCTCGCACGGCATGAGAAGCCTGTGGCGCGTCTGATTCCGGAAGGATCCCGAAGTCTGGAAGGAATTCGGCGCGGGGCAGAAGGACTGGAGGCACTGCAGAAAGACATCGCCGTTTTCAGCGCCGGCCGGCCTGGTGTTTCATGGAAGGAGTTCAAGTCCTTCGTTGAAGAAGGCCGCCGTTGAGCGATCCTTTCGTTGCTGATTGCTCCGTCGGCATTGGCTTTCTAGCGTGACCAGGCTTTGCGATCCGCTGCCAAGAAGTCTGGGGTACAAATACTCTGACTGGGTCATGAATGATACGCTCCTGCCGCCTTTGAGGCCCGGCACCCTGTACCTGGTCGCCACCCCCATTGGCAACCTGGAGGATATCACGCTGCGGGCTTTGCGCGTGCTGCGGGAATGCGACGTGGTCGCGGCGGAAGATACGCGCCATTCGGGGAGGCTGCTGCAACACTTCGGCATCTCCAAACCGCTCCTCAGCTATTTCCAGTTCAATGAGGCCCGGCGCAGCGAGGAGATTTTGGAACGTTTGCGGCGCGGGGAGAAAGTCGCGCTGGTGACCGACGCCGGCAGCCCCGGCATCAGCGATCCGGGAGCGCGAGTGGTCGCGGCGGCCCTGGCGGCGGGGTTGCGCGTGGAGGCGGTGCCGGGGCCATGCGCCTTGGTAGCGGCCTTGACCGCCAGTGGATTGCCGACCGACGAATTCCATTTTGTGGGATTCCTGCCGCATAAAACCGGCCAACGGCGCCGGCAATTGGAGGCCCTGCGGACAGTCCCCGGGACGCTGATTTTCTACGAATCGCCCTATCGGATTGCCAAGTTGCTGGAGGAATTGGCGGGGTTGTATCCCATGCGTAAGTTGGTGTTGGCAAGGGAGTTAACGAAGAAGTTCGAGGAATTTCGACATGGCCTGCCGGGGCCGTTGCTGGCGGAAATCCGCGCCACGGCTCCCAAAGGTGAATTCGTGGTTTTATTGGGTCCTGAACCCGATTTATAATCTTGTCAAATTTTTTTGTTGATTCGCTCCGGCCTTTCCCGTAAGGTCGCGCCATTCAGCTTAGTCCCAGAGCAGAACGTTCGGTTTGAAAAGCCCGTGATGGGGACCGTTCGAGATAAAATGGGTAAAGAGTAAAGTTTTATGTCAGCAAAACTATTCGTCGGTAATCTTACCTTCACCGCGACGGAGAACGACTTGCAAGATCATTTCGCGCAAGCGGGCGTGGTGGTTTCGGTTAACATCATGCAGGATCGCATGACAGGTCGTTCGCGAGGGTTCGCGTTCATCGAGATGGGCACCAAAGAGGACGCGGAAAAGGCCATTCAAATGTTCCATTCCAAGGACTTCCAAGGCCGTCCGCTCACCGTCAATGAAGCGCGTCCCCGCGAAGATCGTCCGCCCGGCGGCGGTGGTGGTGGTGGAGGCGGCGGGAACAGGGGTGGCGGCGGCGGCGGTGGGGGTGGCGGTGGCGGCGAGAGAGGCTATCGCGGCGGCGGCGGTGGCGGCGGAGAACGTCGCGGCGGCGGCGGCGGCGGCGGCGGTTATCGCCAATAACCGGGTTTTTGTTCGTTGCGAATAATGTCGGCCACTCCAGGGTGGCTGGCTATCCCCTTATTCAGACGAATTTACCAGGGTTCAAAATCCCCTTTGGATCCAGGTAAGCCTTGATTTTCCCGTGCA
>PLIU01000065.1 GCA_003140095.1 Verrucomicrobiales bacterium | reverse complement strand
CCTTCGACGCGATTGAGCAAGATGACGCGGGCAAACTTAACAACCGTGGCCCAGCATCGCAAGTCCGAACCTCCCACATTGATTCACGCCATTCGAGGAGACCTCGACTGGATCACGATGAAGGCTTTGGAGAAGGACCGGACGCGCCGCTACGAGACGGCCTACAGTATGGCGCTCGATGTTCAACGTTATTTGGCCAACGAGCCCATTTTGGCTCGGCCTCCTGGCAAGCTTTATCAGCTTAAGAAAACGTTCCTGCGAAACAGGCTTTTATTCATTGGTATTGGTGTCATTACTTTCCTTCTCGTTTTGAGCTTGATCGTGGTTTCCTCGTCCCTGGCCACGGAACGCCAGGCCCGTCGGGACGCGGAGGCCGCGTCGGCCAAGAGTCTCCAAGTTACGAAGTTCCTTGAAGAAATGCTGAGCGGCGCCGGAAACATCGCGTCCCGAGGAATGGATACAACGCTTTTAGGGATGATTCTCGATAGAACGGCTAAACGCCTTGAAACGGAAATGCCTAATCAGCCTGCGGAAGAAGCCGAACTGCGGGACCTCATTGGCAAGGTCTATGAGGACACAGGGAAGTATGCGAAGGCCGAGGAGATGGAACGCACGGCTCTGACAATCCGGCAACAAGTCTTTGGATCAGAAAGTCTTGAAGCCGGACAATCACTGAATGACTTGGGTTTGGAATATATGAAAGAGCATAAGCTCCCTGAAGCAGAAAAAGCTCATGCCGAGGCGTTGGCTATTCGGCGCAAGCTATTCGGTGTGGAAAATACGAATACGGCCACATCGCTTAATGACCTAGCCGCTGTGTATCGGGACGAGGGAAGACTGGCGGAGGCGGAACCCATGGCAAAGGAGGCCCTGCGGATTAGGCGAAAACTAATCGGACCGGAAAACGTGGACGTAGCGGACTCGCTGCGCAACCTAACCATCATTTATGGAAGTGAAGGCAGATGGGCCGAGGCCAAAAAGACAGGAGAGGAAACGCTGGCGATGCGTCGCCACGCGCTCGGTCCCGATCATCCTTACATCGCGGATTCACTGGAAGATCTTGCCTGGGCGGAAAGCGGCTTGGGCCAGTACGAAGAGGCGGAAATGGTCGATAATGCGGTCCTGGCGCTTCGCCAAAAGTTAGTGGGAAATGCGCATCCCGACATGGGGAGAACTCTCAACGCCTTGGGGCAGCTTTTGGGAAATCGCCGCGATTTGCCGACATCCGATGCAATGCTCAAAGCCGCCCTTTCGATTCAACGCGAGCTGATTGGGGATGACCATCTGGCAACTCTCGAAACGTTTCACGCACTGGGCGATGTGCTTGCGTCCGAAGGCAAAACGAAGGAAGCAGAGTCCATCTATCGCGAAGCGTTAGAGGTGTGGCACAAAAAAGGAGACGATGAAAACCAGCAAAGAATATACACGCTCCAAGGCCTTGGGGAAACGCTTGAACACGAAAGCAAATGGGTAGAAGCGGAAAGCATTTGGCGCGATGCCTTAGTCTGCTGGCGCAAACGCGGCAACAAGGAAGATCCGCAATCGATGTACGCACTGCGCAAGCTAGCGTTGGCGCTCGAAGCCGAGCACAAGTGGCAGGAGGCCGAGTCCGTTCATCGTGAGGCATTATCTCTGTCGCGCAAGAAAGGAGATGAAGATCCAGAGGCTCTGGCTGATTTGCAGAAATTAGTGCGCGTTCTCACAAATGAAAAGAAGTACTCCGAGGCGGAAGACCTGCTCAAGACGGCCCTAACCCCTGCGTTTGCCACCCAGGCCGCGAGCGCGAATCTGATCGCTCAACGCGTCAACCTTTTCGGCCGCCGCGGCCGATGGAAGGAAGCCGCCGCCTTGGCCGCTGTGGCCCTTGAAAACGATCCGACCGACCACTATCGTTATCACACGCTCGCCGCTTTACTGGCCGTTACCCACGATCGCGCTGGCTGGGAACAAACCTGCCAGAAGCTCATGGCCAGATTCAGGAACCCGGCCAACCCTTACGTTGCCGAGCGCGTGGCTCAGGATTGCCTCCTTCTGCCAGATTCTGCAATCGACGTAGCGGCGGTCGATAAATTAGCTGACGTCGCCGTCACACTGGGCAGTGGCGAACCTTCGCTGCCTTATTTCCAGGCCTGCAAGGCGATGTCGAATTATCGGCTGGGACGTTTTCCCGAGGCCATAGAATGGGCGGAGAAAGCGACAAAAAGCTCTTTAGTTGAAGCACAAGCCAAAGCCTTTGCCGTATTGGCGATGGCGCATTGGCAACTCGGGCAAAGGGACATAGCGCGGGCCATGCTGGCCAAAGGAGACACATTGGCGCCAAGCATTCAGCCTGCGCGTGGTGCCGCGGACATAGGAGAGTCGTGGGTACCATGGATCTTTGCGCGGGTTTCACTCGACGAGGCCACCGGCCTCATCCAATCTGGATCAACGACCGAGCACAACTCGAACAAGCCATAGCGAAACGGCTAAAAATTCAGTCGCTACGAAATGTTGCTGATTCTTCACCAGCAGCGTAAAGTCCCTGCGTCCAACATGAGCGAGGCCACAATATTGTTGAACGCTGTGGAGCAAGGCGACCGCCAGGCCGCGGATAGGCTGCTTGAACTCGTTTACGAGGAACTGCGTCGGCTGGCGGCCAGCAAGATGGCCCGCGAAACGCCCGGCCAGACATTGCAACCCACGGAATTGGTGCATGAGGCGTGGCTGCGATTGGTGGGCACCAAAAACCCGAAATTTGAGAATCGCAACCATTTCTTTTCTGCTGCCGCCGAGGCCATGCGCCGCGTCCTGATTGATCGGGCACGCCGCAAACTCACCCAGCGTCACGGCGGAGGAGTCGAGCGGGTTGATCTGGACGGGCAGGATTTGGCCTCTCCTGAGATTGACGAACAATTATTGGCCGTGCATGAAGTGCTGGACAAATTCGCCAAGGATCATCCCGTTCAAGCCGAGGTAGTCAAGTTGCGGTATTTCGTGGGTATGACGAATGAGGAAACGGCTCAGGTTTTGGGTATTTCCGTTTCCAGCGTGAACAACTACTGGATGTTTTCTCGCACCTGGATCTTGCACGCGATCAAGAATGCCTAGCCAGGTTCCTGGACGCTTGCCGCGTCGGAATACTCCTGGCTTGCCACGCTCATGCACGTAAAGAATCTCTCTCGCTCTTGGTCTTTTCACGCTCCCTGATAATTGCAAAAATCAAGTTGGAAACTGCGAAGTCGGAAACCCGGAGGTTGGGTTGACGGCACTGCGGCGTGATCGCCGTTGCGAAAAGCCAATTCATCAACCAAATGTGGAGTTTATTAATGCGCCGAACCGCGAATACGATCAAGTGCGCATCTACGGCATCGTGTAGTGCTCGGCCGAATGTCGCTGGGAGTTTAAGCATGTTCAATCGCCAAGGTCTGATGTCCCGGTTGACCGCCATATCCGCGCGATGAGCCACCCGGTGCAATATTGCATTTGTGTCTGCTGCGAGGGTAACGTCGTCGTAAATAATCAATGCTTTCATAGTTGAATTCCGTGGGTTTGGTCCATGCGCGACGCGTGCTCAAAACGATTGCAAAAAGTGATTGCATCTAAACCTAGTCATTTTGCGTTAACATAGCCGGTTGTAGGCTTTGGCTGTTCCCCATGGCCGAACACCTCTGGCTCCCTCACGAATCGCAATTCCGGAAACTCCTCCCGGGTGCGCGGACTGGCGGCCCACGCGATATTCTCTTTCAGTTTGTCGATTTGTTTCTTGATTCGTTCAGCCGTGGCCTGTTGTTCTTCGATGGAGAATGGAACTCTTTGCAATTCCGGAAACTCTTCGCGTGCCCTCGGACTGGCGGCCCATACGACATTTTCTTTCAGTTTGTCCATTTGCTTCATGATTCGTTCAGCCTTGGCCTTGGCCTCTTCGCTAGAAATTGCAATTCTATCGGAACCCGGATGTTCCTCACGGAATTGCGGACTGTTGGCTTGGGCTTCGTTACTTGGTCGGCCTATAGAATTGACCGATTGAGATTTTGGCTGCACAGCAGACCTTTCCTCGGTTGCAGTTTGCTGGGCGGCAGGTATGAGAAACGTCTTCGTGCCGCCATTTCCACACTCAAAGGCGACAAGTTGCCACCTTATTGCATGCGCAGGCGAACTCTTTTCAATTGGTGCTCGCTGCGCCACTGGTGCGTCGAAAGTAATCGAGCCGCCATTCCCAATCTCGACAGTAATGGATCGCCCTTCTTTATTTGGATTCCCTGGCACATCTAACTTTCTCGACGAGAATTCGACCTTTTGCTCCGCTGCTCGTGCGGAGATAGGAATTAAGAGTGCCGCGACTACGATTGCCACCGTACTCAAATGATTCATTGCTTTCATAATTTGTCCTTTAAGTGTTTGCTCGACGGATTATTACCGCCCCCTGTTGTTAATCGCGATTCTTGCCACACTACTAGCGGGCAAATCCGCTGGATTTTTGCGGCGGTTGCTGTGTGCGCTTCAGCAACCTTTACTGCATTTTCGCTTCTTATCTTTCAGGCATGTGTCACGATAAATCGGAACACACTATCCACGCTGGTTTGCATTGAGTGTGCCAAGTTCATGTCCGCGTTGCCGCTATGTTCGGAAGTTGCTGAGGCACAACGCAGAACAGATGGAACGCGGAGGTGGAGAATTGCCGGCAAGCCATCGGACACAACAAGACCGCGTCATCCGGTGGACAGCGTGTCGCAACTTGATCACTCCTGGTCTCACCTGCGGAAAATGTCATTCCTAAGGAATTATTGTCATGTTCCTCGCGTTGTCCGCCGTCATCCCCCAAGCCGACGGTAATTCCTGCCTCAGACCAGTCCAGCGCCATCCCAAACCGGGAAGTTGGGTTGACGGCACTGCGGCGTGATCGCGGTTGCAAACAACCGTTTGTGATCAATCCAGAGCATCACAGAAATGCGCTGGTCAAAATTCCTTGCGAATATTTGGGTTATTTTTCTTGAATTCTCGCATTTAATTAACGACGGGCGTTTGCGAACGAGTGTAGCCAGCTTTTTAGGCAAACCTGTCAGCAAGGAAAACTTGCTGAACGTGTTTTTTCAGCGCCTGAAGGCCCAGCGAACAATGAACAGAAAGAATCGTTATGACTGCTATCATGGATGAATTAGTCAGTTCACCTGCGAGGGAGAAATATGACCAAAAAACAGGGTCAGCATTGCCAAGCACGGCTGAAGCCGGTTTTTCCGCTGGCAGTGCTGCTTTCAAGGATCCGGCGGCAAATGCGTTAACAAACGATCAAGGATTGCCGCGGTTGCTGTATGAATTGGCGGTACGCCTGCCAGCGCAACCGGACATTCAAGCCCTGTGCGTCTGGCTCTATGAACCCGTCGGAAAAGCAACACGTCTGCACGTGCTTATGGCCGACCTTCCTGTCAACCTCAGGAACGCCATGGACTTTCCCGTGGAGGATTCAGTCGCAGGGTGGGTTTGGTCGATGCAGCAGCCGCTTATGATCAACACGAACGCCGAAATGCGATTCCCCGATTTCGCGCGCTGCCTTTTGGAAGCGGGTATTGAGTCATTCTGTGGTGTCCCACTAACGATTGCCAATCGTCGCATAGGCGTTTTGGGGCTCGCCAGCACCAAACCAGACGGGTTTTGTCACCTCAAGCTCCAGTTCATGCAGCGCTCTCCGAATGCCGCAAACGTCGCCGACAACCTTGCTGCCGTCGAGAGCCCGATCTGCTCTGATGGCCAACACGAGAAAAAATCATGCTACGTGGATGAGCAAATCCAGGCTGAGGACAAGTTTGAGGACATCATCGGCCGAAGCGCCTCATTACGGGCCGTATTCGATGAGGTCAAAATCGTCGCTCCGACCAATTCCGCCGTTCTTATTCTGGGTGAAACAGGGACGGGCAAGGAACTGATCGCTCGCGCCATCCATAATCGCAGTTCACGCCGGCAAATGCCTTTCATAAAGGTCAATTGCGCTGCGATTCCTTCGGGCCTGCTCGAAAGCGAACTGTTCGGTCATGAACGGGGAGCGTTCACCGGGGCCATTGCACGGAAGATCGGGCGTTTTGAACTCGCCAACGGTGGGACCCTTTTCCTGGATGAAATTGGCGATATTCCGCCGGAATTGCAGCCCAAGCTCCTCAGGGTGCTCCAGGAACAGGAATTTGAACGGCTGGGCAGCACTCAGACCACTCGCGTGGACGTGCGCATCGTCGCGGCCACCAGTCGCGATCTGCCGCAGATGATGGCGAACCGGGAGTTCCGGAGCGATCTCTATTATCGCCTGAATGTATTTCCAGTGTGCCTGCCGGCGTTGCGGCAACGCCCTGAGGACATCGCGCTGCTCGTGCGCCACTTTGTGGATCTTTACGCCCAGCGCATGGATAAACGGGTTGAGCGCATTTCCAAGGAAACGATGCAAGTTTTGCTCACTCATCCATGGCCCGGCAACGTGCGGGAATTGCAGAATTTCATCGAGAGATCCGTCATTCTTTCGCCCGGTAAAGTTCGGCAACCTCCCTTGGGCGAGCTCAAGCAGCCTGTCGAACGCGCGATGCTTGGGGCCAAAATGGCGAACACAAGATCAGGACTTTAAAAGACGCCGAGCATGAACAAATCCTGCAA
>PLIU01000450.1 GCA_003140095.1 Verrucomicrobiales bacterium | reverse complement strand
GACGCCAACGAGAATCGCATCCGCGCCCGCGCGGAGTTTCATGCCCAAGCGGCGCGCCTTCTCCCCGGTCAGCCAGCGAGACTCGCCCGCCACGGTCGCAAGCTTTCCATCCAGCGACATCGCCGCCTTGACTGTGACCAGCGGTGTCCGTCGCAGGATCCAATGCTCGAACGCCTCGTTCATCTCCGCCGACTCCGCGGCCAGCAAACCGGCGCTGACCTCGAGGCCGGCGCGTTGCAAAATCGCAAAACCCCTGCCGGCATGGGCCGGATTGGGGTCGCGCGCCGCCACGACCACGCGCCGGATGCCCGCGGCGATGATGGCCCCGGTGCAAGGCGGCGTGCGGCCATGAGTGGAACAAGGTTCCAGAGTCACGTATAAAGTGGCTCCGCGCGCGCCGCCGCCGGCCCCTGCCCGTCGTTGGGCGTCGCGCAGGGCTTCGATTTCCGCGTGGGCCTCGCCGGCCCGCTGATGCCAGGCTTGGCCGATGACAGCGCCGTCGCGCACCAGGACCGCCCCGACCATCGGATTGGGCGAAGTGCGTCCGAAGCCGCGCCGGGCAAGGCCAAGAGCCAGCCGCATGAAATAAAGGTCCGATGACATGGGTTGTTGACTGGTGCGGGAGAAGGGCGGGCGGTTTTGGCGGGCGGTCACATCCGCATCAGTTCCGCCACCGCTTTTTTTGACTGCGCCGGCTCATAGGGCTTGCCCAAAAAGCAATGGACCTTGGCCGTGTGCGTCAACGTAATCGAGCCATCGACCGTCCCGCTCACCAGGACCGTTTTGAGGGCGGGATGAATCTTGAGCGAGGAGCGGATCAAATCCAACCCGTTCATTTCCGCCATTTCGTAATCGGTGACCAGGACCACGGGCTTTGGCTTCGAGTCGCGCATGGCGGCCAAAACCGCCTTCGGGTTTGAAAAAGGCTTGACAGCATAGCCGGCCGCTTGCAGGAAAGTGGCGGCGAATTCGACCAGCATGGCATTGTCATCCACCACAAAGACCAGCCTCCCTGAGGCCGGCTTCACCCGGACGGATTTGAGTTTTTTCATAAAGCGGTTTGATTCTGGGGATAGTAAGCTTTGTTTCCACGCCGTTGGCAAGGGGCATTCGTGTTGCCAAATGGGGCATGAACAAACAATCCACCAACCTTGAATGGGTTGGATCAAACCCAAATATACCGTTCGTCAAATTCAATTTCGTAACGCCGCAATAATTGGCGGAATTCATCCTGGAACGACACCTGCCGATGATGTTCCTCCTGTCTTACCCAGGTAGCTCGTTCCTCGCAACCTCCTCACATCCCTGGGCTGAACGATTCAATCCCGTTGGGATTGCCAAAACCAAAGTCAATGCCCCCAAAGCCGTTAGATGTTCGCGATACTCGGTGGGGGCGGTTGACGTTAAATGAAGAACGGATTTTTCTCTTTGGACCGGATTTTTGTGTTTCGATAAATGAGCCGGCGCTTGCATAATCAAAGGATAGTTCGCATCGCCCATGATCATAATGGATCAATCTCTGAATTATGAGCGCGTCAATGAAAGGCCAACGATTGCCAAGTGGCAAGACGCCGCCCTGGCGGACCGAGGGCTGGAGCGTGGCGGCGCTTTGCCTGGGGCTGGTCGCGATCACCTGGGCCGTTTTCGGGCAGAGCTTGCGTGACGAGTTCGTCAATTTTGACGATCCTGGTTATGTGTCTGAGAATCCGGTGGTCGCCCGGGGTCTGACCCTCAAGGGCATCCTTTGGGCCTTCTCCTTCCATGAAAACAACTGGCACCCGTTGACTTGGATTTCCCATGAGCTGGATTGCCAATTATACGGACTTCATCCCGGCGAACATCATCTGACCAACCTCCTCCTCCACACCGCGACGGCGATACTGCTCTTGCTGGTGCTGCGTGAAATGACGGGCGTCCTTTGGCGCAGCGCCTTTGTCGCGGCTGTCTTTGCCATTCATCCATTACGGGTGGAATCGGTGGCGTGGGTGGCGGAGCGCAAGGACGTGCTCTGCGGACTGTTCTTTATGCTGACCATCTGGGCCTATCTCCGCTATGCGCGCCATCCATCGTCGCCTGGCCGCTACGGGTTGGTCGTGCTGCTGTTGGCCTTGGGCCTGATGTGCAAGCCGATGCTGGTGACGTTGCCGGTGGTTCTGCTGTTGTTGGACTATTGGCCGTTGCAACGGGTGGAATCACCACGGCGATTGGTGTTGGAGAAATTGCCCTTGCTGGCGCTCTGCGCCGCAGACTGCGTTGTCACGCTTTTAGCGCAAAAGGAATCGATTAAACCATTTGAGTCCTATGCGCTGCCTTTGCGCTTGGGGAACGCGTTGGTGAGTTGCATGGTTTATCTCGGCCAGATGGTTTATCCGGCAGGACTGGCGGTGTTTTATCCCTATCCACTCACGGGCCTGCCGGCGTGGGAAGTGGCGCTGGCCGTGCTGCTGCTGGCCGGCCTCACCGCGCTGGCATGGCGCTGGCGGCGCCAGCAACCGTGGATGTTGGTTGGATGGCTCTGGTACCTGGTCATGCTGCTGCCGGTGGCGGGGGTCATCCAAGTGGGAGCCATGGCCCATGCGGATCGTTACACGTACCTGCCACAGATTGGGATTTACATGGCCGTGACATGGCTGACGGCGGAGTGGTGCGCAAAGTGGGATGCGGGCCGCGTGGCGACTGGGGGACTGATGACGGCTGTGCTGGTGGCGCTGATGGTCTGCGCCGGGAAACAGACCGCGTATTGGAAAGACAGCGAAACCCTCTGGACGCATGCCCTTGGCTGCACCAAAGGCAATTACGATGCCCTCCTCAACCTGGGAGACGCTATGGCCAAGAAGGGAAAGTTGGCGGAAGCGATGGGCTATTACCAAAGGGCGCTGGACATCGAACCCGACCGCGCGGAACCTTTCTTCAACCTCAGCAACCTTCTGCTGCAAATGGGCCAAGCGGACAAGGCCATGGCCCAGTTGCAAAAAGCACTGCAAATCAGGCCCAACTACAGGGAAGCCCAGGTCAACCTCGCGACCCTTCTTCTGCGAAAGGGCCAAGTGGACCAAGCCATTGCTCATTACCAAATCGCCCTGCAAATCAGTCCCGACTACGTCGAAGCCCACGTCAGCCTCGCCACCGCTCTTATGCGAAAGGGGCAAGTGGACGAAGCCATCGCTCATTGCCAAACCGTTCTGCAAATCAATCCCGACGACGCGGCTGGGCATTTCAATTTGGGTATCGCACTTTTGCAGAAGGGCAGAGAGGAGCAAGCGATGGCCCAGTTCCAAGAGGCATCGCAGATCGAACCGGATAATCCACTGTTTCTAAATAAGGCGGCCTGGACGCTGGCCACGGCTCAGCAGGCGTCGTTGCGCAATGGCGCCAAGGCGGTGCAACTGGCTCGACGGGCCAATGACCTGGCCGGCGGGCGCAATCCGGCCATCCTCGGCACCCTCGCCGCCGCCCTGGCCGAAGCCGGGCAATTAAGTGACGCCATGCTCACCGCCCAAAAGGCCGTGGACCTGGCACGGGCCGAAGGGCAACAAGATTTGGCGCGGGAGCTAAACGCCCAATTGCAGCGCTACCAAGCTGGTCTCCCACGGCGGAAATAAGCTCGGATTTGTGTCGCCAAATTCTCGTCTAAGAGCGTGTCGGAAAATTCGCACGCGATCGTGGAGATCCCGAGCGATATGGTCCAGGTCACCGTAACCGGCGGCCTCTCTCAATTCTGTCAAATCCTCTACTCCGAGGACCTTGTTAATTGGGCCCTACTGACGACGGTGTCTCTCAACAGCAGTGGCGTCGGGCAGTTCAGCGATGCCATCACCGCCGGCAATCGCTTTTACCGCGCCCGGGGAGCCGGCCCCTGACAACATGAAAAGAAAGGAGGCTGTTTTTGGTGTTTCCCCGCGTCTTCCACCATCGTTGCGAGCGGGTTTTTGTGGTGGTTCTACAGTGATGGCATGATCGGTATGGGTTGAATACGCCATAGTGCGCAGCGCAAGGATTCAGTATTGCATTTTCTTATCGTGAGTGTTAAGGTAAAAGGGAACTTGAAGCTCGATGCTCATAAACACTAAGCCGCCACCCAATTCTCACCACGAAGGACACGAAGAAAAACCATCCATATGGTCAAGAACCGCTTTGCAGTGCAATATCCCAAATTCGTTCATTGCTGAGGAAACTTTTTCACCACGATGGGCGCAAAGGACACGAAGTTTTGAAAAAGACCATGCCGGTCCGTGGCACGAAAAGGCGGATATTGCTTATGGAGGCAATGACGCAGCCTGACCACTCTGCGTTTTTGCGTATTTGCGTCCCGGCGTTAAGACCCTGCCGCATGGGTCCGGCTGAGGCGCCAATCAAAGTGGATCAAACCAAATCAAACCGAATCAAACCTGCCAGAGGGAGAAATTGGCCGAAATTGGACTCTGCTGTGGCGAAAGAGACGGCGGAACACCGCATGGTCAAACCCCCAACAAACCGGGTTGAGGCCCAGGTTTTGTTCCAAGAGAGCGGCCCGCTGTGCGGGCTGTCTCGCCCTACGGTCTCAAGTCAAACCCAGTCAAACCAAATCTATCCTGTGTCGGCGGGGAGCGTGTCCCGAAATTGGACACGCAGGCGGCGCAAGAGGCCCGGCGGCTTACAGGCTGGTCAAACCCAGTCCAACCAGGGAGGGCTTGGAGATTATGATTAAGATTACGAGTAGGAGCGGTTGCCCAAACTTCGGGCCAGTTTCGGCCCAGTCAAACCCAGTCAAACCAAATCAAACCTGTCCGAGGGAGAAATTGGC
>PLIU01000356.1 GCA_003140095.1 Verrucomicrobiales bacterium | reverse complement strand
TTCCTAAAATCAGCGGCGTGCCTCGCGCTTCCATGATACGGCGCACGGTCGCCGTCAAGGTCGTGCGCTCCGCGCCTCCACCTGTGACCACGCCCGTTTGCGCCATGGGAATCGCTTTTTAGAATCACGCCGCGCAATCTGCATCGCCAGCGGTCATTCCCAGTAATCATCATCGTGATCGCAATGCGCCGAATGGTGCTGCGGCGGAAATGGGTCGAACGGGCTCGGGGGCGGGGGCGGTGGTCCCGGCAGATGAATAAAAAGGACCGGCTGGACATGAGTGGTGGGTTTTCCTCCCTTTGATCGTAATGCACTGCTCCATACCCACGCCAACAAAGCCAGCAAAAGATAAATGGCTCCAATGAGAAAATAGAGCGCGTGTTCGTGGACGAATCCGTCAAGGTGTTTCAACACCGACACTTCCAGTTNNGCCGCTGGTTCGGTGTTCCGGTTTCCGATGATGGCCTTCTGTTGCCGCTCGTATTGACTGAGGGACGGCATTTCCACCGGCGCTTTGCGGGAATACGCCCGCGTCATGGCTCGGCTGTTGTGTCCAAGATTCACCTGGGCAAACCGTTCGGGATAGCCCGCCGTCTTGGCCCGTTCCGCCCAAGCGTAGCGGTAGCTGTGCAACGAGACGCCTTTAATGCCAAGTCCGGTGCAGCGTTGTTTGAAATCGGTGGCTCGGTCGCCCGAACGGACGGTTCGCAGATACGGAAACAGTGGCCCATTGCCCGGCAGGTCGCGCAGGATTTCCTCCATGTCTTCATCCATGCGCATGATGGCAATTGAGCCGGTCTTCCGGCGCGCATAGCTAATGACGTGGTGTTCCCAATCAACGTCCTCGGCATTCAAGCCAGCCAGATCGGATTGCGACGCGCCCAAGTGCCAAGCCAGTTTNNCAGCGTAATACCGCGCTTCTCTTTGAACTCGACGGCGGGCCACTGGCGTTTCGGCACGAGCGGCCACGGCAGCCAATTCATGTCCACGCAGAAATTGTGCAGGCGGCGCAGATAGACGTTGGTGGAAACCGTTCCCATTTGCAGAACCTTCAGGATCGTTTCACCTTTGGTCTCAATGATGACCTGGGGCAGCAATGTGATAAACGCCTTGTCCTTGGCGGCAGTTTTCCAGCGGTGTTGGTTGGCTCCCTGTTTGGTGTTGGTCAACGCTTCAATGGCGCGCTGCCACGTCCGCGTGGTGATTCCGTTGTCGCTGCCCGCCAAATACGCTTTGGCAATCTGGAGATTCAACACCGGCTGGCGTTCGGAATTATTTTTGGCTTCGATGACCTGCCGGGCATCGTCGGCATTGGTGGTGCCCAGACTGGTGCGTTTGCCGGTCTTGGTGTCCACGCAGTAATAGGCTCCACCACGGATTCCACGGCAGATGAGACGGTAACGTGTTTTCATAGTTTTCACGCAACCGCGAGAATAACTGAGGCCGAATCCGATGAGGTAGCAGATAGCTGGCAGATTACGCCGGATTATTCTGGTTTCCTACGGATTGGAAAATTGGTGTCCGTTTTGGTGTCCGTTGCGGACTCCTTACCTCCTAAACATTTGCTGCACACGCAGTTAGAACTGGAGGCGAGGGTCGGAATCGGACGCATCCCGCCTTCCACAAGCCACTCGAAATCAACGGCCTTTGGCACCGCTGATGTTTTGAGGATAAGGCTGTTACGTTTTATGTCAAGGATAACTCTGACCTACTTTTTTTAATTTAATTTAACCCCCACCAGATGAGGTTTGCTGGCACTTTTGCTGGCACTTTTTGTGGGGTTCACGGTATGTCGAACTGGTGCTGTCGGTGACAGATAGCGGATGCCAGACTGGGCGGCGGTTGTTCCAATGAAACAAACTATTTGAAGTCTTGGGTGAAACAAGGCGCGGGGGCCCGCTCATCCGTCTCTACGGTAGAATGGCTCGGAATGAAGCGGTCGCACGCTGGCAGAGAGCCGCAGCGGCAAGAGCTGGAACAGACCGTTAAGTTATGACGGCATCGGGCATTGGTTTTTCGCGCGCGCATTATTCTCAAGTGTGCCGCCGGCTACGAGGATATTCGATTCTTTCCCAGAAATGACGCGAGCATTTGGAGAGGGATCTTGCGACAAACAACATCCCGGGGGCGCGTCAACAAGAATAGGCTTGATCAAAAACAACCGCACTCGCATCTCCTTATTTCGCCAGATTGAGTCTGTAGAACCTTTGAGGCAGCGTGTTTGTCGTCGATTCGAAGTAGTTAATAACATCGCCGACATTAGCGATTTGGAATTGCTCGACGGTTTGCCAATCCATAAGATTCGTGGAACCTTGAATCAGGTAGGTATAGCCAGGCACGCCGCCGAAAAGCAGGACCTCGATTTGCGGCCACGCCTCAATTTGGAATAGCGCCCCTGCACGGGGTCCTCCATGCGCGCCCATGTCGTTTAATTGAGTGCCCAACGAAGGCGGAAAGCAAACGTCGTTGTATTGCGCATTTGTGTTGCCTGCGTCTATGCAAGGCGAACCCTCCACAATTATGAGATTGGTTGTGCTTTGAAAAACCGGATTCAGGTTGATATTTCCCAATCCCACAAATCCGCCTTGCACGTCGCAATACGTTGCGTTGGTCGCCCCCGAAATCTGCGCGCCATTGTCGTTGTTGAAAAACAAGATCGAGTTCATAACCTGCGGCTCAGTGCCGAGCGAATAAATTCCCTGCGTATTGTTGTAGGCGAAGGTGCAATTGACGACGCTGCTATTCGTAGCGCTGGAACTAACACCCAGTCCCGCGCCGTATTCCCCATAGGACGAGGACGTCACATTGCTCGACAGAATCGAATTAGTCATGGCCAGGGAACCGTCCTGAATATAGATGCCGCCCCCATACGCGGGCCACACAGAGTCTCTTTCATTAAGCGTTCCGCACACGGCTGTGTTGCCGGCAAAAATGCAATTTTCAATGGTGGTGCTTCCGGTCGAGATGTAAAGACCCCCTCCCACAGCATATTGGGGCTCGTAATCAGTCGATTCGCCTCGGCAGGTGTTATCGCGCACAACGCAGTTTTCCAGCAAAAAATTTCCAGAAACATAAATGCCGCCGCCATAGTAACTGCCGTAATTTTGGGAAAAGTTGGCGATATTATTGCTGAAGACGCAGCCTGTCATTGTAAGGGTGTTGGTGCCGGTAATCGCGTAGATGCCCCCGCCAGAATAACCTGACGTGTTATTGATGACGGTGCAGTTCTGCAGAGTAACGTTGTCGGTTGTGGTGCTGGCCAGGATCCCGCCACCGCCGTTGCCGGGGTTGGTGTTATTCGCGATCAAACAATTGTTGATCGCGACGCTCGTGTTGCTGATGCGAATGCCGCTGTTCAGGGAATTGGAAATGATGCAACAAGCGAGAACCGAGCCTGGACTGCTAAAATTGAAAAAGATTCCCTGCCAGCCAACGTTTGTTCCGGTGAAGATTATCGGGGCACTGGGCGTTCCCAACGCTTGCAGCAGGCCGTCCACCTCGAAGCTGTAATTGCTTGCAAACTGTACCCAGACACCGGGCGAGATTACCAAGCCCGCGACATTGATGTTGCCTACCACGATGTACGGCGAATTATTCGCCGTCCAGGTCTGGTTCACGATTGTCCCTGAAACGTCCGTCTGAGCATGAATCTGGCCGGACGCCAATATGCACCATACAAACACCCAAAGAATCGTAGATGACAGGTTCGTCGAAGCAAATCTTTTTGTGTGGGTTCTCGGAATCGTAGTCTGTTCATCGCATTTGCTAAGATTCAACAGGAATAATTGTAATTGTGCTTTCATAATTATTTGGCTTGGCGCGCGAGGTTGTTTTTGATCGAGTTCATGAATGATTGAGACTTGAGTGAAAGATGGTTAATGGCCAGAATACTACCAGGAACGGATGCGGTAGAATGCGGCGGGCGTGCCTGGTGCAGTAACGTCTGTGTATGTGTTCACCGGCGCCGTGGNNGGGCAAGGACGAAGTGAGGTCGAAGAATCCTTGCGATAAATTTGTGGACTTTTGGACGGCGTAGTTTACACCGGCGACGCTCGGCCACTGAAGCACGACGCTATTTGTTGGGGACGGTTGGACGCTCGCGAAAACGGGGGCACTGTTAAACTCGTAGGAGCCGAGATCGACGGTTCCGCCGACGATGCGCGGATTACCGTCCAGATCTGTCAATGGCAGCGACGGCGCATTGTTGTCGCCGGCGTTGATACAAGGGGAGCCGCTCACCAGATGGTAATTTCCATTGGTTGAATCGACGATTTGAGGACT